>CAKVJR010000120.1 GCA_934754855.1 uncultured Candidatus Melainabacteria bacterium
GATGTAGAGAGCATTGAAGGGCTTTCTCCAGCAATTGCAATTGACCAAAAATCAACCAGCAACAACCCTCGTTCGACAGTCGGAACGGTTACTGAAATCTACGACTTTTTAAGATTATTGTTTGCAACAATCGGTATTCCACACTGCCCGAAATGCGGTCGGGAAGTCGTCCCGCAGACTGTCGATGAAATAGTTGACCAAATTATATCAATGCCGCAAGGCTCAAAAATAATGCTGCTCGCTCCTGTCGTCAGAGATAAAAAAGGCGAATTTGCAAATACCCTTAAAAACATTCAATCAGAGGGTTTTGCAAGGGTAAAAATTGACGGCGAAATCATCAATTTAACAGAACTTGAAGAGATTAAAATTGATAAAAATTCTCGCCACAACATCGAAATTGTTATCGACAGACTTATCATAAAAGAGGGAATTACCTCGAGATTGACTGATAGCGTACAACTCGCACTTCAAAAAGGGGACGGATTAGTCTATGTCGATGACAACGGCAAAATCACTATCTTCAGCGAAAAAGCATCTTGCCCCGATTGTAATATAAGTTTTGAAGAAATTACCCCTAAAATTTTCAGTTTTAACGCACCTTACGGGGCTTGCCCGACCTGCTCGGGATTGGGGGCTCACTTTGAAATTAACCCCGATTTAATCGTTCCCGACGACACAAAATCCTTAAATCAAGGAGCGATTTATCCTTGGGCAAGAACGGGAAATCCTTATTATCACGAGATTTTAGACTCCGTTGCAAAAGAATTTGACATAAATATGGACACACCGTTCAAAGATTTGCCGAAAGAACATCAAAAAATCATTCTCTACGGCAGTGACGGCAAACGTGTTCACATGGAATATATGAGTTTTAACAATCAATACCTCGAAAAACGTTATATTCCGTACGTCGGCGTTATTCCGTATTTTATGAAAAAATACAACGAATCTTCCTCGGAAGAAATCAGGGACGATGTTCAAAAATACATGTCTGCAATACCTTGTAAAGACTGTCACGGAGCGAGATTAAAGCCATTTCCGCTTGCCGTCACGGTTGGAGAAAAAAACATCTATGAGATTTGCAAAATGCAAATTAAAGACGCATTTTCGTTTTTCTCGTCACTTTCTTTGGAACTTTCTGATTATCACTTAAAAATTTCAAAACAAATTTTGACGGAAATTATGGCAAGGCTAAAATTCTTGCTTGACGTGGGTTTAGGCTATCTTGACTGTGCAAGAACCGCAGGTACGCTATCAGGGGGCGAGGCTCAGAGAATAAGACTTGCAACCCAAATAGGAAGCGGCTTGACGGGCGTTTTGTACGTTCTTGACGAACCGTCAATCGGGCTTCACCAATACAACAACGATATGCTCATCAAAACGATGATGAAACTCCGCAATCTCGGAAATACGCTGATTGTTGTCGAACACGACGAAGAAACAATAAGAAGTGCCGACTACATTGTCGATATTGGTGTTAATGCAGGCGAACTCGGCGGAAATGTTGTTTGTCAGGGAAGTTTGAACGATATAAAAAAATGCAAAAATTCCCTCACGGGAGATTATCTCAGCGGACGGAAAAAAATTGAAATCCCGAAATTCAGACGGGAAGGAAACGGAAACAAACTCGTCGTTCGAGGGGCAAAAAAGAACAATTTAAAAGATATTGACGTCGAAATTCCGCTCGGAAAAATCAACGTCATTACAGGCTTGAGCGGTTCAGGCAAATCGACCTTGATGAACGATTTGATATATGAATATGCAATGCACAAAATTCACGGCAATCGCCCAAAACCGCAAGGAATAGACGGCATTGACGGATTTGAAAATATTGACAAAGTCATAAACATTGACCAATCTCCAATCGGAAGAACTCCCCGCTCAAACCCCGCAACATATACAGACGTTTTCACACACATTCGGGAACTTTACACAAAAACAACAGAAGCAAGAGTTCGAGGATACAAACAAGGCAGATTCAGTTTTAACGTCAAAGGCGGTCGTTGTGAGGCTTGCAAGGGCGACGGCGTAAAACGTATCGAGATGAGTTTTCTCTCCGATGTCTATGTAACCTGCGATGTTTGCGGCGGCAAACGCTACAACAGAGAAACTTTAGAGGTAAAATACAAAGGCAAAGATATCTCTGATGTTTTAAATATGAGCGTTTCAGAAGCAATAGAATTTTTTGAGAACATTCCGAAAATCCAAAACCGACTTCAAACCTTGAAAGACGTCGGTCTTGGCTACATCAGACTCGGACAGTCGTCAGACACACTCTCGGGCGGTGAAGCACAAAGAATTAAACTTGCTGCCGAATTAAACAAAAAAGCAACGGGCAAAACTCTCTACTTGCTCGATGAACCCTCTGTCGGCTTGCATTGGGCTGATTTAGACAAGTTAATCAAAATTATCAACAAATTAGCCGATAACGGCAATACGATTTTAATCATCGAACACAACCTCGACATCATTAAAATCGCCGACCACATAATCGATCTCGGTCCCGAAGGGGGCGAAAACGGCGGCTTTATTGTTGCACAAGGAACTCCCGAACAAGTTGCACTATGCGAAAATTCTTACACGGGACAATATTTGGCAGAAATGCTGAATAAGGACTAATTTCCCTCAACAGGTGCATCTTCAGGGTTTGCTTTAACTTCGTCTTTCGGCAAAAATTTAATATTTGTAATTTCGCAATATTGTTTTCCCGTTGCGATAATTTCATAAACGAAAAATTTGTCTAAATAAGCCAAATCAGCGAGTTTCAAAACCAAGTAAACTTCGGTTGTGTCGCCGTAATTTTTGTAAATCTCCTCAGCCGTCATTTTTCCGTTAAAAACAACAGGGGCTTTAAAATAATAATCCATTGAATATTTATTCGGGATATCATACGTTGCAAGCCTTGCACCGTCTTTTTTCGCCTTAATCGAGAAATTAACCAAATCGTTTTCCCCAAACGAATTGACATAATTAAAAAGCAAGCCTGTCAAAATAAAGAAGAAAAGAACAGACGACAATATATGAACAGAATAGTTCAAAACTTTACGTTTGAGTACAATCGCAATAATTCCGGGGATTGCCACAAATAGTGTTATTATAATTAATGGAGGAATTAAAGACTCGATATAAGTTTTTTGAATTTGAGAGAAGAAGAAATAAACAATAACCGCCGCAACAGTCACAAGCACTATTAAAGAATAATAAATCAACGATGAAACGTTAACAGAAAGTTTGTGTCTGTCAGAAACGATGTGTTTATACCAATAATGCGACACCATCATTGAACTGAAATAAATTATCGGAACCAACGTTGCATAGTTGTTTTTAGGGTAAATTATAAGCAAAATTGCAGAAACACAAAATGCCCAAAGAGAAATACAAAAAACCTTTCGCTCATTTGTCATTTCAAATTCCGCAAAATAATGCCGATTTTTCAAAAATTTTAAAATTCTTGAAAAATATGATGCAAACATAGCAAGCAAAGAAAATAGCCAAGGCATTACTCCCACAACAAATGCAAGAAGGAATTTTTCGCAATGACACAAATAGTGTTTTGGTGGAAAATCAATAACAAAAACTTTCCTCAACAATTCAGGAACGAAAACAAACATGTCGTAATCGTGAATTTTGCAGGACAAAATCAGCGTTGCATAAAGCATTCCGAACAAAATTAAAACACCGGGGAGAAAATTAGCAAGATTTAAAAATTCTCTCTTCCGTCTTGAAAAAATCACAACGGGCACAACAACCAAAACAGGGAGCAAAACTTCCCTTAAACCGCCCGTTAACACAGATAGTGTTATTCCAACCCAAAACCAGAAATAATACCACTGTTTGTGTTTTTTGTTGTTTGAAAAATTTGAAGTAACTGCCGAAAGTATTGCACAGATTGAAAAGCAAGAGGATAGCATATACGGAGAAGAAATTGTTGAAAACAAAATTAATAACGCCGAGGAAGTCGTTGTCAATGCGGCAATCAGGGCATAAATTTTGTTTGTCATTCTTCTGACGAGGATATATGTTATAAAAAATGTTGCCAAAAACACCAAAACAGACGGAATTCTTGCTGAAAACTCAGTAAAACCGCCAAAAATCAAACTTGAGATATGTAAAAACAAATAATATAACGGAGCCGCATCAAAAAATTCCGTACCGTTCAACTGAGGGGAAAAAATGTCGAAAATATTAGCCATATTTATGGCAGCACCGACAAATTTCGCCTCTTGTAAAACTTCCATAAACAAGTAACCGCTTATTCTTGACAAAAACACTGCCAAAAGCAAAACGGCAAGCGAAACGGCTATAATTATATCTTTTTTATTTTTAACCATAACTAAGAATTTTCACTGATATAGTCGTTATAATCAGCCAAATCGTAAGTATCAGCCTGAAAATCGGCAGGTTCGACTTTCACAAGCCAACCGTCCGAAAGAGGTTCATTGTTCAAACTGTCCAACGATTCCGACAATGCAGGGTTAATTTCAATAATTTTGCCCGCAATCGGCATATAAAGTTCCGTAGCGGCAGCATCTGCCTCAACCGTCGCAAATACTTCTTTTTTAGTGTAAAAAGAACCGACCTCGGGGAATTCAACAAAAATAACATCGCCCAATTTATCGAGCAATAAATTCGTCAAACCCACCAAACAATAATCACCGCAATCGTTTACATACTCATTAGTTTTTGCACATAAAAGACCTTCAGGAATATTCATCGCAGTTCCTTTCGATTATAAGACATATAAATTTATTATATTATTTTGGGCAGATTGTCAAGTGTTTGTTACAATTTAGCCGTTTTTTGCGAAATATTTTAAAGCGATTGAACAGTTTTGAAATGAGTTTTTGCAACGTATTTCAAATTCTCTTTTCCGAATTTAGAAACATACTCTTTTGCGGTCAAAACGACCTTATCACTTGCCCCTTTGGGAAATTCAAAACCGAATTTATTACTCAATTCGCCGCACCGTTTGACAAATTCAGCCCGAGCAATAACCGACGCAGCCGCAACTCCAATGTAACTTTCCCCACGAACTCTCTGCTCAAGATTTATACTTCTGCCGTTTTTCAAAAGTGCATTTTTAATCAACGACTCATCAGCAAATTTGTCGGACAAAGCACACTCGCACGGCTGTTTTGCCAAAACATTTTCAATAGCCCTTGCATGCCCCCAAGCAAGTAATTTATTCAAATTTTTAAACGAATTATAAAGTTCATTATACTTTTCAGGCATAATTACGACAACAGAATGCGGAGCATTGTTCCTGATATGAGCAGACAACTTGATAATCATTTTGTCATCAAGTTTTTTACTGTCC
>CAKVJR010000121.1 GCA_934754855.1 uncultured Candidatus Melainabacteria bacterium
AATTGTCTTTTTGTATATATTATTCTTAATATAACTTAACAAACAATGAAATAAGTTGTTTTAAGGGAGTTTTCGGGGATATTATTTGTTGAGATTAATAATGAAAGCGGTAACTGTTATTGTGAGAAACGAACAGAGGGTCAAGCCTTATGCGGATTTTGCTACGAAACAAATTGATTGCACCGTTGAAAAACAGTTCTCAAAATGATATAATTTTGTCGAAATATTGGAGAATTATGAGATACAAAAGTTGCAGTTGGATTAACGGGGGATTGGATTTTAGACCTGATTCTATCGTACTTTGCTGTTTTTCTTGGCTGCAAGGCTATGAAGAGTACGTTTTAGTCGATAATTATTTTGGCGAAAAAATCGATTGGGCGAAACTTTTTGAAAAAAAACGTGCCTTAATCGATTTGCAAAAAAGCGGTAAGACGGCTGATTTCTGCCATAATTGTATTTATCAGGAAGAGCGTGATTGGGTTGACGATGACAGCATAAATTGTTTGCTTTTCAATCATTGGACAAACTGCAATTCTGCTTGTATTTACTGCGATTTGGGGCAAGAACATGAATTTTACAATCGTCAAAAATCTTATGACATTTTGCCGATTTTGAAAGATATGAACGAAAACGGCATTTTGAAAATTATTGATGGAAGTTTTGTTTCTTTTGGGGGCGGAGAACCGACCGTTTTAAAAGATTTTGACGAGATTTTAAACCTTTTAATCGAAGTCGGGTTCAAGGTTATCCGAATTAATACCTCTGGCATTAAATATTCAAAAGCAATCGAAGACGGACTCAAAAATAAGTCCGTAGATATTGTAACTTCTGTCGATTCAGGCTCTGCTGAAATTTACAGAAAAATAAAACGGGTTGATTGTTTTGATAAAGTTTGGCAAAATTTAAAAAATTACGCCAAATCCGCCGCAAACAAAAATGACGTTAAAGCAAAATTTATCATAATTCCCGACGTTAACAATACGCAAAAAGACATCGATGACTTTTTCGATTGTGTTGAAAAAAATGACTTGCGAGCGGTATCATTTTCTGTTGAAAAAAATTGGGCAAACGACACGCCTGCTGAGATTTTCAGGGAAACGGACAAGGCAAAAAAAATATATGATTTACTCCTTTATTCCGAAAATAAATCCCGTGAATTAGGGTTGTTCCTTGAACTTTACAGCGAAGGAATAGGGTTTAAAAATTTGATGCAAAAGCAGTAAAACGGTTGTTTTTGTTTGAAAATTTTGTCGAAATTTTTGCTAAAAGCAAAAACGGACGCCGATTGACGCCCGTTTCTTTTAAGATATTAAATGTATTTTTATTCGTGATGTTTTGCGTAACATTCTTTGCAGTACACTTCTTTGCCTGAAATCGGTTTGAAAGGTACTTGAGTTTGGCAACCGCAATCCGAACAGGTAACGTCGTACATTTTTCTTTTCGCACGTTGATTTTGGCGACGTGATTTACGGCATTCCGGACATCTTTTGGGTTTGTTCACGAGTCCCTTTTCTGCGTAAAATTCTTGTTCTCCGGCAGTAAATACAAATTCACTTCCGCAATCTTCGCAGATAAGTTTTTCATCTTGATACATTTGATTCTCCTCGGGCATATAATTTCATTCCGCACAAGCCTGCCCTTGCTCGGTGCATGTTTCTATTTTACCTTTATTTTCAAATTTTGGCAATAAAAAAGATTATTTCAAATAAGTTTAAATTCTTATTTACAAAGAGTTTGTTATATGTGATAATAAAGTTATAGGTTTGAAACAGGTGTGAGGATAAAATATGGCAATTGTAACAGACAGATTCAGTATTAGCACAAAGGGTTTTACCGATATTGTTGATATTACGTCACAAATTGTCGAACTCACCAAAAAACACGGGATTAAAGAGGCAAACGCACATATTTATGTAATCGGCTCTACTGCGTCAATTACGACGATTGAGTATGAACCGGGGCTTTTGAGAGATTTGCCTGAAGCGTTGGAAAAATTTGCTCCCGTAAATAAAGAATACTATCACGATCAAACTTGGCAAGACGGAAACGGTTATGCTCACTTGCGTTCATCGTTAATCGGAACTTCTGAAAATATCCCGATTGTTGACGGAACACCATTCTTAGGAACTTGGCAGCAAATTGTCCTAGTTGACTTTGATAATAAACCGAGAACAAGAACTGTCTTGGTTCAATTTTTGTTTTAATCGGAATTGATTTTATTTGCTTTGATAACCCACAGAAGTAGTGGGTGTATGTTTACTGCCCACTTGTTTCTAAGAATGACATGAATTATATTGGTTGACTAAAGTCAACCCTACGTTTTTGATGAATGAGTAAACATTGGACTGCTTCGTCGAGATTGATTTTCACTTCGCTCGCATAGAATAACGAAAATAATAAAAAAATTCCAAAATTTAAAAAAAGCAAAAAATTCTTCGTCACGGAAATATGACGAAGAATTGAAAAATCTTATTACGGTTTAGACCTGCCAGGTACAATCGAAAAAGTCATTTCTGATTGCTGCATTGACGTGCGAAAGTCGAAGTTGAATGTCGTCAATCGTTTCGTGCAAGCCTTTTGCGATAACTTCATCAATCGTTGCATATTCAAGTTGCGACTTCAATTTGCCCAAAACCCGTTTCGTTTTTTCGCCGTTATTTGAGAATTTCGTTTCCGTAATTTTATTCAAAGCCCTTTCAGCGTGTTCAAGGCAGTACATAACCGAACGTGGAAATTCTTTATTCAAAAGCAAAAATTCGGAAACATTTTGCGGAGTAACGGACGAGTATGTTTTTCTAAACATTTCAAACGCACTGACCGATTTAAGCAACGCCGTCCATTGCACCGTATCAAGCGACATGCCAATCATGCTGACGTCGGGGAGCAAAATATAATATTTTACGTCCAAAATTCTTGATGTTTGGTCTGCTCGTTCGAGCATTTTGCCGAGCCAAGCGAAGTTCCAGCCCTCGTTGTGGCTCATCGTTCCGTCTTGAATACCGACGTAAAGTTGGCAAAATTCCTTGATTTCAGTAAAAAAGTCGTGCGGATTGTTGAGCATTTCCGCTTTGATATTTTTTTCGTGAAGTCGATGGTAGAATTTGTTAATCAAAAGCCACATTTCCAAAGTGATTGTTTCTCTTATGCAACGGGCATTTTCACGTGCAATCGAAACGCAATTTATAATACTTGCGGGATTTTCCGTGTCTAATGTCAAAAAGTCCATAACGTTCTCGGACGTTGCCTTTGCGTATTTGTGGTAAAAATCTCTTGAGCAGCCCGCTGTTTGAATTACGGGGTCCCAATGTCTGTCTTCCCCTGGTAAATCGAGCAAAAGACAAAGGTTTACGTCAATACTTCTTGCAATATTTTCGGCACGTTCGATGTATCTGCTTATCCAAAAAAGAGAATCTGCTACTCTGCTTAACATATTTCTCTCCTTTCTTGTTGTTGCTGTTGTTGTTGATGTTGCATATATTGTTGGCTTTGACCTTGTTCGGGAGCACCTTTATCGGGTGCAATAACCCAAGTATCTTTGCAGCCGCCGCCTTGTGAACTGTTTACAACAACAGAACCTTTTTTGAGAGCAACTCTTGTCAACCCGCCGGGGAGAACGTAAATGTCTTTTCCTTGAATAATGTAAGGTCTTAAATCGACGTGACGACCCTCAAAATGGTCATCGACGATTGACGGTACACGGCTCAATGAAATCATCGGTTGAGCAATATAATTTCTCGGATTTGCCTTGATTTTTTCCTTAAATTCTTCTCGTTGCTGTTGAGTTGCGTGAGGACCGACGAGCATTCCGTAACCGCCCGATTCGCTGACGGCTTTAACGACCATTTTGTCAAGGTTTGCAAGAACGTGCTGCATTTTGACAGGGTCTTCGCAAACAAATGTTGGCACATTCGGAATGATGTTGTCTTCACCCAAATAATATTTGATAATGGCAGGAACAAACGTGTAAATTGCTTTGTCGTCCGCAACTCCGCACCCCGGAGCATTTGCGAGTGCAACATTTCCCGCACGATATGCCTCAAACAATCCCGGAACGCCCAAAAGCGAATCAGGTCTGAATGTAAGCGGATCAAGGAATTCATCGTCAATTCGACGGTACATCACGTGAACCTGCAAAAGACCTTGGGTTGTTTTTGCATAAACTTTATTATCTTTAACAATAAGGTCATTGCCGGAAACGAGCGGAATACCCATTTGTTGGCTCAAAAACGAATGTTCGTAATATGCCGAGTTGTAAACTCCCGGGGTCAAAACGACTGCTCTCGGTTTCTCAACATTTGGCATAAGATATTCGAGCATGTTGCGAAGTTTTGTCGGATACTCGTCAACAGGTCGAATAGCACATTTTGAAAAGACTTTCGGGAATGTTTGTTTCAAAATTCTTCTGTTTTGCAAAACGTACGAAACACCGCTCGGACAACGCATATTGTCCTCAAGAACATAAAAAGTTCCGTCCTTGTCACGGACGAGGTCTGTCCCCGTAATGTGTGCCCAAATTTTTCTCGGAGGAACAAATCCTTCGCATTCTTTTCGGTACGCCGTGCAGGTTTTGATTAATTCTTCGGGAACAATTTTATCTCTCAGAATTTTTTGTTCGCCGTAAATATCGTTCAAAAAGCAGTTCATCGCTTCTGTTCGTTGCTTCAAGCCGCTTTCCAATTTTGCCCAAACATTTGCTTCAACAATTCTTGGGATTACATCAAACGGAATAATTTTTTCTGAACCGTCTTTGTTGCCGTAAACGGCAAAAGTAATGCCTGTATCCATAAATGAGGCTTCAGCAGTTTTTTGGCGGCGTTGGAGTTCGCCGTCAGGCAATTCTTCAATTGTGTCAATTAACGCTTCAGCACAGGGTCGAGGCTGATTATTGTCAAAAAAGAGTTCGTCAAAAAATCCTTCAGTATCATAGTTTTCAAATTTCATGAAATCACTCCTCTATTTGATTTCTTCTACATTTACCGCAACTTTTAACGTGTGCGGTCCGCCCCCTGTAATGACTCCTTTCAAGGGGCTAACGTCCCCAAAATCCCTGCCACGACCGACGATGATGTGTTCCTCGCCTGCCACACAGTTATTTGTGGGGTCAAATTCCAAAAAACCGACCTCGGGCAAATATGCAAAAACCCAAGCGTGGGTTGCATCTGCACCGATTAATTTCGGTTGTTCATTTTCTCTTCGTGTGTGTAAATATCCGCTTATATATCCGCAAGACAAGCCCAATGACCGCAAACAAGCAATCATAAAGTGTGCAAAATCTTGGCATACACCCTTTCTGTCACGGAGAATTT
>CAKVJR010000122.1 GCA_934754855.1 uncultured Candidatus Melainabacteria bacterium
CATCTCGACAGTGCTACAGGGGAGTATGTTAAGGGTATTTTCAATTACATCTCGTTTGATGTAATTTTCTTGTTAATCGGTATGATGATTATCGTTAACATTTCAAGTAAAAGCGGTATTTTCAAATGGCTCGCTTTGAGTGTTTTGAAAATGACAAAAGGACACCCGAAACTTGTTTTGTTCACGATGGCATTGATTACGGCTGTTTTGTCAGCGTTCTTGGATAACGTTACAACGGTTGTTCTTATGTTGCCGATTACATTTGTTGTTGCAAAAGAATTGGGCGTTGACCCTATTCCGTTTTTGATTTCGGAAGTTTTTGCTTCAAATATCGGTGGTACTGCTACGTTGATTGGTGATCCGCCGAACATCATTATCGGAGCAAGAGCCGGTCTTTCATTTATGGATTTCTTGAATGAATTGACTTTGATTGTTTCAATCATTTTACTTGTCGTAATTTCAGTTATGACGTTTTTATTCAGAAAAAATCTCAAAGCAACTCCTGAAAAAATGGCAGAAATTGCAAATATCGACAATTCTCACACAATTGAGAATAAAGGCTTGATGATTAGATCTTTAATCACGTTAATCCTTGTTATTACAGGATTTGTAACTCACGATATCACACATATCGACGCTTATGTCTTTGCGGTTGCGGGTGCA
This sequence comes from uncultured Candidatus Melainabacteria bacterium, assembly GCA_934754855.1. Classification (GTDB taxonomy): domain Bacteria; phylum Cyanobacteriota; class Vampirovibrionia; order Gastranaerophilales; family Gastranaerophilaceae; genus RUG841. Next base: position 664 of record CAKVJR010000122.1, read on the forward strand.
AGTTTCTTGTTGCTCTTTGAAAAACCGAAAGAAATTTATCAAGATGTTGAATGGCTTACGATTTTCTTCTTTATCGGCTTGTTTATTATCATTGGCGGTTTTGAGGCAAATGGCGGTATCAACTTCTTGGCGCACAAATTGATAGACTTGACTCACGGAAGTCTTGATGTTGCAACAATGCTTATCCTTTGGGGTTCAGGTATTTTGTCAGGTATTATCGACAATATTCCTTATACAGCAACAATGGCTCCTTTGATTGATCAGGTACAACACGCAATTCCATACACAGGAGAAGGTCATCACCCGCTTTGGTGGGCATTGTCATTGGGTGCTTGCCTTGGTGGTAACTTGACAATTATCGGTGCTGCCGCAAACGTTCTCGTCAGCGAAACGGCTGCATCAAAAGGATACCCGATTTCATTTATGAGATTTTTGAAATACGGTGTTTTGACAACATCGATTTCACTCGTATTAAGTTCGGCTTATTTGTACTTGAGATATTTGCATTAATCATAAGATTAGTTTAAAGTCAGCAAAGAATTGATGTTCAAATAAAAAAGAGATGTCCCCTCGACATCTCTTTTTTTATTTATTGTCATACTGAGGAACAAACAGAGTTCTGAAACCGTCATTCTGAGGACGAAGTCCGAAGAATCTGTTTTAATGCGTTTATTTTATAGATTCTTCGCTTACACTCAGAATGACAAGAACTGACTTGGTCGGCTAAAGCCAACCCTACTTCTGCCACGGGTAAAGCCCTCGCAGTGACAGTAATTGAATACATACAAATGTTCATTATCATTACGAGGAGTATAACGACGAAACAATCCAATGTTTACTCATTTATTGGAGAACTTTATACATTCATCGTCATATTGAGGGGCTTGTCCCCGAAATATCTGTTTTCAGCAATTTTTCATAGATTCTTCGCCACAGGTGGTTCAGAATGACAAAACAAATATTAGAAATGCTGCGTTTTATTGCTTTAACAAATCAATTACATCTATTTCAAATATATTTGCAATTTGTTCTAATTTGTCTATCGTGATATTAATCGATTTTCTCTCTAATTTGCTGATGTATGAATTGTCAAAACCTAATAGCAGCGACAATTCTTCTCTTTTTAAGTTTTTATTTGTCCTGAATTTTTTAACGTTATTAGCAATTCTTTGTCGTATTTCTTGACTCATATTCCAATATTGGAGTATAATTAATAAAAATTACAGGACTGTTAGTCCAATATTTGGAGAAAAAATATTAAAAAAGACTATTTTAATAGACTTGGACGGGGTTTTGAATGACTATGTAGGGAATTATGACAAGGATTTCATTCCACCGATAAAGGTTGGGACGAAAGAGTTTTTAGAAGATTTATCAGAAAATTATCAGGTGAAAATTTTTACGACACGAGATAAAAATCTTGCATCAAAATGGATTTCCGAAAATGGATTGAGTGAATTGATTGTTGGTATTACAAATGTCAAAGAGCCTTGTTGGGTGTATGTTGACGACAGATGTATAACTTTCGACGGCAATTTTGAGGGTTTAATCGACAAAATCGATAATTTTAAACCGTATTATAAAATGTAGTTTACAGATTCTTCGCTTCGCTCAGAATGACAAGAACTGTCTTGGTCGACTAAAGTCGACCAATCAATCCTTATCCTTATTATTATGGGGACGAAGTCCTCAATAAAAAAGCCCTCATAATGAGGGCTGAGAATTTTTTTGAGAGTGTGAGAGTTGTGAGAGTTGTGAGAGTTTAATTTGAGAGTTTTAAAAAATTTTGAGAGTGAGAGTTAATTTAAAATCTTTTTTATTCGGACTATTTGCCGATTTTTGAGATAAACTTAATAACTCCGTTGATTTGATCTTTTACAAAAGATTGTGCCAATTTTGAAAGCGGTTGGCTATCAACGAATTCGTATGCAACATAGATAGGATCTTGAGAATTTCTAAAACGCATTCTCGGATCGTTGCCTGTGATTTGAACACCTGCGAACATTCCTGCTGTTAATTCTGCTGCCATCTCGTTGTCCTTTGTTTATCTCTCTCGTACTTTTATAAAGTATTTTTTACACGAAAAATTGACTTTTTAATTAAAAGTCAATTCACAAAACTTAATAAAGGCATACAACCTCCATCACCGTTGATTGTATGCCGTTTTAAATTTAATCGTATTAGCCCAAAAGTTCTTCGAGAATTTCTGCGTTCTTTTGTGCCAATGCGTTTTCACGAACTCGTTGTTTATTAATATACGTTCTGAGTGCTTCTCTGATAAGTTCGCTTCTCGAACGATTTTCGCCTTCTGCAACACCATCAATCTTATTCAAAAATTCTTCCGGCATTGAAATCAAAACACGAGCCATGTATATATCTCCTTTAATTATCTATCTCTTTACTCTTTCATAAACGTTTTTTTCTCGAAAAAATTGTCTTTTTTATATATATTTTGCGTAATATATCTTAACAATGCAAAACATCAACAAAACGCCGACAAAAAACCTCTTTGAGTAAACAAAGAGGCTCTTTTGAGATAATTGAGAAAAATTATTTTTTAGATTTTTTCTTCGAACCTGACGGGACGTAAAGGCGGGTATTTGAGTTCATCGGAACTCTTTTGATACTCTTAACAGAATCCATTGCCATAAGTTGGTTTATAACGTAATTCAATTTTTCGATTGAACTGACTTCAAGTCCGAGTTCAATGATGCCCAACTTTTTGCTTGTATTTGATTTAACGTTTGCGTAATTAATATTTGTATCACAATCGGTAATTTTCATCAAAATATCTTTTAACATGCCGATTTTATCATCAACATCAATTCTGATTGCGGAAATATAAGTTTTTTTGCCGTTGCTGACGACATCGGGGTTCCAAGAAATTTCCAAAAGACGTTCAGGTTGTACTGTTTCAAGTGATTTACAATCTTTTCTGTGAACGGAAATGCCCTTGCCACGTGTAACTACGCCGACAATCGGTTCTCCGGGGAGCGGCAGGCAACATTTTGCAAGTTGATACATCAAATCTTCAAGACCAATGATTTCCTGTTTGCAAGAATGAATTTTGCTGTGGGACATAAATTGCGAGAGGTCATCGTTCTTTTGGACATCGACTTTAAGTCTGTTCATAACCTTGATTGCCGAAATTTCGCCATTGCCCAAAAGTGCGAGCAAATCATCAACAGAGGTCAAATTGATTGTTTTTGCAATATTCAAAAGTTCACCGCTTTTGACGACTTCATCAAATACAGCCTTGGTAAGTTCCGCTTCCATAAGACTTTTGCCGAGTGAAATATATTCATCTCGTTTATGTTTTCTAAACCATTGACGGATTTTTGATTGAGCCTGTCTTGTAACGACAAAATTGAGCCAATGCATTTTCGGCTCTGACTTTTTAGAAGTCGTAATTTCAACGATATCGCCGTTTTTGAGTTTTGTATCAAGTTGACCGATACGACCGTTAATCAGGCAGCCTGTCGTTTTATAACCGACATCAGTGTGAATTCTGAACGCAAAATCGATAGGAGTTGCACCGAGCGGCAAATCGAAAACGTCGCCTTTCGGTGTGAAAACGAATACCTGATTTGTGAACAAATCCATTTTCACGTGTTCGACAAAATCTTCCGCCCCCGAACTTTCCTGTTCGAGTTCAAGCATTTTTCGCATGAAAGTATATTGCAAATCTGTTGTCGAATCAGCCTTAACAGAGCCTGATTCCTTATATCTCCAGTGTGCTGCAACCCCGTATTCTGCGATATGGTGCATTTCTTTTGTTCTGATTTGAACTTCCAAAGGTTTCTGACGAGGTCCCAAAACCGAGGTGTGCAAAGACTTATAGCCGTTACCTTTCGGCATTGCAATGTAGTCCTTAAATCTTCCGGGAATTGGCTTAAAGTGAGAGTGAATAAGCCCCAAAACCTCATAACATTCTCTGACGGTATTTACGATAATACGAACCGCCGTAACGTCGTAAAGGTCATGGAATGCGATATTCAACCGTTTCATCTTCTTATAAATACTGTAATAATGCTTTGCACGACCTGTAATTTCGGCTTCGATTTTATTTTGTTTCAAATTGACCGCAATCGTTTCAATAAGCATATTTACGGTTTGTTCACGCTCTGTTTTCTTTTGAGCGACAAGTTGAGCGATTTCAAAATATTTATCAGGTTGCAAATACCGCAAAGACAAATCTTCAAGTTCGGATTTAATTTTTCCGATACCTAATCTGCCCGCAAGCGGTGCAAAAATATCCAAAGTTTCCTGAGCGATACGCTGTTGTTTTGCGGGAGCCATATAGTTCAATGTCCGCATATTGTGCAATCTGTCGGCGAGTTTGAGGAAAATTACACGAACATCTTTCGCCATTGCAACGAACATTTTTCTGAAACTTTCCGCCTGACGTTCCTCTTTCGATTTAAACTGATATTTGTTCAATTTCGTAACGCCCTCGACGAGATTTTTGACATCTTCGCCAAAAAGTTCCTCAATTTGTTCGGGAGTTGTATCGGTATCTTCAATTACATCGTGCAAAAATGCAGCCATAATCAAGTGTTTATCAACCCTTAAATCGGTCAAAATCCGTGCAACTTCGCAAGGGTGAATGATATACGGTTCCTCACTTACACGATATTGCCC
>CAKVJR010000123.1 GCA_934754855.1 uncultured Candidatus Melainabacteria bacterium
CATCGCAATATGCCAATGAAAGGTTTACCCCTTCATAGAAACCTTTGTCCATTGCTCTGTGGATAAGCGTTTCAATCGCTTCCGTATTATAAGAAATAGGATATTTTACATATTGGATTTTACCGCCATTAAACAAATCCCAAAATCTCTTTTCAAGATCTTGTTTTTGGATAGGTGTAACGTGTTCAGTTACGTGGCAGTGGAATGAGTTTGAAACATATCCTCTGTCAGAAACTTTTTCTTGGATACCGTATTTGTTTCTGAATTGTTCAACTTGCAAACCGCAAAGTCTTTCGGCAGGAGTACCGTAAATTGCGTACAAATTACCGTCTTCTTCCTTATACTCATTAATTTTTTTATTGATGTATTCCATTACTTCAATTGCAAATTGACCATCTTCAACGAGCGATTTTCCGTTATAAAGTTCTTGAAGTTCGTTCAATGCCGTGATAACGATGCAGTTGCCGATTTCAAAATCGGTTTAATTTTATCATGCGGTTTCAAGTGTCCGCCGTAAAATCCGCCTTCACAATAAGCAAGCGGGTTAACAGACGCTCTCATTTCTCCTAGATATTCATAAGTTCTGATGTGGATTTTTCTGATTAATTCCATATAGTAATCAAGAACTTCATAAAAATCTTTGCTTTCTTTTCTTGCTTTCGCCAAAATCATAGGCAAGTGCAAACTTACAGCACCGATGTTAAATCTTCCGACAAATACTGGTTCATCATTTTCATCTGCAGGTTTCATTCCGCCACGTTCAAACCAAGGTGACAAGAACGCTCTGCAACCCATCGGTGAGATAACTTTCTTATATTTTTTATAAATCGATGCAACATAACCCTCCCCTGTCAAAGACAACCAATCAGGGTACATTGCTCTTTTTGAACATTCAACGCCTGCTTTATAAACGTCATAAAGCGGTTTGCCTTCTCCGTGGAGTTCTTCATCATACAAGAAGACAACTTTCGGGAAAAGAACAGGTTTTTTGTTATTCTTTTTGCCTTGACCTTTTTCACGAATTCTGAGCATTGTAATTGATGCCATTTTTTCAAATTCGCTTGTGCCTAAGCCCATTGTCATTGTGATAAACGGATAGTCACCTCTTGATGATGCAACCGTGTTAAATTTGTATTCCCAACCTTGGAAACCTTGTTCAAAGTCGTTTTGAACATCTTTGACTGCTTCTTCTCTTGCCTTTTCAAGTGACAAGCCCATGCAAGCGTAACGTTCCAACTGTCTGTCAAAAGTTCTTTGTGCATAAGGAGCAAGAAGTTTATCAACTTCAGGAACAGTAAAACCGCCGTATTGTTGGCTTGCAGCAGCCATAACAATATCACCGATTACGTCGAATGCAACGTCCAATGATTTCGGTTCATTATACCAAAGGTTGCCCATTTCAAAGCCACCTTTTAAAACCTCACCAACATTGAACAAACAGCAGTTCATCGTGTCACGTCTTGCTGACATATCGTGAATATAAATGTAACCGTCACGAATTGCTTGAAGTTCGTCAACATTAAGGAAAAATTGTTTATAAAGTTCTTTATTCAATTGATTGAAAATCAAAGAACGTTTTGTTGAAACCAAAGCAGAGTCGGCGTTTGAGTTTTCCTTGTCGCCGATGTACATAATTTTTTGGCTTTCTCTGTAAACTTTATCCAACATGTGAACAAATTCAGTTTTATAGTTTCTGTAATTTCTGTAACTTTGTGCAACTTTCGGACTTACCGCATCAAGTGCAGTTTCAACGATAAAATGGATTTCCTTAATATCAATATCGTTTTTATTCAAGAGCAAAATTTGTTCTTTTACGATGTTGCAAATTTGTCTTAATTGATTTTCGTTGAATTTAATCAACATTCTTTCAGCAGATTTTGAAATAGCATTAATAATCTTTTGAATGTTGAATTTTTCGTGCGTACCGTCTTTTTTAACGATACAAATTTTGTTTTCGTTTAATATTTGCATATCCAAAAGGAGTTGAGGCGTAAAATCCGAGGGATTAGCCATCTTTTTGACAGCATTAGCCAAAACATCATTTTGTTGTTTATTTTCGTTAAAATTACTATTATTCATTGCAGAACTTTGCATTCAATTCTCCTTATATTCCTCTGACGGAATATTTCCCAATTACATAAATCAATCCGAGAGCATGCCTAAAACACTTACATCTAATCGGTATTTCTCAAATTATAGTACAAGTGACACTCAATATTAAAGGACGGATTTATCGAGTCTTTTGTCACAAATAACGCTTTCAAGGACTCTCAATGAGTTTCCGAGATTTTGCAAATTTTTACAATTTCGCAACATTTTTTACAATTGGAGATTTCCCTTGCGTGACGTACATTTCAAACTTATGCACCCTGTAATATACCCCCTCAGACAGTTTCAAATCTTGTCAAGTTTTGAAACGCAATTATAACTCGATTTTGAACTTTACAAAAAAATTTACAAATTAAATAAAACTAAATATTCTTGATAAGACTAATTAATAAAGGCTTTCGAGCATGCCCGAAAGCCAAAACGATTAATAAATAAGGATTTTTTCAATTATTACTTTTTCTTTTTTTCGATACCTTCGGGAATAAGCCTGTAACCCCCGCCGTATATGGTTTCAATGTATTGTTTATCGCCCGAAATTTTATCTAATTTAGTTCTGATATGGCGGATATGGACACGGATTGTTTCAACGTCGTCATCGGGGTTATAGCCCCAAATGTCGGTCAAAATTTTTGCACCGGAAACCATGTTTCCGTAATTTTGCATGAGCAAATTTATAATATCAAACTCAATCGGGGTAACTTTTGCGGATTTTCCGTTAATTTCAACCGAATAAGTTTCGGGGATAAGAGTAATATCGCCCATTTGCAAGATTTCACGGGTAGTTGCGGACTTTGGCATTTTATCGGAACGTTTGAGCAAAGCACGAACTCTCATCTTGAGTTCCTCGATTTCAAACGGTTTTACAAGATAATCGTCAACTCCGATATCAAAGCCTTTCGCCTTATCTTGGAGCATGCCGAGAGCGGTCAACATAATAATCGGAGTGTCTTTTATTTCTTCATTTTCTCGAATTCTTTTTGCAACGGTATAGCCGTCAACATCAGGCATCATAACATCAAGCACAATCAAATCGGGCTTTTCCTGTTTTGCAATCGCAAACCCTTTAACCCCATCAGTTGCTGAAAAAACTTCATATCCAGCAAGTTCCAAATTTATTTTTACGAGTTCGTTAACTGATTCATCATCATCAATTACGAGAATTTTATTCATAATTACTCCTGATTATTTTTTGAATTTTTCATTTATTATATCAAAAATTTTCCTGACTCTGATTTGTATGGAATGGTTGTTTACAGCCGCCATTCTTGCGTTATCGGCAATTGTTCTCGCAAATGACGGATGCTCAAGATAAAATTCGATTTTATCAATCAATTCTCTTGAATATTTATAAGTTTCAATTTCTCTGCCGACATCAAATAACCGCTTAACTTCGGGAGTTTCCTCGCAAATTGCAAACGCAGACGATGCCATAACTTCAAAGACAGTAAAATCAACGCCTTGCGGGGTATGTGAAGAAGGAATGACATTCACAAAACTCGTTGACATTGCTTTGGCTCTTTCTTTTTCGCTCGAAACATCGCCACAGTAAGATTTACGGTAATTTTCTTTAATCTCGGGATTGTTAATTTCTTCCCATAACTCATTTTCCAAACTGTGCAAATAATCAAATTCGTCCGCAAACAGAGAAATTTTCCCGAAATGAGCAATCAAATCCGTAATGATTTTCAAGTTGTTAATATCATCGGGATTTGAGAAAATCGAAATGCCCTGATTGTACTTTTCATAAGGCATTTTGTACTTTTTGATGTTCACACCGCAAGGAAGATAAACGGAATCTTCAAACACGGGCAAATTAGACTTGTCGGCTGTTATAACCAACTTTTTGCTCTGAAAATTGTTGAGAAAAGCGATGTCTTTCTTTTGAGTTTTCGGATTGATTGCTGTTAAAATATCAAAAATAAAAATACAATTCGGATTTATTTCAAAAACCGCATCAAGCAAGCCCTCTCTTAATTCTGTAAAATCGAAACAGAGAACAAAATCTGGTTTAAAATTCAATAAATCATTGTTTTCTAATTCGGAAGAAACAGATTTTTCCATATAAAAACCGGCATGTTTAAAGCCTTTGGCAAAACTTTTTGCACAAAGAGAATAGGGCGGTTTATCGGGAATAATAACAAAGATTTTTTTCATAGATACCTATTAAAAATGCCGCTTTACGAGAAAGCGGCACATAAAATTCAGTCCAAAAACTATTCTGCTTTTTCTTCGGTTGATTCAGCCGCTGCCGCTTTTGCTGCTGCTTCTTCTTCAGCCTTCTTAGCCAATGCTTTTTTAGACAATTTTTCAACTGTTGATTTTTTGTAGTTCAAAGTACCGTCTTCGTTAGCATTGTTGATGAGATACTTAACTGTATCAGTCGGTTGAGCACCTTTTGAAATCCAATCGAGTGCTGCCGCTTTGTCAAGTTTCATTTCTTTAGTTTTCGGATTGTAATGACCTAATTGTTGAATTGCTGCACCGTCACGCTTTGTAGTTGCATTGATAACAATAATTCTATACAAAGGGTTTCTTTTGTAGCCCATTCTTTTAAGTTTAATTTTAACCATTTAAAGGTTCTCCTTGTTTTACTGTAACAACTTGGGGAGAAATACTTGACCATTTCGACCCCACGGCGGGATTCCGCCATTGCCGCAACGATACATTTTGAGGATAACATATCGCCAGTACCTAAATTTAAGCATAACAAATCTGCAAAATCAACAGAAATTTTTAAAAAATTAAATTATTTACAATATGTATAGAAATTGTGTATTTAAACCTTTATATGATATATTAATTATAACTGATTGCGTTACGACTAAAAGAAACAACGGAGAACGGAATGAAAGATTTTCTCAAGTCGCTGAAAGAAAAGATTAAATTATTTGACAGCACCCTGACGGATTATTCTAAGAAAACAGAAGGCACGGGACAAATTCCTTATCTTGCCTATGTTAATTGGGGCGTTAATCTTTCTTTGGACGAAAATCTTGACGAGGCAATCGATAAACTTGAAACATCGGCAATGTTACAGCCGCATGCTCCGATTGTTCAAATGAATCTCGGTCGTGTTTATATGAAAAAAGGTCTTTATCCCGAGGCAATCGCCCGTTTCGATAAAGTTATAAGACTAGAAAAAGGCAACAGTACGGCGTATTCACTTGCTGCAGCATGTTATATT
>CAKVJR010000124.1 GCA_934754855.1 uncultured Candidatus Melainabacteria bacterium
GCCGATGAATTTTGTGCTTCCGAATTTGTTTTCGATATTTACGTAAACCAAGTCGTCAGTAAGGCTGATTTTTTGTGTTGCTGCTTTTGCACGTTCTTTTTGTTCGGACATTGCTTTGTTAAAGCCGTCAACATCAACCTTTAAGCCCTTTTCTGCAACGATTTCGACTGTCAATTCAAGCGGGAAGCCGAAGGTGTCGTATAACTTGAATGCATCTTCGCCTGAAATGTCCTTGCCGTCTGCCATAAGGTCTTCAAGAAGTTTGTAACCTCTGTCCAAAGTTACCTTAAATCTTTCTTCTTCTTTTCTGATTGTATCTTTAATTCTTTCGGCATTTTTTTCTAAATCGGGATAAGCACCTTTGTAGTTTTCGATAACTGTATCAACGATTTTGTAAAGGAACGGAAGTTCTGTGCCGAGGATTTTTCCGTGTCTTAAAGCACGACGCAAAATCATTCTCAAAACATAACTTCTGCCTTCGTTTCCTGGGATAACGCCGTCATTAATCATAAACGTTACGCAACGTGCGTGGTCTGTGATAATTCTGATTGAAACATCTGTTTTTTCGTTATCTTTGTATTTTGCTCCCGTAATTTCACAAACTTTGTTTACAATCGGCATAAGTAAATCTGTGTCGAATGTTGAGCGTTTGCCTTGGCAAACCATCGCAATTCTTTCAAGTCCCATGCCCGTATCAACGTTTTTCTTGTCCAAAGGTGTTTGATTGCCTTCTTCATCTTGGAAAAGTTCAGTGAATACCAAGTTCCAAATTTCAACCCAACGGTCGCATTCGCAAGTTGCGATACCGCAATCGTCAGAGCATTTGAGGTCTTCTCCGAGGTCGTAGTGAATTTCCGAGCAAGGACCGCAAGAACCTGTTGCCCCAGGAGGTCCCCAGAAATTATCCTTTTTGCCTTTTCTGATAACTCTTTCGGGGGCTACACCGACATCTTCCGTCCAAATTTTGAAAGATTCGTCATCGTTTTCAAAAATTGTAATCCAAAGACGTGACGGGTCTAAATGTAAGTAATTTGTGACAAAATCCCAACTCCAAGGAATTACGTCTTTTTTATAATAATCTCCGAATGCAAAATTTCCGAGCATTTCAAAAAACGTGTGGTGGCGGGGAGTTCTGCCGACATTTTCGATATCCGAGTCTTTTCCGCCCGCTCTTGCACATTTTTGGCAACTCGTTGCTCTCGGCGGATTAAACGGCGGTTTTTCCAATCCTAAATAATACGGAATGAATTGCAACATGCCCGCAGTTGTCAACAATACGGTCGGATTGTTCGGAATTAATGATGAACTTTCAACAACCGTGTGTTGGTGTTTATCTTTAAAAAAGTCTATAAACGCTTGTCTTATCTGATTTCCTGTTAAAGTTTCCATTTCGGAGTCCTCTTGTCTGTATTTTTTACATTAAAATTATACGACAAAAATATTTATTAGAAAAATATTGATGTTGCTGATTTTAACTACTTTTTATAAAATGTTTTATAAAGTGCTATAATTGTTTTGAAAAACTTGAGGATTTGACATGGAAGATAAGAATTTTTTAGAAAAAAATAAAACACTATTAGTGTTATTTGGATTTTGTTCATTATTATTAATGTTTTTTTCAGTTGCGGTTTGCAGGGGCTTGTTCTCTGATATACCGACGATTTTTATGAGTGTGTTGCAAAAACAGGCAAATTATACATCATATTTCTTTTATCATGAAATTTTGCCCAACAATTTTAGCAGTCGTTTGTTGGCATTGCCGTACAATTGTTTTTCATTGTTTTTTGACGAAAATCCTATTTCTAAAATAAATCTTTATACATTTTCATGTATGTTTATGACTTTTGCGGTCACTATTTTGAATTTTATGTTTGCAAAACGGACAAAACAGTACGGCTGTGCGGCATTGGCGTTGTTGTTTTATGCAATGTTTACTGTCCCCTTTTCAATTTATCCGATTAATACAACGTATATTTCGATTCCGATGTTTTTTATCTTTTTGCAATATTTTTGGACGGAAGAAAAAATTAATAAATTAGATTACCTTGCGGTGATTGCTCTTTCGGGGTATATGTTTCAATCTTCGCCAAATATGGTTATTCCGTGCATTTTGTTGGGTGTTACGGGGGTAATTTTGCTCTTAAAAGGTCACACAAAACATTGGAAAGTAAAATCATATATCTCTGTGACTTCGTTGATTGCAGCGGGTTATATGCTTTATAAGACTTTTTTCTTTACAAAAATTGAGGACTATACTTGTCCGACTTTTCAAGATTGTATTTGGACGTTTGATAATGCATTTCGCAACATTTTTGAAAATTTTTGGACATCTGATTTGATTATTTCCTTAATCGCTCTGGTGTTCTTGCTTTATGCATTAATCAGAAAGAAAGAATTGGGCAAAATAAGCGGTATTGTCGGTTCATTGGCTGCCGTTTTCGCAATTTACTCTATTTATGAATTTTCAAAATTCGTTCGTGACCCGTTTGTCGGACAAAGAGGGTTCGCTATAGCCATTGCGGCTTTTATTGTTGTCGTTTTCGGCATTTTGGTGATTAATATTGTCGGAAAACATATTAATAAAGACAGATTTTGCAATAACGTGATTGCTGTTGCTTGTTTCTGCGGAATTATTCAGTGTCTGCTCCAATTTGTCGGCTGTTTACAATTCGGCAAATATTCCGATTATATTTCAAACAAAGTGAACGAAAATGTCGGTATTGTCAAAATCGATAACGACGATTATTCAAAAAAATCTTTCCTGATTTTTGATTCTTGCCAAGGAACTTTGCCTCGCTCGTTGATGGTGTCGCAAAAAGATTTGAAATCAATAATGGTTCCGAGTGACAGATTGACGGACGGCGATGAGGCATGTTGGGGAAATATTGATATCAGCCATATTAATAACGAAGATTATGCGTTTATCGTCGTTCAAGACGGGTATTTTCCGATGAAAAATAATTATTGGAAATTCAATAATATCGTGCCTTTGCTCGAAAAATTAAAATAAAAATTAAAATAATTTAAAAAAAATAAAAAAAGTACTGGAAATAATCTTTTCAGCGTTTATAATAATTGTATCAGAGAATTTCGTGGTTTTAATTGCGGGATTTCTGAAAAAGTAAATAAAACAAATCGGGACGTACGCACTTGGCGAGTGAAGCGGAGCCAAATTCCAATTAAAACCAAACTGCGTGGTGAACGATAAAATTGAATAAAGTAAAGTCGGGACGTAGCGCAGTTTGGTAGCGCACTACCTTGGGGTGGTAGGGGTCGCAGGTTCAAATCCTGTCGTTCCGATTTTTTTTGTGTATTTTTAATCTGGTTAAAATTTTGCTCAGTTTTTGCAACAAAAAGGCGGTATTGCTACCGCCTTTTGAAATATTCTTTTGAAATATTTTGCCAAACTATTTTGCCATTGCTTTTCTTACTTCAGCCTTATATTTTTCAACGTTCGGTTGGAGAACTTCCGGCATTGCAGTTTCCATAGGTGTAACGAGGTTGAGTTCACGTCTTAAAATGTCACCTGTGTAAATAGTTTCAAAATGTTTGAGTTCAACGAATTGTGCGATGCTTTCCAATGTCAAATCGTCAAGAATAATTCTTGAAACAGGGTGTTGAGCAGAGTATGCAGCAACAACGCCTTCCAAGATTGCGTTTGTAACTTTATCGTCGTTTTCGTAATTTACGAAAGTGAAGAATGAATCAACGTTTGCTTCGTCGAGGTCTGCTTCAGCGTTGTAGTGAAGATATCCGGGGCCAACGTTTGTATCTGTTGAAATTCTTGCTTTCAAACTTTCGTTTTTGAGTTGTTTTTCCCAAAGAGTTGTTCCCATAAATGCATCTGAGAAGTATTCGACAAAGTGCTTTCTTTTGCCTGCTTTGTAAGCGTTTACGTTGAATGTTGCGAGTTGCAATGCGAGGTTTTCAGCAACATTTTCATTCAAGAATGCTTCTTGTGCTGCCAATGATGATTCGAGCATTTTTCTGACGTCATCTTTTGCAACGCCTGCAAATGCGAGTGCGAAGATTGTTGCATCGTCAAAGATTGAGAAACGTCCGCCTACATCGTCATGAACAAATCCTGAGAGGTTGATTTTGCCTTCGTCAACGATTTTTCTGAGTTTGCTTTTTTCGGGTGAAACGTCAGTCATTGCAACAAATCTGTTGGCAACGTTATCTGTTTTGAAAGTGTGACGCAAAATTTCGTCAACTTTGTTGTATGCTGTTGTCGTTTCCATTGTTCCGCCTGATTTTGAAACGACCATAAACTTAGTCTTTGCAAGGTTTAACGGTTGAATAAATCTGTTGAAACTTACGGGGTCAACTGATGAAAAGAAGTGAACATTTTTAATTCCGAGCATTGTCATCATTGATTCGGTTGTGTGTCTTGAACCGCCGATACCAAGGATTGCGAGTTCTTCAAATCCGCCTTCTTTTGCCTTTTGAGCCATTTCATAAAGGTTATCCAAGTTTTTCAATTGGTTTTCGGGAAGAACTTTAATCCAGTTCAAAAATTGACCTGCTTTTCCTGCTCTTTCTTTAACTTCTTTAACTGCTTCAGCCGCTGTTGCGTTAAGGTTATCGCCTGTTTTTGCTAAGACTTTTACTTTCATTTAAATTCTCCTTATGATTCTTTCAAATGTTTGAAGTGATGACGTAAGTATAATACAAACAAAATTACGCACGCAAGAATAATTACGGCGTCAAGTTTGTGCCAAATGTGTTTTAAAACTTCCAAATTTTCGCCCAATTTTACTCCGACGTAAACCAAGAAGTAACTCCAAATTAATGAGCCTAAAAATGTGAATGCCAAAAATTTCGGCAAGTTTGCTTTCAAAATGCCCGCAGGAAGTGAAATAAATGTTCTTACAACGGGCAACATTCTGCAAATGAAAAATGCCCAATCACCCCATTTTTTCTGCCATTTGTCCGCTGTTTCAAGGTCGTGTTTGCTGATTAAAAAATATTTTCCGTATTTTTCAATGAATGGTCTGCCGCCGATACTTCCGAGTAAATATGACGGAATTGAGCCTAAAACGCAACCGATTGCCCCGAAAAATGCCGCCGTGTGAATTGAAAAAATGCCCTTGCTTACCATGAATCCTGCGAAAGGCAAAATTGCTTCGCTCGGGAGAGGAATGTTGCAAGATTCAATCGCCATCAAAAGAGCAATTCCCCAAGGTCCCATTGCTGTGATTGTGCTTTGAATCCAAGCTACAACACTTGCTAATAT
>CAKVJR010000125.1 GCA_934754855.1 uncultured Candidatus Melainabacteria bacterium
ATGTTGAGAAGAACTCAGACTTAGTCATGAATACACCGATAACAGGTTTTTCAGGGTGTTCAGCCTTGATTTCCATGACTGCTTTTGCAACATCGATATCTTTCAAGCCCAAGAACGGCAAGTAGATAACCATAATCATATCAACGTTTTCATCAGCGATAACTGTTTCAAGTGTTTGCTTGTAGTGTTCAATCGGTGCTGATGCAATCATATCAATCGGGTTTTTAACTGATGCTGCAGCAGGCAAGAAACTTCTCAATTTTTCTTTTGTTTCGTCTGTAATTTTTGCCATTTGCATACCGTATTCACAAACTGCATCAGTTGCCATAATTCCGGGGCCGCCTGAGTTTGTGATGATTGCAACTCTGTCGCCTTGCGGAATCGGGCAGTTAGCAAAAACTTTTGCGGTTGAGAACAAATCTTTCAAAGAATATTCTCTGATAACTCCTGATTGCATAAGAAGTGCGTTTGCTGCTTTATCGGCACCGGCAAGTGAGCCTGTGTGTGATGATGCTGCAGAAGCACCTGCTGCCGAACGTCCTGCCTTCAATGCCAAAATCGGTTTTTTCTTTGAAATTCTTGTTGCCAATTTTCTGAAGTTTGCAGGGTTTTGGATTGATTCCATATAAAGCAAAATTTGTTCGACGTCTTTTTCGTTTTCCCAATATTCAAGGGCTGTTTCAGCGTTAACATCTGCTTGATTACCGATTGAAATGAATTGAGCGAAACCAAGATTCAAGTCTTTCAAGATGTTCAAAATACCGCCGCCTAATGCACCTGATTGTGAAACAAAACCGATGTGTCCTCTTTCGGGGAGTGATTCTGCGAAGCAGCCGTCCATTCTGACTTCAGGATTAGTGTTTACAACACCTAAGCAGTTAGGACCTACACATCTCATACCGTATTCACGAACTTTTGAAAGAAGTTGTTTTTCAAGTTCAGCACCGTCTTTGCCTGTTTCTTTGAAACCTGCCGTAATTACGCAAAGACCTTTGATGCCTTTTTCGTGGCATTGATCAATTGTAGCCAAAACGAATTTTGCGTTTACAACGATAATTGCCAAATCAATTTCTTCAGGAACTTCGAGAACTGAAGTATATGCTTGTAATCCTTCGATAATTCCGCCTTTCGGGTTAATCGGGAAGATTTTACCGTTGAAATTGTATTCTTGTAATCTTTTCATGATATCCGAACCGATGGTGTGTTCTTTTGTTGAAGCACCAACAACTGCAATCGATTTCGGTTTCATTATTTTGTCTAAGTTTTGTTCCATGATTTTTACCTTTCTGTAAATATATGATATGAACTGTTAATAACCTTTTGGTAACCATTCTCTGTTGCGGAATTTCGCACCTAAAGATTGGCAAATTTTTTCGCACTCGGCAACGTCAACAGGGGCTTTTTCAAACCCTGAAACTACAGACGCCGATGTTTCAATTCCTTCTTTTACGCAACCTTTGATAAACTCAATAACTGCATTATAGGCATTTTCCTTATCAGAAGGCTGAGATACAAAATTGTATTTTTCCTGATTTTCTGCATTAAGGCTGATTGAAACAGCATCAGCATACTTTGCAAGTTTGGGGATAATATTTTTTTTATGAATTAAATTAGCCTGACCGTTTGTGTTTACTCGAATTTTGACATCAGGATAATTTTCTTTAATAAATTTCGATACTTCACAAAACATATCAAACTTAATGAGCGGTTCGCCAAATCCGCAAAATACAACTTCTTTGGCATCGGGATTTTTTGAAATAACATCTTTAAATTGGTCAATTACAGCCGAAAAATCAAAGTTTTCATTGTCTAACCAAAGATTTTTTCCCTCAATTTCATCGGATAAATTTCTAATGCAAAACAAACAACGATTTGAGCATTTATTAGTCAAATTGATGTAAATTTTACCGTCTAACGTATAAACCAAATTCAGATTTTTTATTATCCCATTCATAGTTTATATTGTTGCACAATCCGTATTTGTTTTTCAAGAACTTTTTATTTTTTTCACAATAAAAAATCAAATCGTGATTTTTATCCGAAAACTTGAAAAATAAATCGATTAGATATACAATTTTTCTATGAGTGAAATTTGTATTTTATATTGTTTAACTAAGCGAGAAATGACGATATATTCCGTCAAAAAGCATATTTCGGAATATTTTGGAGCATTTACGAACCCGAGTCACGGAACAATCCACCCGTGTATGAAGAAACTTTTGGGTTACGGATTTTTAAATGTAAATGATATTTTGTCGGACGGCGGGAAAAAATCGAGTTATTATTCAATTACGGACAAAGGGCGAAAATACTTTGTTGACTTGATGATGAGTGATTTCAGCGAAAATCCGTCGGTATTTTTGGGCGAAATTAACACAAGAATAGCCTCAATGGGGGCTTTACCGCACAAAGACAAGGAAGATTTCAGACAACATTGCCTCAAAGCACTTGAATTATATGAAATTACGACGAACAACCTTATAAACGACGAATATGCGGGATTAGACGATTTTCAGAAACAGACGGCAAAATTAAGTGTTCAAAATACAAAAGCGATTGCCTCATTTTTAACGGATTTAAAGGTGTAACATGCCCGCAAAAATCATCGAGGTTGCAAAAAATTCAATAGCGGAAGAACTTGAAATCGGAGTAGGCGACGAGATTTTAAAAATCAACGGACAAATTCCGAGGGATTATATAGACTACAACTACCTGACGACTTGTGAAGAATTGAATTTGTGGGTCAAACACGCAGACGGAACACCCGAGATATATGAAATCGAAAAAGATTTTGACGAAGATTTGGGCGTAACATTTGAATCTGCAGTTTTTGACAGGATTAAACCCTGTACAAATCATTGTATTTTTTGCTTTGTGGACGGACAACCGGACGGAATGCGAAAAACCTTGTATATCAAGGACGATGACTATCGATTGTCATATTTACAAGGCTCTTATGTGACGTTGACGAACTTAACGGAAAAGGACAAAGAGAGGATTGCCTTGATGCACCTCGGACCGTTATATGTTTCCGTGCATGCAATGAAGCCCGAACTTCGGGTAAAAATGCTCAGAAATCCAAAGGCGGCACTGATTAAAGACAATTTGAAATTTTTGCAGGAGAATGACATTCCGTTTCATGCACAAATAGTGTTATGCCCCGATATCAATGACGGAGAGGAGTTAAAATACACTCTTGAAGAACTTTATAAGTTCAAATCTGTTTTGCTCTCTGTTGCGATTGTTCCTGTCGGAATTACCCAATACAGAAAAGACCATCTCAAGACAGTTGACAAAGAAAGAGCAATTAAGTGTATTGAAATTGTGGACGAATTTAACAAAAAAAGGAAAAAATACCCCGTTTGCCTGTCAGATGAGTTTTATTTGATTGCGGAAAGGGAAGTTCCACCTGCAAAATATTACGGAAGATTTGAACAAATCGAAGACGGCGTCGGTTCTTTGAGATTGTTAAAAGATGATTTTGAAAAAAGATTTAAAAAATCGCCAAAGAAACTCAACAAGCCGTTACGATTGACTTTTGGGGCTTCAAAATCAGTTTATAACACATTAAAAGATTTTGAGAAAAAACTTGTTGAAATTGAAAATTTGAGGGTTGAAATTGTAAAAGTCGAACCGCATTTTTACGGCAAGGACATATCTGTTGCGGGATTAATATGCTATCAGGATTTAGTTGACGCAATGACGCCCGTCAAACCGAGCGATTTGGTCATACCGTCCGTAATGCTTTCTCCATATACGAACAAATTTTTGGACGGGAAACATCTCGACGACCTGAAAGATACCCTCAAATGCAATATCCACGTGATAAAAGACATTTATTCGGTAAAAGAAATTTTTGATTTAATAAAAAAATCCGCATAAAACTCAAAAAATTCAAAGCAAACTCGGAGCAAAAAATGGCAGAAGAATCAAATTATAACAATAAAGATGACGAAGAGTATTTGAGTTGCGAATATTTGCAAGGCGGACTGAATTTTCACGCTTTTAACATTTCTACGTGCAATTTTTGGACAAAAGGGCTGATATTTTACGAATTGAACGGACCTGACGGGAAAAAGACAAAAATTGATTTCAACGAAATTGACGAAATCAGACGAAATGTTATCGAAAAGCGAGAAATTCCGGACGGTTGCAAGGGTTGTTTCAACCTTAAAAAGAAAAAATGGAAATACACAAGCAAAATTTCTATTTTGGACATAGACCATTGGCAAGATTGCAATTGCGGGTGCATATACTGCTCAAATTTGGGGTTAAAATATGCAAAATTTTTACAAAATGGAACGAAAAAGTCCGATTTTTATGATGTTTATCCGATTTTGGAAGAGATTTACAAGCAAAATAAATTTGCAAAAAAACTCAAAGTCAGCACGGCAGGCGGAGAACCCGCAAATTTGGAGGAGTATCCCGATATTGTCCGATTGCTTTTGAAAAATGAAGAAGAAAACGGTTGCGACAGCGAAATTTCATATCTTACTTCAGGGATAAAATATATTCCCGAAGTAGCGGCAGCATTGGAAAAGCCCAATAAATTTCTTACGACATCACTCGATTGCGGTTGCCGTGAAACGTACCTGAAAATAAAGAGAACAGACGCTTTTGACGATTGTATAAAAAACTTAAAAGAATACATAAGCCACGCAAAAGACAAAAATCAGGTCATTTTAAAATACATATTTTTACCGAATATTAACGATAACGTTGAAGAAATTGATAAATTTTTTGAAGTTGTCAAAAACATAGGCTGCACAAATGTTTCGTTTGCTTTGGAATTTTGTCAGGCATTAAGGCATAAAAAAGGTCAAAAAATCCCGAAAAACTTGTACGGTTTATTTGATTATGCCGAAAAAAAAGCAAAAGATTTGAACATAAATTATTTTGTGTTTGATATCGTAAAGGACTTGTTGGAAAAAGGTCATTATTAAAAAATTTTTCGCCGCCGAAGAATTTTATGCAATAATATTTGTATGAGCGAAAAAATTATCATTCGAGGGGCAAACCAACACAACCTCAAAAACGTAAATCTTGAATTACCGAAAAATGAACTGATTGTATTCACGGGCGTTAGCGGCTCGGGAAAGAGTTCTCTTGCTTTCGACACAATTTTTGCCGAGGGGCAAAGACGATACATCGAAAGTCTTTCTGTGTATGCAAGACAGTTTTTGGGACAACTTGATAAGCCTGATGTAGAGAGCATTGAAG
>CAKVJR010000126.1 GCA_934754855.1 uncultured Candidatus Melainabacteria bacterium
GCCGCGTCTCGGAATCGAACCAAGGACACAGGGATTTTCAGTCCCTTGCTCTACCAACTGAGCTAACGCGGCTTATTCTATTCAATTTTTCTTTACGAAACTCTGATTTCACCAACAACTAGTAATGTCAGTATTCCGTATGTCCAAAATATCAAAAACACATTCTCAAGTCAAGCAATTTTCTAATTTTTATTAAAATATTCATTAAACAACCATATCAAAAGATTTAATATCTATCGTCTGAAAACAAGTAAACAAGATACTTCGGCTAAAGCCTCTGTATGACAATGAATGTTTGCCAGATTAAAATCTGCCATATTTTTCTCTTCTTAATTTTTTCAGAGCATTAAATCCTACAAAATAAGGAAAATCATTATAACATTCAACTATTTCACCACTAAAATCCATAAAAAGACAAAAAATTCACAAATTGAAGAAAACAGATACTTCGCCTATCGGCTCAGTATGACAGTAACTGAGGAAGCCACATTCTAAAAAATCACACACAAACAAACACTTTGAAAATAAGCAAAAGATAGAGAATTGCCACGTTTCGTTTGCAATGACAATAAATATCCGCAAAAAAATACCGCCTGAAAGACGGTATTTTCAAAATTATCGGGTTTGAAATTATAAAAATTTCAAATGCCGAACAGTCCGATGGTCGAACTAAATTTCCTTAACCAATTCAAACAACAATTTCTTGAAGTCTTCCTTAATTCTGTTTGCAGTTTCTGTAACTTCTGCGTGAGAAAGCGGTTGGTCGAGAATGCCGCAAGCGTAGTTTGTGAGGCAACTGATACCCAAAACATTGATACCACACCAATTTGCGATAATTGCTTCAGGAACTGTTGACATACCGACAGCGTCAGCACCCAAACTTCTTTGCATTTTTACTTCGGCAGGTGTTTCGTAAGTCGGACCTGTCATTGCACAGTAAACGCCTTCTTTAAGGTCGATACCCAATTTTTTGCCGACTTCTTTTGCCTTAACTCTCAAAGTTTTTGTATAAACATCGCTTTGGTCAGGGAAACGGGGTCCTAAATCGTCGTCATTCGCACCGATAAGCGGGTTTGTACCCATCATATTGATGTGATCTGCAATCAACATCAAATCGCCGGGGGCAAAATCAGTGTGAACCAAGCCTGCTGCATTGGTTACGATAAGGTTTTGAACGCCCAATTTTTTCATAACTTTAATCGGGTACGTAACGGTTTGCATTGAGTGACCTTCATAGAAGTGGAAACGTCCTTGCATCATAACAACAGGTTTTCCTGCAACTTCAGCAAAACACAAAAGACCTTTGTGTCCTACAACTTTTGACGGTGCAAATCCAGGAATATCGCCGTAAGGAATTTTAATTCCTTCGTATTCATCAGCGAATTCACCGAGTCCCGAACCCAAAATAATCCCCGTTACGGGTTTGAAATTGTTTGTTTTTTCGTTGATGTAATCAACTGCAGCATTGTTCATAATTTCTCCTTTACTTAACGAAGTTAAAAAACACTATGGCACAAACTCCGACTATCCAACAATAATAAGCAAAACACTTCATTGAATATCTATTCAAGAACTGCATGAAATATTTTACACAAAAATAACCGACAAGCATAGATACAAAAAATCCGACCGTAATCGCTGGCCAGTTAAATCCAGCCATTTCGCCACTTTCCAACTTTAAAATCGGGTAAAAAATTGATGAACCCAAAATAATTAAAATCGAAAGCAAAAACGAGTATCTTGCCGCCGTTACACGGTTTAAGCCCGCAAACAAGCCCGCCGCAATCGTCATGCCCGAACGTGACAATCCGGGGCATGCCGCAATACCTTGTGCAACACCAATCAAAAGTGCTTGTTTCAAGGTAATTTTATTGCATTCACCGTCATTTTGCGTTCTTTTTGAAAAATGCTCCGATGCAAAAAGCACAAACCCCGTAATTATCAGGAAAATCCCGACAATCGCAGGCGAAGAAACCATTTTCTCGCAAAATTCATTCAACGGATATGCAATAATTACCGTAAAAAATGTTGCCAAAACAAGGTATATCGGCATTTTTGAGTCCAAAGACGAAAAATCTCTCGTCTTGCAAGCCGTCAAAAACGCCTTAATCATATTCGTAATATCTTTTCTGAAATAAAAAACAACCGCAAACAAAGTTCCTACGTGAAGAATAATATCCGTAAAAATTTCCTCGCCGCCTGCCTGTATAAACTCACTACCCGAAATCAATTTATACAAACTCGAAGTAATTACC
This sequence comes from uncultured Candidatus Melainabacteria bacterium, assembly GCA_934754855.1. Lineage (GTDB taxonomy): Bacteria > Cyanobacteriota > Vampirovibrionia > Gastranaerophilales > Gastranaerophilaceae > RUG841. Next base: position 2,256 of record CAKVJR010000126.1, read on the forward strand.
AAGTGTCCCGAACTCGAAACGGGCAAAAACTCCGTCAAACCTTGAATAAAGCCTAATATAATTGTATGTAAAATATCCATTATTTTTCTGTCCTATAATATTTAGCACAAGATGTCGGGGTTTCCCAAACAGCCGAAAAATACATGCAGTCAAAGGTTTTCGCCATTTCATCGAAAATAAACTTTGCAATCATTTCACTGCTCGGACTTTCTCCGCCAAAATATTCCAAATCATTCAAATCTTTATGGTCAATCAAGTCCAAAACCCTGTTCAATTCACGTTTCAGAGCCTTAAAATCGACCAAAATATTTGATTTATCAAGTTTCTCGCCACGCACCGCAACAACGACTTTCCAATTATGACCGTGTTGATGCTCGCACTTGCCCTCATAATTCAGCAAATGGTGTGCAGCCGAAAACATACTTTCTGCTTGAATTTCAAACATCTATGCTATCTTTTCCAATTGTTCAATCAACACCGCATGTGTATCGGCAAATTCCTTGCCACGAGCGATTATTGCCTGTTTCAACAACTTAGGCAGATTCATTGCCAAACCGTTTTTGAGATTTTCCTCATAAATTGCCTGATAATTCGTCGGAATTCTCAAAGACCAATTTTCATCACCCGAAGTTCCCGGAACATTGTATGTTTCTTGCAATCCCAAGAAATCAGTGAAGAAAACTTGGACATTTTCAGCCTTACAAGCGAAAATTTCAACCAATTTGTTAAAGAGCATGAAATCAGCGTCTTTAGACAATCTTACGGCAATTGCCTCTTTTTCTTCATCAGTTGCATCAGGATACAAATCTTCTGCAAGATTTTTGCCGTGCAACCAACCCTCATGCGTATTTACAATATTTTTTGCCCAAACCGAAATCGGTTGATTGTCGTGAGTTCCGACCATAGCCCAACTGTTCGGTTTAATATTCTTGCAACGATATGCGTGTTCAGGTTTATCAGGAACAACGAACTGTGTCAGGCACATTCCTTGCAAGCCAAATTGTTTCATAACGGACTCAACGGGGAATGTTACAGTACCCAAATCTTCGCAAACTATTGCATTTTTATCCAAGCCGACTTCTTCCGCCGCACCGATTACGATTTTTTCAATCAATTTACCATATTGAGAAATTTGCTCGGGAGTCAAAGTTTTAACTCTGTGTTCAGAATCAACCGTTTCTTCTTCGTCCAAATCATCTTCCGTCGCAACCGCATATTTGCCCAAAATTTCGTGTTCAGGAGAAGAATAAAGTCTGCCCGCACCGTCTTCAGGTTTCGGTGATTTATCAGCCTGATATACCCACGGGTCAATCAATCCGACCAAGTGGTCAATTCTAACACCACCGGGGTTTTCAACGAACATTTTTTTGAACAATGCTTTCATCAATTTGCCCGCATCGCCAAGCGTTCCGTCTTCTTTATACATTTTTTCGGGATTAATAACAGGGAAGCCCCATGCCTGACCGTTTGCCGAGAACAAATCGGGAGGACAGCCCAAGCACCAACCGTCAAGGAACAATGCCTGATATGCCCAAACATCTCTATCCGAGAATGCAACCTGTCTGTCAGCAATCATTTTTACGTCTTTTGAAAGTGCATAATCTCTGATTTTAGCGTTTTGCAAAGCAATCAAAAGTTGATTGAAAGCATAAAATTCGATTTCGTCAGAATATTTTTCTTTAATTTCGGCAATTCTTTTGTCAAATCTTGCTTTTTCTTCATCATTTTGCGGGTTGCAAAGATGTTTGTCATCTTCATTTTCCCAAATCGGCCAATAGTCATTGCCGTTTTCAATGCTTAATGCCTCATAAAGAGCGTCATTATCGAGCCAGGAAGCGTTATCTTTTTTGTATTTTTCAAAAGCCTCAACCAATTTGAACGGATTAACTTTCTTGAAGTTTTCATAAACTTCACGGAGAGCCTCATCTTGAGCAGCGTAAATATATGAATATGCCGTACGATTCAAATCTTTTTTCGGATTGTTTTCACAAATTTTTTCATAAGTTTCTTTTGATAAAAGATTAAACCACTCATCGGTTGTCAACTGTTCCAAATCAATAAACAACGGGTTGTTTGAAAAAATTGTTCCTGTGTAAGGGGACGCATCGCAACCTTTTGTTTTTCCCGCAGGTCCCAACTGAATTGCATTAAAAATTCCGCTTACATAGTCAATAAGTGTTTTTCCCGCATTAGATGCAACACTTCCAAATCCTGTATTTTTACCATCTTCGGCAGGAAAACTTCCCGCATGAGCGATAAAAGCAAAATTCTTTTTACCCAAAACATTCAATGCTTCTTTTATAATTCTTTTATGTTGTTGTTCCATGACTCTCCTTCTCCGAGTTTCAATTTTATACTTGGATTTTAACATAAGTATGAAAAAAAGGCATTCCATTACGAAAATGCCTTTAATATTTAGTAAAATATTGATTTTTTATTTACAAATCAGCCAATTTATCGACTGTACGAGTCAAAGTGATTTTGACATGTGCATAATTCAAACCGCCTTGCATATACGCAGCATAAGGCGGACGAACGGGGCCGTCGGCAGAAAGTTCGATTGTCGAACCCTCAACAAATGTTCCGCCTGCCATAATTAAATCATCGTCATATCCCGGAACGACATCGGGAACAGGCGTTAAATAAGATTCGACGGGAGAACACTCTTGAATTGTTTTACAAAATTCCAAAAGCGGTTCTTTCTTACCAAACTCGACGGTTTGGATTAAATCCGTTCTGACATCGTGCGGTTTTGGAGTCGAAGTAAATCCGATATCCTCAAAAACCTGTGACGCAAGGATTGCACCCTTAACAGCCTCAGCAACAACCGACGGAGCCATAAACAAACCCTGAAACATCAATCGTGATTGGTTAAACATCGCACCGCCCTCACGGCAAATTCCGGGGGCTGTAAGGC
>CAKVJR010000127.1 GCA_934754855.1 uncultured Candidatus Melainabacteria bacterium
GGTCAGGACTTCTTTGTTTCCAAAAAACATCTAAATTCTTTTCTTTGTCAGTGCCGACCACCTTAATTAAATTTGCCTAAATGTATAATCTACGGCAACTTTGCAAGCATTTTATCCACCCGCCAATTCCGAAATCAACGATTTATCTGCCGATTTTCACGAATTTTAGGTATTAAAAAAGAGCCCTAAGACTCTTTTTTAAAAAATGGCTCCTCGAGTGGGACTCGAACCTACAACCCTTCGGTTAACAGCCGAATGCTCTGCCATTGAGCTATCGAGGAATGCTCACGTTTCTATTATAAACATGAAAAAAATAAAATGCAAATACTTTTTTTCTAAATTTTAAAAATTCGTAAAATTTCTCCTTTTCAGATTAAATTTTGTTTAAGATATCAGTTTTATTTTATATTTATATTATAATATTTCCGATAGAAAGTTGGAGTAACAAATGTTATTAGGTGTAAATATTGACCATATTGCGACTTTAAGAAACGCTCGAGGCGGTAAAGAACCCGATGTTTATACTGCGGCACTTTTTGCCTCAAAATGCGGTGTTCACAATCTGACAATGCATTTGCGTGAGGACAGACGTCATATTAAAGAATATGATGTCAGAAAAGTTTGCAGTATTCCTGAGTTAAAAGTTACTCTCGAAATGGCTGCAACAGACCAAATGCGTGAATTTGCTCTTTCGGTCAAACCTTACAAATGTTGTATCGTTCCCGAGAAGAAAAATGAATTGACAACAGAAAACGGATTTGATGTTGCGGGCGAAAATATCCCGATGATGGCAGACAACGTTATGCCCGAGTATCAGGCACAATACATTGCCAACTTTATAAAACCGTTATTTGAAGCAGGCATTGAAGTCGGACTTTTTCTTGACCCAGACAAAAAACAAATTGAGGCGGCAAAATCAACAGGTGTAAAATCTTTAGAATTAAACACAACAGCATATTCTAACGCTTATGGTACGGATAAAGAGGAAGAAGAATTTTTAAAACTCAAAAATGCCGTAGAACATGCTATAAATTTAGGTTTTACAGTTAATGCCGGTCATGGTCTTACATATAATAACGTTCACAGAATGCACGAAATAAAAGGTTTACACGAACTTAATATCGGTCACTCCATTATTGCAAGGGCAATTTTCACGGGGCTTGAACCCGCAATAATTGAAATGAAACGCTTAATCTTGTAATATTTGTTTTTGTGATATGATATAAGCATAAATTTATAAGGAGAAACATTAATGAACAGAATTTCACATTTTAAAAATGCAATGGCTCACAGAAATGCTATTAAAATCATTTCAGGTATTGATAATTTTGATATGGACAGAGTTGCTAACGTTGTTAACGCTGCAACACAAGGTGGTGCTCACGCAGTTGATATCTGCTGGAGCAAAGACATTTTCGATATGGTTCGCTCAATGACAGAACTTCCGATTTTCGTTTCATCAATCAATCCGTCAGAATTAGTTATGGCTGCTGAATGGGGTGCTGATGCAATTGAACTCGGCAACTACGATGCACTTACAAAATCAGGAAGAATGGTTACTGCAGACGAAGTTTGGAACTGGGCTAAAGATACTAAATCAATGTTGAACGGTAAAGACGTATTCTTCTGCGTTACTATCCCCGGTCACATCTCAATGAATGAACAAATCGAATTGGCTCACAAATTGGAAACTCTCCACATCGATTTGATTCAAACAGAAGGTTCATTGGTTCACGAACACTCATCAAACGGTGCATTGGGCTTGATGGAAACTGCAATGACTTCAATGGCTAACACAATGGAAATTTCATCAAACGTTGAAATCCCCGTTATGACAGCAAGCGGCATTTCAGTTAAAACAGCATCTATGGCTTTGGCAGCAGGTGCTTGTGCTGTTGGCGTTGGCTCAGCAGTTAACAAATGCGATTCATTGATTTCAATGATTGCAACTGTTAGAAGCCTCGTTGAAGCAACTTCAATGTGGACATACAATTCTTCAAAATCTCACGAAGAAATCCACGCTTAGTTCAAATTTTAGGGATACGCAATTACGCAATTTGCGTGTCCCTTTTTTAATTTTATGACGACATTTATTGATAATAAATCTGATATTAAATTTAAGTTGATGACCTTGCAGGATTTGGTCATTTCGCTCGACAGGCTTACTCGTTTTAAAAATCCTGAAATTAAGTACAGACGTGTCTTTTACGACATTATTTTGCGTCATCTTATTTCTCCGTCTGTTTCTAAACACAAATTAGATGAACTTCCTCCGTCGTTTTTGGTTTCTGTTGTTCAGGAAATTTGGAATACATCTGTTAAGTCATTGTTTGATGATTGTGATTTTGAAAATTCAATCACGCTGCGTGATTTGGACGAGCAACAATATAATATTTCAGATGATTATACGCTCGAATTGATGAATTCTGATTTGAATTTTTATCCGATTTTAAAAAATATAAAGGTCGAGGAAATCCCGAAAAATCTTGAGTATTTAAAACTTTTATTTGAAAATTCTGTCACAAAGGCTGATTTTATGGGCATTTCCGAGAAAATCAGACGTAATTATAAAACGTTATTTCCTGTGAAAAAACTTATTTTGACAGAGGGAATAACTGAAGAAATTTTATTGCCGAAATTTTCCGAGGTTTACGGTTATAATTTTGACGAAAACGGAGTTTATATTCTTGCAACAGGCGGCAAGAGTAAGGTTTTGAGTCTTTATGCCGAGTTGAAATATATTCTCAAAATTCCGATGTTTGTTCTTCTTGATAATGATGCTGAGCCTGTTTATTGCGATGTTTGCTCTGTTTTGAGAAGTCAAGACAAGGCTTATTTGATTAAGTCGGGTGAGTTTGAGGATATTTTGTCGAAAGAATTAATCCAAAAAACATTTGCTGAGATGAATTATGACATCAAACCTGCGTCGATTGAGGAACTTTCTTCTGAGGGCGGAACTTGTGAGGCGTTGGAATTATTATGGAAGTCGAGAGGGCTTGGCGAATTCAGGAAAGCTCATCTTGCAAAGGCTGTTCATGACTGCCTTTCCGATAAATCATATATTACCGATGAAATTCATTCAATTTTGGAATTGGTGATTAATTTGTAAGTTTTAAATGATTATGCAACAAAAAAGCACCCTGATTGAGGTGCTTTTTGTATTTTGCTTAAATTTGATTAAGCGTTCAAGTGAATGTATTTTGCGTCTTTAATACCGTCGATTTCGGAAATTGCTTTCAATGTTTCGTTATCGACTTTTGTATCTGTGCTCAAAATCATAATTGAGAGCGGATCTGAACCGTTATTGTCCGCAACGTGCATTTTGCTGATGTTTACGTTGTTAGAACCGATTACTGTTGCAACTTTAGCAATCATGCTCGGTTTGTTTTCGTGAGGAAGAACAATCATGTGTTCTTCAGGTTCAATGCACATTTTGTGTTCGTTGATTTCTGTAATTCTTGGCATTCCGTCTGTGATTAACGCACCTGAAACGCAGATTTCGTCTTGGTCAGTTAATAATTTAACGGTAATTGTTCCTTGGTAAGAACATTCGTTTTGAGATTTTGAAGTTACAACGTTGATGCCACGTTTCTTAGCGATAACGGGGGCATTGACGTAGTTAACACCTTCATCAACTGATGAGAATACGCCTTTTAATACTGCGATTGTGATTGGTGAAATGTCCAAATCTGACAATTTGCCTTCAACTGTGAGGTTGATAGATTTCAAATTGCCGTTTGCGATTTGGAATGCCATTGCACCGACGTTTTCAGCAATTGTCATATAAGGTTTAACAGGTTCCAAAACGGCAGGTTTCAAAGCAGGAATGTTGACTGCTGCTTTTGCACTTCCGCCTGAGAGAACATCTCTGATTTGTTCCGCAACATCGATTGCTACGTTCAATTGTGCTTCTTTTGTGCTTGCTCCAAGGTGAGGAGTCAAAACAACATTTTTGTCGCAATCGCAAAGTACACATTTTGTCATATCGGGTTCATTTTCGTAAACGTCGATTGCAGCACCTGCTACCTGTCCTGATTCCAATGCTTCTTTCAAGTCTGCTTCGTCAATAATTCCGCCTCTTGCACAGTTGATAAGTCTTACGCCTTTTTTCATCTTTGCAATAGTGTCTTTGTTGATTAAGTGCATTGTTTCACGAGTTTTCGGAACGTGAACCGTGATGTAATCGCAAACGCCCCAAAGTTCGTCCAATGAGTTAACATATTTCGCACCTGCTTTTTCAACTGTTTGTTGTGAGGTGTAAGGGTCTGAAACGACAACTTTCATACCGAGTGCAAGTGCAACTTGTGCAACGTGCGAACCGATTTTACCGAAGCCTATGATACCCAATGTTTTGCCGAAAACTTCAACGCCCGTAAATTTTGAACGTTCCCAATTTTTTGCTTTTGTTGAAGTTGCTGCAATAGGGATATTTCTTGACATTGCAAGCATTAATGCAACTGTGTGTTCAGCCGCTGCGTTAGTGTTTCCGTCGGGGGAATTTACAACCAAAATACCTTTTTGAGTTGCTGCTTCGATGTCGATGTTGTCAACGCCTACGCCTGCTCTGCCGATGATTTTGAGGTTTTTGCCCGCTTCGATAATCTTTGCGGTAACTTTAGTTTGGCTTCTGACCATAAGTGCGTCGTATTCGCCAATGATTTCGCAAAGTTCATCTTCTGTTTTTGTGGGCAAAAAATCAACTACTGCAACGCCATCGAGGATTTTTCCGGCACTTTCGTTAATTTTATCTGTAATTAAAACTTTCATTATCTGTCCTTTTCTTACGCTTTTTCTGCAAGTGTTTTGATTACTGCTGCAACGCCTGCACCTAATTCAAATTTGTAACCTAATTTGTAAAGTGATGCTTCTAACGAACCGATTGCCGTGATTGCATCTCTGTCTGAAACGAAGCCTAAGTTACCGATTCTGAAAATCTTGTCTTTGAGTTCTTTTTGACCGTTTGCAACTACGATATCAAAATCTTTTTTGATTGTTTTTCTGATATCGGGAACCGAAATTCCTTCGGGAGGAAGAACTGCTGTGATTGCATTTGATGCAACTTTTTCGTCTTTAACAAGCAATTCCAAGCCGATTGCCTTAACGCCCGCTCTTACTGCCGATGCAATTCTTGCGTGTCTTGCCCAAATATTTTCAAGACCTTCTTC
>CAKVJR010000128.1 GCA_934754855.1 uncultured Candidatus Melainabacteria bacterium
AAAATGATTTAAAAATCTCTAAAATCTCTCAAAACTCTCTCTCTAATTAAAGTACAGCCCTCTTTTGAGGGCTTTTTCTTGTTTTTAAGTAAGTCCTATTGAGCGATAGCGAACCCGATTTGTCATTTCTCAGTATGAGAAGAACTGATTGGTCGGCTAAAGCCAACCCTACTTTTGCGATAAAGGAGAAAAACAGATATTTCGGCTAAAGCCTTAGTATGACAGAATCCGCATAAATTTAAGGTCGTAACTGTCATTGCGAGAAAATCTTTGATTTTCGTGGCAACCCAGAAACCACGATTTATCCAATGAATGAAAACAGATTCTTCGGGATAAATCCCTCAGAATGACAGTTACTGTTTTAAGTTAAGCATTCCTTGTCATTGCGAACTGAGTGAAGCAATCCAGTGTTTAATAGTTTATTATTGATAAAGGTTTGAATACAGAATTACTTTTTAATTTTTGTATTTTTTATATCTTTAAACAATTCTTTATCCTTTGTCATTATTGCAATGCTTTTGGATAATTTAATAAAGGTTTTGTTACAGGCTGCCAATTCTAATGCTTGTCTTATAATATCTTTTATTTTGTATTTTTTTATGGCGACTAAGGTATTTTCATTTTTCCAGAGAACAATCGCAATATATTTCAGATAGGCATCAATATTTTTAGTTTTGAGTTGAATGGCTTGCAATAAGTATTTTTCTGCTAAATCGAGTTTGTTTTGGTCAAAATATAGCAGTCCGATTTTTTCTGTAAAATAAATATCGGTTTTATTTTCCTCTATTATTTCTTTAATTATTTTTATGGCCGTATCTGTATTTTTATAGGTAAAGATGTCATATAATTTTTCTTTATCTACAATTGAATTGTTAATGGCGTCAAGCGAGTATTTTACGCTATTTTCAATATCTTCTTGAGTAATATAAATATCAAGTAAATTTTCGTAGAAAATGCTGAATAAATCTTTATGAGGAAAATTTTTATCTTTTTTAACAAGATTAATTGCGTTTGTTATGTATTTTATTGCATTAGAATACTCTTTTTTCTCTTTAAATATTGCCCCAAGCAATGCAACAATACAGGCATTGTCAGGATATTTGTCAATGTATTTTTCGGCGACTGATTGTGCTTCTTTCAGGTCTGTATATTGCAACCCTGTAATCCAATAGGGAATATATTTTTCTTCGTTTTTTGAATCAACAAGAATACATTTTTTTATGTGCTTATTTGCTTGTTGTGGTTGTTTATTTTGTAAATACAGTTTGTATAATTTTATGTTTGCCTGTAGGTTGCTTGAATTTGTTTCGAGGATTTTTTCATAGTATGAAATTTTTTCATCATTCGATTTATCCTGTTTCATAGCAAACTCCTGATTGTTATTATAACGATTTTAATTATTTTTTCAATTATCAGCATAAAAAAAGCCTCGATTGTGGTCATCGAGGCAGTGTGTAATTTTTTTTATGAAGTTATGCCTGTTCTTCTTCCTGTTTTTTAATTTCTTCGTGAACGTTAACTTCTTCGCCGTTTTGGGCTTTTTCTCTAAGTTCAACGATTTTTGCTTTATCAAGAACTTTGAGTTCCATAACGCCGTTTGATTCCTTTGAAAGAGTTTGCTTAATTTTTACGCCGTAATCGTCATATTCTTTGCCAAACTTACCTTCAACCTGTTGTTGTTGGAACCATTCAATGTGTTTTTGAACGTTTACGGGGTATTCGGGGTGGATTTTTAACCAAGTCATGTAAGAAACATTGCCTCTTTTGTGGTTACATTCACCGCATTCTGCAAGGTAATTGTCCGTGTCGTTCTTTCCTCCTCTTGAGTGAGGGTGAACATGCTCAATTGTTTGACCTGATTCAAACAACAATGTGTTGAATACGCCTGCGTCTTGTCTGCCGCCTAATTTTTGGAACATTTTTTGTGCTGTATTTCCTGTTTGAGGAAGTTGCATTGCCGAGTTGATGATTTTATCCCAACTTTCTTCGTCAATTTGTCCCTTTTTGTGCAAGCCGACTAATTTTTCCGTAAATTGAACTCTGTCAATTTTTCCTTTTGCAATATTTTTTTGTTCGTTTGCAATAATTTCAGAAACGGGGTTTTGTTCGCCCAATCTTGCTTTTGCAATTTCATCTGTCGATGCCAAAACACCTTGGCAATATTCTTTTAATTTAGGCATGAAATTCGGTTTAATATTTTTAACCGCTTTCGATGCCGAGCAACCTGTTTTTTCAGCCTCTGTTGCAATCATCATTGCAATTGTGCCTTGATCATTTCTAAAATAATCTCTGTGTTCTCTGATTTCTTGTGCAAGTTCTTTTCCCTTGTGAGAAGCCAAATGTTGAGCCATCGGTTCACTGTCGAGCATCATTTTTCCGCCGCAGCAGCAACAAGGTACATCTTCAAATTCTTTTGTGACAAAATCGCCTGTATTGCAGTTAAATCCGAATGAAACCGCTTGTCCGCCCATAAAATACGAACGAAGTGCAACACCTGAATTTCCAGTCGCTAACGCTTTCGGTTGCTCTGCTTTCGGTTCTGCCTTTTTGTCTGTTCCCAATTTTAAATTTGTATTAACAACAAATGCTGATACGGGAGCGATATTCATTCTTACACACTTTCTTTACACACTGATACTCCTTAAATATCTCTCAAAAAATTAAATTGCGTTATTTTTTAGGCATGTTAAGAAATGTTAAAATAAAAAAGAGGAACCGAAGTCCCTCTTTTGGAAAATTAAATTGAAGTTTAGTTGTAAACATCTCTTTCGCCTGCTGCAACCCGAGCAATCATATCTGTCAGTTGTGATTGAATTTTCGGATTTTCGGTATTTGCGATTTGTTGTTCGATGAACTTCAAGCCCTCTTGTTTCGTTTCTTCTGACGCATAATCATAAATGTATTCTGCAAGCGTTGAAATGGCATTCGGCTGACAGAATTGCTTAATCAATCCCGGTTTTGCCAAGTCCATAAAATCTTTTCCGATTCTGCCTTTTCTGTAACAAGCAGTACAGAAACTCGGTGTGTATCCGTCTTGTAACAAGGCACGGACGATTTCGTCCAAGGTTCTGTTGTCGCTCATTGTGAATTGTGAGTCTGTTTCTTTGTGAACTGAATATCCTCCAGGGTTTACTCTTGATTCTGCGGAAATTTGTGATGCTCCGAGGTCGCAAAGTTGTTTTCTTAACGACGGAGTTTCTCTCGTTGAAAGGATTATACCTGTATAAGGAACGGATAATCTTAAAACGGCAACGATTTTTTTGAATGTAAATTCGTCGATTTTTTCGGGCGGATTTTCGCTGAATGTAACGCCTTTTGCAGGTTCAATTCTCGGAACGGAGATTGTGTGAGGTCCGACGCCGAATTTTGCATCTAAGTGATGTGAGTGCATCAATGTCGCCAATGTTTCAAAACGATAATCCGTTAAGCCGAACAACGGTCCGATTCCGACATCGTGCATGCCCGCTTCGAGTGCTCTGTCCATAGCCTCAAGACGCCATCTGTAATTTGCTTTTTTGCCTGCGGGGTGAACATATTTGTAAACTTCTTCGTTGTATGTTTCTTGGAAAAGTTGGTATGTTCCTATTCCGAATGAGTCCAATCTCTTGAAATCTTCAACGCTCAAAGGTGCGATGTTTACGTTGATACGTCTGATTTCTCCGTTGAAAACTTTTGCGTCGTAGATTTTCTTTATACATTCTTCAAGATAGTCAAGTCCTGTTGCAGCATAGTCTTCCCCTGTCAAAAGAACAATTCTCTTATGTCCCAAGTTCATAATCGCTTTCGCTTCTTCTGCAACTTCATCAGGAGTCAAAACTCTGCGAACAATGTCTTTGTTATCACGTCTAAATCCGCAATATCAGCAGTTATTCGTACAAACATTCGCTGCATACAACGGTGCAAACAGAACAATCCTGTTTCCGTATATAATTTCTTTTAATTTCTTTGCTGCCTTAAAAATTTTTTCGGCTGTTTCTTCGTCTGTGACATTCATTAACTCGGCTGATTCGTCCAAGTCTAAGCCTTTCAATTTCAATGCCTTGTTCAAAATATCATCAATTTTAGAATTATCGACTTTTTTGTCTAACAATTCATTGATAATGTCAGGTTGAATTATGTCTGTTTTGTAGTCTATTTTTTGCATTTCAGCCTCCCAAGTTAATTATAACTCCAAGAAAAAGCATGTGAAAATTATTGTTTTTTTTGATATTTCTCTTGACAATTTCAAACAAAAGTTTTATTATGAATGCACACCCACCCCGTGGGGGGGGTAACAATGGGTAAAAATAAATATGGATAAATTTTTTAGCAACAAATGATTTAACAAGGGTATCAAGGATAAGTCATTTGCAAAAACAGATAAGAGCAAAATACGGAACATTAATAATAGAAAGGAAATTTTATGAAAAAACTGTTAACGACATTAATGTTATTGGGAACGTTTATCGGACTTAGCGGTGCGGCATTTGCGGCTGCTTGTCCTGATGATTGCAAATGCAATTGTGCAAAAGAATGCACTTGCGGTTGCCAAGAAAACAAGGATTGCACTTGCAAAGAGGATTGCACGTGCGGTTGTGACTGCAAAAAATGCGATTGTGCAAAGTGTGACTGTGGTTGTTCTTGCGGTGACAAATGCAAGTGTGGTGATGGATTAAAAATTTTCAAAATTTTTAAGAAATCAAAATGCAAATGCAGTTGTAAGTAGTTTGTTCGTGCGGGCATGAATTTGTCCGCCTTATTTTAAAGGATTTTTTATGCATGCAGACAAAACAAAAGTTGTAAATCTCCTGAAAACCGTGCAGGGACAGGTTCAAGGGCTTATCAATATGGTCGAGGATAACAGATATTGTATTGATATCAGTACTCAAATTTTATCGAGCCAATCGATTTTGCGTAAGGTTAATTATGAGATTTTAAAGGGTCATTTTGAGCATTGTATCAGGGAAACGATGGTTTCGGGAAATGAGGTTGACCAAGACGAAAAAATTAAGGAACTCGTCGGAATTTTGGATAAAATTTTGCAAAAATAATCAAATTTTTGTTATAATCTCAATATGAAAACAGTTATTCAAAGAGTTAAATCGGCATCGGTTACGATAGATGGAAATCTTTATTCTTCAATCAATCAG
>CAKVJR010000129.1 GCA_934754855.1 uncultured Candidatus Melainabacteria bacterium
TCCCTAAGGTTTCTTGCGAGGACGAGGGCGAAGAAAAAGAGCGAATTTCTCTTATTACAAGCATTCGGGAGATATTTTCGTTAAGGCTTGAGAGAATTTTGATTGCCGCTTCGATTGCAAAATCAATCGTCGTGTCGAGTTATACCTTGATAATGCCGTTTTTCTGGAAAAATATCGGGCTTTCTGCATCAAAAATCGGTTGGATAGGTTGTGCGTTTTTGACGACTTCAACCCTTGGTATGATTGCCGCTCCGAAGTTTGAGCAAAAAATCGGCAGCAGAAATACTTTCTATTTCTCGTTTTTGCTGACATTGCCCCTTGCAATCGGAATGATGATTTTTATGAAAATTAACCTGCTCATTGCGATTGCGTTGTATTCTGCTATCGGCTTTGTAATTTTTCTTACGCAACCGATTAATGTCGTTATGTCACAAAAACTTTTGCCGAAATTCAAGAGTACTATTTCGGGCGTGGTTGGCGGATTTACGTGGGGTATTGTCGGTGCTTTGCTGCCCATTTTGAGTTTTTGTATGGAAAAAATAGAAATTTTGAACGGCATGCTGATTGTTGCCGCAATCCCGCTTGTTATGTGTATTTGGGTTAGAGAAATTCCTGAAAGACCGCTCGACTAAATTGTTTGTTTTCAAGGCGTGATTGCCTTTAAACATTTAAAATTAGAATTTTATTTTCAAAATTCCTCGGTTTGTTTCAATGTTTTTGAAAATTTTTATGATTTTCTTTTTTATAAAAACAGCCAAATAATTTGCGGGATATGGGATATCCATGTTTTCCAAACACTCGGCTATCGCTTTGATGTCAAGTGCTTCGCCTGCAATCTCGGCGTTGATTTTTTTCAAGATTTTATATTCTTTTTTGTTCATTTATGTTCCTTTTTCTTGTAATTGCTTAGTTTTTTCTTTTTTTGTGGGGCAATGCCCGAAAAATTCGCTTTTTGTTTTTTGTCATTCTGATGGCGACGCCCGAAGAATCTGTTTTTGTGATTGAAATAGATTCTTCGCCTAAATGCTCAGAATGACGGTGTTTTTCGATTATGGTGTGGTTATTGATGATTTGGTCGACTAAAGTCGACCCTACTGTTTCTCTTATCAACGACAGGGCATGAGTGAGGTTTTGCGGTTATTGTCATTGCGAGAAAATCTCTGATTTTCGTGGCAAGCCATATATTCGTATTTTGATATCATTATGAAACCATAATAAAAGTAATTCATTTTGAAGTCAAGATGAAGTCTTGATGTTGTTAATATAAATTTATATAATGAATTCATTATTAAGTAGAAATGAGGTCATCATGGCGATGAAAAAATATGAAAACGAAAGACAATTTACGTTGAGGATAAATGCTGACGTTTTTGAAAAAATCCAACAATATGCCATTGAGGATTCTCGTTCTGCGGCAAAAGAAATTGAGTTTATTTTAAAAGAATATATTGATAAAAGAAAATAGTCGAAAAAGGTAGGGTCGACTTTAGTCGACCAATTTGTGAACAATATTTATGATATTATTTTCTTATGCCAAATTACAGAAGATATTTTCAAAATGCTAATCAGGTTTTTATCACAATCGTGACCTATAATCGGTTGCCCATTCTTATTTCAAATATTGATATTCTCAGGCAATCATTTCAGCAGGTTAAATATGAGTATAATCTGATTGCAGGTGTTGTTTTGCCTGACCATTTGCATTTTATTATTCGGTGCGAAAATTCCTGTTTTATTCCTAAAATTATATCATCAGTTAAATCGAATTTCTCTAGAGAAATGCCATTCAATAATTACCAATCCGAAAAGCAAATTTTAAGGCGAGAAAAAGGAATTTGGCAACGTAAATATTTTGATCATATTATCAGAGATGAAGATGATTTGCATAAACATTTGGATTATATACATTATAATCCGATAAAACATGGTTATGTGCAAAAAGTACGAGATTGGGAATATTCAAGTTTTGGAAAATTTGTCGAAAAAGGTTATTATGATTGTGATTGGTGCAATTTTGAAGATAAAAACGGTATAAAATTTTTGAATTTAGAATAATTTATCATTTCGATTTTTTGATTTGGTCGACTAAAGTCGACCCTACGGTTTCTACGCTCAGAATGACGGAGTTTTTTGATTATGGTGTGGTTATTGAATGATTTGGTCGACTAAAGTCGACCCTACGGTTTTTCTTATCAATGACAGGGCATGAGCGAGGTTTTGCGGTTATTGTCATTGCGTTGTGGCAATCAATATTTAGTATCAGGAGTGGGGTTGCCCTTGCGGTTTTTGAATAAGATTTTTCAGTGCCAACAATTATTCAAAAAAATTCCCTGACAGGACAGTTAAAAGTTTACAATACTTATGATAACTTTACTTAAAATCGGAAATATTTTACTACAAGTATTTTTGCGGTAAAATATAGTCAGATTAACACATGTATTTTTACAGGGGATAAAAATGAAAAATAAAAAGATTTTATTTTGGGTAATTATCGTGTTAGTAATCGGTTGTATCGCCGTTATTATGACTAAACCGACTAAGTTGGGTCTTGATTTGGTCGGCGGTTCAAGATTGGTTCTTGAGGCACAAACGACGGATACTGTTAAAAAGATTACTTCCGATAACATGGATAGTTTGAAATTCGCTATCGAAAACAGAATTAACGCAATCGGTGTTGCCGAAACAGTTGTTCAAAAGCAGGGCGACAGACGATTAATCATCGAAATTCCTGATGTTTCAGACCCTCAAAAAGCAAAAGAATTTTTGGGTGACACGGCAGAATTGGAATTTAAACGT
Organism: uncultured Candidatus Melainabacteria bacterium; assembly: GCA_934754855.1. Classification (GTDB taxonomy): domain Bacteria; phylum Cyanobacteriota; class Vampirovibrionia; order Gastranaerophilales; family Gastranaerophilaceae; genus RUG841. The sequence goes on from CAKVJR010000129.1 coordinate 2,797, forward strand.
CCGGTTCAAACAATGAGCGGTGCAGAAGCATGGGAATCAACAGGTTTGACAGGTAAAGACCTTAAAAAATCACTCGTTTCTACAAATTCTCAAAACGGTGAATACGTTGTCAGCCTTGAGTTCAACGATGCAGGTTCAAAGAAATTTGCAAAACTTACAAAAGAATTGGTCGGAAAGCCGATGGCAATTTTCTTCAACGGTGAATTGCAATCAGCACCTGTTATTCAAGAGCCTATCCTTGGCGGTCGTGCTCAAATTTCAGGTGGCGAAGGCGGTTTTGAATATGAACAGGCAAAAAACATGGTAGATTTGCTCAACGCAGGTGCATTACCTGTTCCGGCAAAGATTATCGAAGAAAATACAGTCGGACCGACACTTGGTGCTGACAGTATTTCAAACAGTAAATTCGCAGGCTTAATCGGTTTGGCATTCGTTATGATTTTCATGGTTGCTTATTACAGAGTCCCCGGACTTGTTGCCGATATTGCTTTGATAATTTACTCTTTAATCGTTTTCTCGATTTTCAAATTAATTCCGGTTACATTGACGCTTGCCGGCATTGCAGGTTTTATCCTTTCAATCGGTATGGCGGTCGATGCGAATATCCTTATTTTTGAACGTACAAAAGAAGAATTGAAAGAAGGCAGAAGTTTATTCACCGCAATCAACTTAGGTTTTGACAGAGCGTTCACAAGTATTTTCGACTCGAATATGTCAACAATCATCACATGCTTCATTCTTTATATGTTCGGTTCAAACGTTGTTAAAGGTTTCGCTTTGACATTGGCAATCGGTACTATCGTTAGTATGTTCAGTGCAATCACCGTTACCAAGAACTTCATGCACTTGTTGTTCGGTACGGGACATTTGAAACACCCCGAATGGTTCGGTATTCGTGCTGACGAAATTAATACCGCTTACGAATCGGAAGATACAAAGCGTGAAAACGCTAAGTTCGGTATTTTGGATTAATAAGGAGAAAACAATGTTTTCACATGCAAAAAATATAATTGATATCGTTAAATACAAATGGGTATTTTTAATTATTTCCCTCTTGTTATTAATTCCGTCAATCGGTGCAATGGGTTATCTTACGGTAAAAACAGGTGCTCCGCTTTTGGTCGGTATTGATTTCACGGGTGGTACTATCATTCAATATTCTGTTGACAAGAAATTGGATAATTCAGACATCGCAAACGTCAGAGAAAAACTTATGGCACAAGGTTTTGAAGACCCTGTTATTCAAATCCTTTCCGCTCCGAGTTCAACAACTGATAGCAGTGCGAAAATGCACGAATTTATTTCGGTAAAAACTGCATTTGACGGTGACAAGGACAGTGTAAAAACAAAAACAGTTTCTGACACAATCACCTCTCTCTATCCTGAGGCTCAACTCGTTCAGGTAAGTTCAGTCGGACCGACATTGGGTGCAGAGTTGATGAAAAATTCTTGTATCGCTGTATTGCTCGCAATTCTCGGAATTTGTGCTTATTTGACAATCCGTTTTCACTTGGAATTTGCGATAATTGCAATCTTAACACTCGTTCACGACGTATTGTTCGTTTTGGGTGTGTTTGCATTCCTCGGAATTTTCTGTGGAGTTCACATCGACGGCTTGTTCATATCGGCGGTTTTGACCGTTTTAGGTTTCTCCGTCCACGATACAATCGTTGTTTTCGACAGAGTTCGTGAAAATATCAAGTTCTCGTCAAAATCAATGACTTACCACGAAATCGTTGATGCCAGCGTTAACCAAACTCTTGCAAGAAGTATCAACACTTCATTGACAACAATTTTCACATTGCTCGCTTTGTACTTCTTCGGTGGTGTTACAACAAAAGACTTCGTTCTTGCAATGCTTTTGGGTATTGCGGTCGGTACTTATTCAAGTATCTTCTTCGCAAGCGTTCTCTTGGTATTCTACAACGATATCAAATCTAAAAAGAAAGCAGCGTAATGAGCGAAGATACAGTTTCTTTAGCAACATTTGTAAGAGAAGCCCGAGAAAATATCGGGCTTTCTCTCATGTTACTCGCAAAACGCTCTAATCTCACGGAAGAACAGGTCTCTGACATTGAATCAGGAAAAGAACTTTTCCTCTCTGCTACTGTCAGACAAAAACTTGCTAAAGGTTTAAAAATGAATCCTTCTGAAATCAAGGCTCACGAAAAAAATATTCAGATAAACTACGGTGTTCCAAAAGATTTTGAAGATTATGCCCGTGTTAAAATGATGGCGGGCGAAGCGGACGATTTAAGATGCCCGATTTGCGGTTCTGAATTGAACGTTCGGGTCGTAAAAAGATATGATTT
>CAKVJR010000130.1 GCA_934754855.1 uncultured Candidatus Melainabacteria bacterium
ATTAAAACGATTGCAGGCACAACGCTCTACTTCGTCGAGTTTCAAAAAGACGGAATGAAGTCTTTTGACAGCACACTTGCGAACTTGAAAAAGTTTTAAATTCAAACAAAAAGCGGTAATTTTACGAAATCACCGCTTAATTTTATCAAAACCGATTTTTAATATTTTTTTGAAAACTCATACATAATAATCGCCGCAGCCGTTGCAACGTTTAGCGATTCTACGGATTGAGTTTTTATATTCGTATTCCAATGCGGAATTTCAAGAATTTCCTTAGAAATACCGTTCGCCTCACTGCCGAGGACGAGAATAAATTGTTTTTCCAACGGAATATCCTCGGGAACGTCCGTATCAGGCTCGTGCAAGTCAGTCATGACCGTAAAATAAGGTCTGAAATCTTTTAATGCAAAAGCGTTCGGCACGGTCGCAAGCGGGACTTTGAAGAAATTGCCCGCAGCAGAGCGAATGACTTTCGGGTTATACGGGTCAACGCAATTGCCGTAAAGGAAAATTCCGTCATAGCCAAAACCTGCCGCCAAACGGATAATCGTCCCTAAATTTCCGGGGTCGGAAATTCCGTCAAGCAACAACAACCTGTCCATACCCATAAAATCAAACAAATCGTAATGTCTTTGATAAGCAACAGTAATGACTTTCGGCGGATTATCAGAGGAAGAAAGTTTCTTCATAACAGCCTCAGAGGCAACCGTCACCAAATCTTCTGGCAAGTTTGAGTAATCATAATCTTCCGAAACAAAAATATCTCGAATTTCTACCTCGGAATTTAAAATATCTTCAAGCGATTTTTCGCCCTCAACCAAAAACAATCCCGTCAAAAAACGGACTTTCGATGTCGAAAGTTTCGCAAATTCAACAACTGTCGGATTAGTCACAGAGGTTATTTGTTTTACCATAATTTTGCCATTCTTCTAAAAATTCTAACTCTTTTTTCGTCAACATTTCACGATTTATCAACTTTTCTTCAAAAGGATAATGCGAAAGCACCTCAATTTCAAGGCTCGGGCTTACCGATTTTGCATAAACCGCATTCTCAAGCCTTACGCCGCCGACGCCTTTTTTATAAAGCCCCGGTTCGACAGAAAAGACATAATTTTTCTTGAAAGGAAGTGCAAATTCATCTTGGAATGAACATCTCGGAGGAAATTCATGCACGGAAATTCCAATGCCGTGACCTGTCGAATGCGAATAAAGATAACCGTTTTCTTCCTCTTTTTCAAGTTCTTTTCTGACAAGCAAATCAACCTGCTGCCAAGTCGCCTTTTTGTCAAATTTGTGCGAAAGTGCCGCAACCGCACCTTTGAAAACCTTTGTATAAACGTATTTTTGCTCCTCGGTCGGAGTTCCCTTAATAAAAGTTCTCGTAATGTCAGTCGCAAGTCCGCCCTCAAAAAATCCGCCGCAATCAATCATAACGAAATCGCCGTCTTTAATGATTTTGTCGGGTGAAGCAACCGAATAGTGAATAATTGAAGAATTTGCACCAGATGCGATAATCGGTTTGAAACTTTGCGTCAACGCACCTTCTTCTTTGAAAAATTCGTTTATCGAACAGAACAAATCGTACTCAGAGAGTTCGGTATCAGAGTTAATCAAATCGTTCATTTTTCTCAAAACTCTGTCCGTGCGGGCAAAAGCAGACTTCAAATGTTCAATTTCACTGTCAAATTTTTCCGATTTAACATCAAATAAATTTGTCGAAACAATTTTATTTGCAGGGTGAATTTGCATAAAATCAGACTGAGAAATTGTCCCTTTGTCCGTCAAAATTTCTTTTCCGACAAATTGAGCAAGCACGTTTTTGAACTTATCAAGCGGCTCAACCGTCAATTCCTCAAATTCAAACGGAATTTTTGAATTTGTAAAAAGAGTAATCGAATTTTTAGTCACAATCGCTTTCGCTCTCGGGGCGGAAGAGTACGGAAAATCGTAATTTCTAAGGTTTGTCAAGTACGCAAAATCAGTCGGAACCGTCACGAGTAAAATCTGCTTATCCGACAATTTTTCAGAAAAATACTTAAATTTTTCTTTCGGTGAAAGACTTGCAATTTCATCGGAAACCTTTATCAATTCAACATTTGTATAAGAATTTTGCGTCAAATCTTCAATCGGGTCACTGTTTAAATATTTTATTTTAATATTTTTTTCGGCACATTTTTTACTCAATTTCTCGCAAAAATCAGCCGAAACCTTATTTGCCGTGACAATAAGTGTCGAATTTTCATCAATCGCACCGACTATTTCATTTATCGGCGAACTTCCCTGCTGCATCTTGATAACCGTCACAATGTCGCTATCGACCTCGTTATCAGCCTGTTGATGATATCGTCCGTCAGCGATTTGATAAACGTGACTTTTCGTCACGATACAATCGCCCATTGACCCTGAAAATCCTGTGACTTTATACCTCGAATTTCTCGGCAAAATGTTATATTCGGACAAAAATTCGTCCGAAGAATTTATCAAAATCGCATCAGCATCATTCGACGCAATAAATTTGCGTAACTCAACAATTTTTTCGTTCATAATTAATCTTCTTTTTCAGTAACCAAAATCAAATGCCAGCCAAATTGCGTTTGAATAGGATTTGTCACCTTGTTTAATTCTGCCGAAAAAGCAGCGTCTTCAAACGGTTTTACCATAACGCCTTTTCCAAACCAGCCCAAATCTCCGCCGTCACCGCCTGACGGGCAAAATGAATATTGACCTGCCGCATGCGGAAAATCAATTTTACCGCTTTCGATTTGATTTTTAATATCCAAGGCTTCAGCCTCTGTTTTTACCAAAATATGGCTTGCTTTTACTCTGTTTGACATAATTTTCTCCTATTTTGACTTTAGTATATCATAGTTATTTTGTTTAATGTAAAATAATTTCATTGAGGAAGAATTATGAGTAAGAAATTTTATATTGAAACAATGGGCTGTCAGATGAATAAGTCCGACACGGAAAGATTAGAAGGCATGTTTATGGAACTCGGTTACGACAAAACAACCGACCAAAAAGAAGCCGATTTTTTGATTGTATCGACCTGTGCAATCAGACAAACCTCTGTTGACAAGGCATACAGCCAATTGGGAGTTTGGGGTAAAAGAAAAAAGAACCGTCCCGATATGAAAATCGGAATTTGCGGTTGTGCTGCCGAAATCGACAAAGATGCCCTTTTCAAAAGAATGCCCTACCTCGATTTAATTTTCGGAACTCATAATATTTTCAAATTTCCTGAATTTGTAAAACGAATCGAAAACGGCGAAAAGGTTTGCGAAATCACAACAATTCCCTACCCCGAACCCGAAGAACTCAAACTCAACCGCCAAGACACAGTCGGTGCTTGGATTCCGATTATTGAAGGCTGCAACAATTTCTGCACATACTGCGTCGTTCCTTTCACAAGAGGAAGAGAAAGAAGCCGCCGTCCCGAATTAATCATAAAAGAAGCCCAAAAAGCAATCGCTGACGGCAAAAAAGAAATTACCCTTTTAGGACAAAATGTTGACAGTTACGGCAAAGATTTGCACGACCCGAACATTACTCTCGCAAACCTTTTGAGAGAATTAAACAAAATCGAAGGAAAATTCCGCATAAAATTTGTAACCTCATACCCGACCGATATTACGGACGATTTAATCGAGGCTGTTGCAGAATGCGACAAGGTCAGCAAATTTTTCCACATTCCGATGCAATCAGGCAACTCAAGAGTTCTCAAGGCTATGAACCGCCGCTACGACAGAGAACAATATTATGAAATTTACAACAAAATCAGAAATCGCTACGACGAAGTCGAAATCACAAGTGACTTCATAGCCGGTTTCCCCGGAGAAACGGAAGAGGAGTTCCAAGACACGCTCTCGGCAATCGAAGAACTCAAAATTGATTACTCAAACACCGCAATCTACTCCCCCCGTCCTTTCACAAAAGCAGGCAGAATGACCGACATTTTCATTCCCGATGAGGTTAAAGAAGAACGTTTTCAACGACTTCACACAACAAACTGCAAAATGACCCTCGCATCAAACCAAAAACTCGTCGGCAAAACCTATGAAGTTCTTTGCGAATCTCAAAAAGAAAAACACGGCAAAATGATGATGAACGCAAGAACCACAACGGGCAAACTCATTCACTTCCCGTCAGAAAAAGATTTAACAGGCGAATTTGTAAACGTCAAAATCACAAAAGCCCAAACATGGTGCCTTTACGCAGAAATTGTCGATTAAAAATTATTTACCGATAACCGATTTCAAATAATTGCAAAATTGTTCGGAATGGTTGATATATGCGTATTTTACGATGCTGTCATCTTTTTTGACAACACTGACAGATTTTATCAAAAAAGCCTTTTTGTCAAAAATCGTATTTTTGATATCTGAAAGTGCAACAGACTCTGCATCTTGCTTTTCAACAGGTTTAACGGCAAAATTCGTAACCGCATAAAAATTCTTTTTAAAAAGTTCGGGCAAATACTTTAAAATTAACACGGAAAGTACCGTCACCATTATAAAAAACAAATAATCTATGCACTCAAGGCCTTCCATAAAAAACAAATGCAAAATACTGTCCGACTCAACCGCCAAAACAAGCGAATAAACAACCGTCATAAAAACAGGTGCGTGCAAGAAAAGAACGATTTGTTCACCGTCCGAAAGTTGCGATTTGGCAATGCTTTTCATCTGATTTGAAATTTTGTGATGATAATACCGCAGTGCGGAAAAAATCAAAATAAAAAACAGAAAAAACCAACCGCACATAATCTACTCCGTTAACAATCTTGCTGAAAAGCCCTTGCCGTCAAGTTCCGACTTCAAACTGACCGCTCTGCCTCTATCCGAAAATGTACCAACTTGAACAACATATTGACTGCCCCATCTTCTGACAAAAGGTTGATAGCCCGTAACCGCCGTAGATACACGTCCTCGAACAATATTTGCCTGTTCCATCGTCGGATAATATCCGATGTAAACTTTCGTCATTGC
>CAKVJR010000131.1 GCA_934754855.1 uncultured Candidatus Melainabacteria bacterium
GTATCAGGGTGATGGTGATTTTGCGGCAATAGGTTTTGCAGAGTCATTATACACGGCAACAAGAGGGGAAAAAGTCACATCGATTTGTATTAACAATACGACTTACGGTATGACGGGCGGTCAAATGGGCCCGACAACTTTGCTCGGTCAAGTTACGACTACAACTCCGTACGGACGTTCGGCAGAACTTAACGGTTATCCGATGAAAATTGCGGAGCATATTGCACAATGCGGCGGAACGGCTTTCTCGGCAAGAGTTTCTCTCGATTCTGTCCCCAATATTATTAAGGCAAAACAGGCTATCAAAAAGGCTTGCGAAGTTCAGATAAAAGGTTTGGGCTTTGGATTTGTTGAAATTCTTTCTGCTTGCCCGACTAATTGGAAAATGACTCCTCAAGAGGCTCACAAGCACGTCCGTGAAGAAATGATTAAAGAATTTCCGTTAGGTGTATTTAAAGACGTTACGAAAGGCTAAATATGGAACAAAGTATTATAATTGCAGGATTTGGCGGTCAAGGCGTTTTGTCGGCGGGAGTTATTTTGGCAAATTCATTTATGCTGAATGACAAAAAAGTTACGTGGTATCCTTGCTATGGTGCGGAAATGCGTGGTGGTGCGGTTAATTGCGAGATTGTAGTCAGCGATATTGAAGTTACCTCTGTTCACAAAAAAGAAACCGATTTTTTGATTGCACTCAATGATTTGTCGTTTGATAAATTTTTGCCGAAAGTTAAAAAGGGCGGCATTGTTATTGCAAATTCATCATTATTTGAGGAAAAGCGTCCGAGAGATGATGTTCATTATATTTTTGCAAAATTGTCAGACCTTGCAAGAGAGTGCGGCAGCGTTAAGGCAACAAATATGGCTGCTCTCGGCGTTTTGAGCAAAGTTTGTAATCTTTGTGATATAAATTCTATTATGCAGGCTGTTGAAAAAGTTTTGACACCTGAAAAAATGCACCTGAAAGATTTGAATTTCAAGGTTCTTTCTGAGGGTGAAAAAATCGGACAGGAACACACAACAAGAAAGATTTAAAATGAATATACCCGTTAAAATAAGAGGAATGGAATTTAGCGTTCCCGAATTGACATTAACAAATGACGATATGGCGAAAATCGTTGAAACGAATGACGAATGGATAAGACAACGCACGGGAATCGGCGAACGTCACGTCGTTTCGGGAGAAGAAGATGCAGTTACTTTGGGTGTCGATGTTGCGAAAAAATTGATTGAGAATACAGGTGTTGACCCGAAAACAATTGATATGATTATTTCTGCAACTTCTGCTCCGCAAAGACCATATCCCTCTGTTGCTTGCGAAGTTCAAAATGCAATTGGTGCGGACGATGCATCGGCATTTGACCTTGTTGCGGCTTGTTCGGGTTTTTTGTATGCAATGCAAATGGCAAGAGCAAACATTAATTCGGGATTTGCAAAACGCATTTTGGTTATGGCATCTGATGCTACTTCAAAATTTTTGGATTGGACAGACCGCTCAAGTTGTGTTCTTTTCGGAGATGGTGCTGCCGCAACGATTATGGAAGTTTCTGAGGACGGACAAGACGATATCGTGAACATTCACCTTGAGGCAGACGGAAAGTGCAAAGAATTTATTTCACTTAATTTGCCCAACCAAAATTGCCCGCTTGCAGAACCTCATAAAAATCCTGAAAATTTGCACATTCAAATGGCAGGAAAAGATGTTTATAAGTATGTTATGCAAAAAATTCCCGCAATTATCAATAAGACATTGGAAGAGGCAAATCTTACAATTGATGACATTGATTATTTTATCCCTCACCAAGCGAATTTGCGTATGATTGAGGCATTGACGACAAGAATTAAAATTGCACCTGAAAAGGTCTTGCATAATATTGAACACTATGGCAATATGTCCGCAACTTCAGTTCCGTGCGTAATTGCCGAAAAATTAAAATCAGGAGAATTGAAAACTCCATCAACGGTACTTTTAAGTGCTTTCGGTGCGGGCATGACTTCTGCTGGTGCTATAATAAAGTTAAGGTAATTTTACGAAACATAATAACAGAATATGGAAGGTAAATATGAAAAGAGTTGTTATTACCGGTATGGGTTGCGTTTCACCATTCGGAATCGGCGTTGACAAAGCATGGGACGCTGTTACAAACGGAAAAAGCGGAATAAGACAATTAACCGTTGATATCGATAAGCAACTGGTTAAAATCGGCGGCGAAGTTCCCGAGTATAATGCCGAAGATTATGTTGACGCAAAAGAAGCGAAAAGATTAGATAAATTTATTTTGTACGCAATTATGGCGGCTGACGAAGCGGCTAAGAGCGGCAATTTTGATATTGAAAAAGAAGACCCCTATCGTGTCGGTGTTGTTATCGGATCTGCTCAAGGCGGTTTGTCTACAATGGCTCAAAACCACGAAGTTATGCTCCAAAGAGGTTACTACAAGTGCAGTCCGTTCACTGTTCCTATGATGATTCCGAATATGGCAGCAGGTAAAGTTTCAATCAGATTGGGTGCAAAGGGTATGAATAAAGCGATTGCAACTGCTTGTGCAACAGGTGCCCACTCAATCGGTGATGCTTATCGTTCAATTCAATACGGCGACGCCGATATTATTTTTGCAGGCGGTACGGATTCAAAAATCAGCAACTTCGGAGTTGGTGCATTTACGAGTGCAAAAACTTTATCAAAACGTAATGATGAACCTGAAAAGGCTTCAAGACCTTATGACAAAGACCGTGACGGTTTTGTTATGAGCGAAGGTGCTGCTGTTTTGATGTTGGAAGAATATGAACACGCAAAAGCAAGAGGTGCAAAGATTTACGCTGAAATAGTCGGCTACGGACAAAGTGCTGATGCTTACGATATGGTTGCTCCCGACCCGAACGGAAAAGGTGCCGAGTATGCAATGAATGCGGCTATGAAAGATGCAGGAATTTCGATTGCTGATGTTGATTATATCAACGCTCACGGTACAAGCACTCACGTTGGCGATATTGCAGAGTCAAAAACTATCGAAAGAATTTTCGGCAATAAAGACTCAAACAAAAAATTGCTCGTAAGTTCGACAAAATCAATGACAGGTCACATGTTGGGTGCAGCAGGTGCAATTGAGGCAATCTTTGCAATCGAAACAACGATGAATGATATCGTCCCCCCGACAATCAATTTGGAAAATCAGGACGAAGAAGTCGGCGACTTGGATTACGTTGCCAACAAGGCTCGTGAACACAAAGTCGAATACGCTCTTTCAAATTCATTCGGCTTTGGCGGCACAAACGCAGTTTTGATTTTCAAAAAATATAATTAATTTAATTTTTACTTTCATAAAATTGCCCAGACTTTGTCTTGGGCAATTTTTTTATGCCAATTTTCAACTTTGGCAATATATTTTGTCCTGCAACACAAAATCTCAACATTTTTCGCTATTTTTCAGTATTTTGTAAAATATTGTTAACTATGCCTAACAAAATCGCAAATAAAACAAGAAAATTGATTTATAATTGATATGTAAGGCATGCCTTACATAAACCACTGTAACGGAAGGAGCAAGTTATTAAGATTACGGTTTTAGGTAGCGGACATGGCGGTTTTGCGATGGCATCGGATTTGAAATATTCAGGATTTGATGTTGTTTTGTCATCGGTAGCTCCGCACAATTCAAAGTTAAAAATGTTCAAAATGCTTGGAAACATTAAAATTGAGGGTATGTTAGCCAAGTATGAAAATTCCGTTGTAATTCCGACTGATTTTATTGAAGAGGATACTCCAAAGGCGATTGAGCGTGCGGATATTATTATGATTAATACGCCTGCTTTTGCTCAGGACGTTTATGAAGAGTTAATTGGAAAATACGGTCATCGTGGGCAAATTGTCGTGTTCCCTTGCGGAGGATTTTCTGCCGTAAATTTTAATAATTATTTGAAATTGATTGGTCGGGAAAAAGACTTCTATGTTTGCGAAACAGGCTCTTTTATTTATACGACGAAGTTGACGGGCTTGGGCAGTATTTTAATCAAGGATATGAAATCGAGCGTTATGTTTGCGAGCGTTAACGACGAAAACACTGACTATGCATTGTCGATTATGAACAGAATTTATCCGCAATATTATAAGGCGGAAAATGTTTGGCAGACGAGTTTCAGCAACCCGAGTTCGACGTTGCACACAATCACCACTTTATGCAACATGAGCAGAATTGAGCAAATGGGTTCTTATAAAAATTCTTTTTATGATATTACTCCGGCTGTTGCACGTATTATCGAAAAAGTTGACGAAGAACGCTGCAAAATTGCTTCTTACTTTTTCAAAAACGTTATGAGTGTCACGGAGATTATGTGCAGTCTTTATAACATCAAGTATGACAATATTTATGACACAATCAAAAACATCAGTGCGTTTAAAATTCAATATGCACCGAATAGCATGAAACACAGATATGTTGCGGAAGACGTCCCCTATTCTCTTGTTCCGATTTCGACAATCGGCAAAAAATTGGGGATAGATTCACCGAATATGGATTCGATTATCCACCTTGCTTCTATGTCAAATAACGTTGATTATTTTGAAGATGGCAGAAATGCAGATAAGATTGGATTTCGTCCCGAACATGCAAAATATTTTAAGGAAACGGCAGGCGTTTAATGGGTTTTGACAAAAAATATCTTCCGTTGGTAATTTCGACTGCTGCGGCATCATTTATGGTAAATCTCGACACTTACATCATAAATGTTTCCGTTCCTGCAATTGCGTCGGATTTTGGGGTAAGCAAGGCTGATGTTTCGTGGGTCGTTATGGCTTACAACTTAATGGTTGTTGCACTTTTGCTTATTTGCGGAAAAGCGGCTGACAGATTTGGTCTGAAAAAACTTTTTGTCGGCGGTTTTGTGTTGTTTACGATAAGTTCGCTCGGGTGTGCGTTGTCGGAGAATATTTTGGAATTGACGGCGGCACGTG
>CAKVJR010000132.1 GCA_934754855.1 uncultured Candidatus Melainabacteria bacterium
TCTCTCTATCTAAAGCAAAATCAATCTCTATTAAATTAACAATATCCGCTCTTGTTATAAGTGCGGATACTGTTGTTATTTACGGGGACAGGATTATGGGTAAGCCGAAAAGTCGGGAAGAGGCTTACGATATGATAAAGACTTTGAGCGGAAAAACTCATCACGTTATTACGGGAGTTGCCGTTGTTGATGCGGAAACTGGAAATTACAAAACGAGCCACGGCACGACTTATGTAACTTTTAACGAGTTGTCCGATGAAGATATTTACGGTTATATTGATGACAAAAAACCTTACGATAAGGCGGGTGCGTACGGTATTCAGGAGTTGCCCGAAAATTTTGTAAAATCGATTGACGGTGAATTTGACAATGTTATGGGATTGCCGACAAAAATCTTAATAAATATTTTAGAGGATATGAAATAAACTTGTATTCATGATATAGTCGTTTTGTGTTTATACGTTTGAAAAACGAGAAAGGATTAGACATGGCGACTGCAAACACTGTTGAAACAGTAAGAGCGTTAATCAGAGATATTCAAGATTTCCCGAAAAAAGGAATTTTATTCAAAGATATTACAACGGCATTGAGAGATAAAGACGGTTATAAAGCGATTATCGACTTTATGAAAGACAAATTTGCCGATAAGAAAATTGACTATATCGCAGGAATGGAATCGAGAGGATTTATTTTTGGTGCGACATTGGCTTATGAATTGGGTTGCGGATTTGTTCCGTTGAGAAAACCCGGAAAATTGCCGGCAGAGGTTATCAGCGAAAGTTATGATCTTGAATATGGCAAAAACACATTGGAAATTCACAAAGATGCAATCGAAGCAGGCAAAAGAGTTTTGATTGTAGATGATTTACTTGCAACAGGCGGAACGGCACTTGCTGCTTGCAATTTGGTAAGAAAAGTCGGTGCGGAAGTTGTCGGAATGGCTTTTGTTATTGAACTTGCTGATCTTAACGGCAGAGCAAAAATGCCGCAAGATGTTGAAGTTGTTTCAATGCTTGTTTATTAATTTAAAAAAATCATTATAATTTTTATCGGGGGAAGTTTTGGCTTCTCCCGAAATTTAAGACGGTAAAATATGGGTGATGAAGATAAGCAGTTTGAGGCATCGCAACAGAAACTGCAAAAAGCGAGAAAGGAAGGACAGGTTGTAAAGTCGAAAGATTTTTCAACTGCACTTTCTTTGATGGTAATGTTTGTCATTATCGTCAAAACATCACCGCTTGTTTGGGATCAAATTACGAAACTGTTTGTTCTTCTGTATGAGCAGATACCATCGGCACATATTTCTGATATCGGATTGCCGTATTTGCTCACTGTTGCGTTGGTTCCGACGTTGATAATTATTTTGCCGATTTTGTTTGTTGCGGCTTTTGTTGCGATTTTGGGGGATTTTATTCAAGTCGGACCGTTGGTTACGACAACGCCTTTGGTGCCGAAATTGGATAAATTAGACCCGAGCAAATATTTTAAGAATTTATTTTCGCCAAAGACGGCATTTGAACTTGTCAAAAATATTGTTAAGGTATTTTTGTTGGGTGTAATCGGTTATATGGTTTATAAATCGCACCTTGAGGCGATTTTGTCGTTGATTGCGATAGATAATAATTTTGCCGTTATGATGGAGTTCGGAAATTTGGTAACGGACTTCGTTATGAAAGCGGGAATGGCGTTTTTGGTAATTGCAGCCGCTGACTACGGAATGACGAGATGGAAGTTTATGAACGACCAAAAAATGTCATTTAAGGAAGTCAAGGACGAATATAAAAACCAGGAAGGCGACCCGAATGTTAAGGCTGCTTTGCGGCAAAGACGGCAACAAATGTTACACAAAGGTATGATGGACGCCGTGCCGGATTCTGATTTTGTTGTGACAAACCCGACTCACGTTGCTTGTGCATTGAAGTATGACCAAGAAAGTATGGAGTCGCCGAAACTTGTTGCAAAGGGAACCGAGTTGATTGCGAAAAAAATTATTGAAATTGCAAGAGAACACGATGTTCCCGTAATTGAAAATCCTCCGGTTGCAAGAGCGTTATTCAGGCTTGTTGAGCCGAATTGTTATATTCCGCCCGACTTGTATAAAGCGGTTGCAGAAATTTTACTTTTCGTGTATAGTTTACGTAGAAAGCAAAATAAGTAGTACTATGCTTTATTTTTGAATGGTCGAGAAAAACGCATGTGTGCGGTGGTAGCGAATCAAGTGCAAGCGAAGATACAAGATTACATAGAATTAATTGAAAAAGTTGCAAAAGTTGAGCAACGACGTATTCCTTCTCACATGGTTGAGTATGAGGAACTCGTCAGCATAGGTATTATTGCCATTCAGACCATGATTAAGGGTAAAACGGAACAACAACTTGCACGTTATAATAATGCGTACATTTCGACTGCTGTCAGATGGGCTATCAGAAACGAACTTCGTAATCGTTACAAATGGTATTCTTTGAAGAATACAAAAGAAGTTGAAAGCAGTGAGGACGGAGAATCCGGCATCGAAAGTTCCGGTGAAGACGAAAAAATTTCTCCGCATAAAGTCAGAGAAGCAATTTATACGACCATTTTGTCGATTGACAGTTTGCAACAGGCAAATGGTGATAATGAGTCACCTTTCGACTTTATTCGTGATACTTCGGCACTTCCTGATGAAAGGGCTGAAATTTCCGAATTGGGAAAAGTTATCAGAGAAGCAATCGCAACTCTTCCGCAAAAAGACAGAACGATTGTTGAATATCGTTTTTACAGAAACATGCAGGTTAAGGAAATTGCGGCTCAAGTTGGTTTGTCCTCGTCAAGAATTACCAGAATTGTTCAATCGGCATTGAATTACGTCCGTGAATATCTCCAAAAACGTGAACATTACGGCTATTAATTTTATATATTTATATTAATTTCATGGTCTTGAAAATTTATTTGTGGTAGAATGATGCCCATACGAACCTTTAAGATTGGGCGTAATGAATTTATTTTCAATAAAAAACATTTTCAATCTGTTGTGTGTATTGGCGATTTTGTTGTCGGCAAATTCTTGTTTTGCTGAGGAAAATTCGTTTGAGAATTACGAAGATATCGGGATTGATGAGGAATTATTTGCACCTAACGATTACGTGATGCAGAGAGAAGATTATTTTATTAATCAAAAAAACGACAGTATTTCTAAAATCGAGCGAAAATTTCAAATTAATTACGAAGTTGATGAAAACGAATCAGGCAGCGAGGGCAGTGGGATTAAGTTTAAACTTGACGAACCGTTCGAGTTGAAACTTGCAGAGCCTGATGTTTCTCCGTTTAGGAAAGAAAAACAAAGTCTTATGAATTTGTTTAGGGAAGACGGATATCAATTTGAAAAAGGGCTTATTCAAAGTCAGAGATTTACGTATTTTTTGCATGGCGGAAACGTAATGACGGCACAGCGTGGAAAGGATTTCAGCGATACTTTTGAATATGCTGCGAATGAATTTCAATCGTCAACAGTTTTCAGAAACGGACAGACTCGTTTTGACTGGGGTGTAAACTTTACAAGGACAAGAAAGTACAATCAAAGTATTCTTGCGAAAATTTCTTATGCCGAACTTTGGCATATTTTTAACGAAAATCAAAAAATGGTAATCGGCAATTGCAGAACGCAAAACGGTTATGAGGGCGGTGCATCGTCTTCACAGTTGAAGTTTATAAACAGGAGCCAAATTGCAAGAACGTTTGCAAATTCGATTTCCGATAATATCAGAAACCGTGGAAAATATAAATATTTTGAATATGACCTTGGGATTTCAGACGGAAGCAGATATTGGCAAAATGTCTTTAATGGCTTTGACACAACGCTTTTGATGAGTGTGAAACCGCTTGCAAAAAATCCCGAAAAATACGGCAAATTAAAAGTCGGCGGCAGTATTGATCAGGGGCGTGCCGAGGGAACAACGTGGACAGTTGTGGGCGGACATGCACTTTATGATTATAAAAATAAAGTCGGGATTGATTTTGAATACCAATATGCGGACGGCTATGCTGGTTCGTGGTATAGCAAGGATAAGGCTCACGGCTTGTATGCAACGGCATATTACTTTGTAACACCGAGAGTTCAGGTGCTTGCGAGATATGATTATTTCAAAAATTTTGATACGAATAAAGAAAATATTGAGTACACGGCAGGTGTGAATTATTGGTTTGCAAAACGTGGAAAGTTAATGCTCAACTATGTTTTGGCGAAAGCAAATACTTGCCCTCAACCGTCACATAAAATTTATATCGGAGCAGATTTTACAACATATAGTGTTCTTGATGCTATTTTTGAGCATTTGTAATTTGTTTTGTAAAAATTAAAATTTGTTTGTTTTGTAAATGCGTTGCCCTTTTTGGCAAGACGCTATAAAATGTTTTTATGGATTTTTTAGAAAGAAATAAAGCATTATTTGCGGAAATTGAAGAAAAGATTGCAAAAAAACCTCAAGACGTTGAGAATTATTTGCTTTTGGGCAAATTGTACGTGATGGGCGGTCAATTTGATAATGCGATTGAGGTTTACGGAAAACTTCTCGAGATAGACCCTTTGAGTTCGCAAGCACTTATAAATACGGGAAGTATTTATTTCTTCAAAAAAGAGTATGAAAAAGCGATAGATATGTTCTCGAGGGTGCTTGAAACCGATGAGGCGAATTTTTCGGCATATTACAATTTGGGAAACACTTATGCCGAGTTAAAGCATTACAATCAGGCAATGCACGCATATAAAAAGGCATTGGCTTGTGATGATAAAAATCCTGATTTATATACGGCAATTGCTATTTTGCACCAAGATATGTGCGAATATCCCGATGCGATTGCGAATTTCCAAAAGGCGTTGGACTTAGAACCTAAAAATCCCGAGTTTAACAGTAATCTTGCCTGTGCGTATGTCAAAATGAAGATGTATAAAG
>CAKVJR010000133.1 GCA_934754855.1 uncultured Candidatus Melainabacteria bacterium
AAAAACTCTTCAAACCGATGATGATTGAGGGTTACAACAAACGTGACGAACTTATGCTCGTTGACTATCAACCCCGCCAATGGCAAGAAATTCAAGCAGGCAGCAACCTCGAACAGGCATTTGGCTATGCTTGCCAACTCTCGGCAATACCTAAAGTAAAGAAAAATCAAAATGAAGCACTTTAATTTGAAAAACATTTCTGTCAAAACAAAAGCCCTGACAGCGATTTCGGCATGCATAGTCGCACTTTGCTCTCTTCCGATTGCAAATTCGATGGGCGATATAAAAATACCCGACGACGGCAATCCGCCGATTAAAAAACCTGCAATCTATCTCTATTCGGATAATTTACCCAAAATGGTCAACGTCAGACTCGATTATTTCGTTTTGACAAAAAATACAGTACCTCAAAAATTTTTAAACAGTTGGAAAGTTATCGCCCACAAAGACGGGCATTTGACGGACTTGCAGCCTGAAAAAACCAATTGCAACTCTCTTCCGACAACTTTCGGCTTTGAATACGCCCAAACCGCTTGCAAAGCGAACAATTATCCCTATATTTATTGGGACGGCGACAAATTTATTAAACAGGTTCCCAAAAAACTCCTCGGTTGGAGCGTCAAAAAAGAAAATATCAAAAATTTCTTAACTCAAAAAGCAGATGAAATAGGAATGAATACGGCAGAAAAGACCGAGTTTGTCCGCTATTGGAGCCAAATTATTTCTAACTACCCTGCAACCGATTTCAGAATTTATTTTCTCCAAAATGAAGAAGTCGATGATTGGATTAAACTTGATATTTCACCGAAACCTGACTCTTGGAACAGAATTGAAGTGGTATTTACCCCGATTCAACCCAATACGCAATCGACACCGTATGCCTTGAAAAAAATTAAACGCCAAGGCTTTACAATGGTTGAATGGGGCGGAATTATAGTCGATACAGACTTTAATAAAAACCAAAGATTTTTCGACAGGTAATTTTTGTTTCCGTTCCTAAATTTTGAACGTAAATGTAAAAATTACGACAATCGTAAGGTAGAAACATTAATCGTCATTCTGAGGACGAAGTTCCCTCGTAATGACAGGAAACGCTAAATTTTATAAAATAATTATCTTAATACACCAACAAAAAAAGACCCCCCGAGGGCGGTCTTTTTTATTTTCAAATTACGCAACTACGCAATTATGCAATTATGCGATTTCTTCAACTTTTTCAAGTTTCTTGAGTTCGACTTTATTTTCTGATTTTTCGTCGTCGTTATGAACAATCGACAACAATTTTTCAGGTGATTTAACCATATCAGCCGTAACCGTAAATTCCTTAATCGAAGAATCCGACGGAATTTCATACATTACGTCAAGCATAAGGTTTTCAACAATCGAACGCAACGCTCTTGCACCCGTCTTACGCTTCAATGCCTCTGATGCAATCAAATCAATTGCTTCAGGTGAGAATTTCAAATCTACGCCGTCCATTTTGAGCAAGCATTGATATTGCTTAACAAGTGCGTTTTTCGGTTCAACCAAAATATTTTTGAGTGCTGCTTCATCAAGCGGATCAAGTACCGCATAAATCGGAACACGACCGATAAATTCAGGAATTAAGCCGAATTTGAGCAAATCTTCAGGTTGAAGTTTCTTGAGCAATTTACCCTCTTCAACTTCTTTTTCAGCCTGAGTTTTCGGAGCAGGAGCACCAAATCCGACCGAAGAACCTTCGCCTGCACGTCTGTCAACGATTTTTTCAAGTCCGACAAACGCACCGCCGACGATGAACAAAATATTGCTCGTGTCGATTTGGATAAATTCTTGGTGCGGGTGCTTACGACCGCCTTGCGGAGGAACATTCGCAACAGTACCTTCAATCATCTTCAAAAGTGCCTGTTGAACACCCTCACCGCTAACATCTCTTGTGATGCTCGGGTTTTCGGATTTTCTCGCAATTTTATCGATTTCATCGACGTAAATAATACCCTTTTCAGCCTTTTGAGCGTCATAATTGGCACTTTGATAAAGTCTGAGCAAAATATTTTCAACGTCATCGCCGACATAACCCGCTTCCGTCAAAGTAGTTGCATCAGCAACTGCGAACGGAACATCAAGCATTTTTGCAAGTGTTTGGGCAAGCAAAGTTTTACCGCTACCTGTCGGGCCGACAAGCAAAATGTTACTTTTATAAATTTCTACATCATTTTTGCCGTCTGATGCAGCGTTGTGAGCGAGTCTTTTGTAGTGGTTATAAACAGCAACCGAGAGAACTTTCTTCGCATCATCTTGTCCGATAATATATTGGTCAAGGTATGCCTTGATTTCATGCGGTTTCGGAATATCTTTCAATTCCTCTTTCGTTTCACCCTCTGCCGTTTCTTTTCCATCTTTATCCTTTGTATCCAAAAATTCTTCATCTAAAATTTCGTTACAAAGTTCGACACATTCATCACAAATATAAACCTCAGGACCTGCAATCAATTTCTTAACTTGGTCTTGAGTTTTTCCACAGAACGAACACTTTAAACGAGTGTCATCATGATTAGCCATTGTTGATTAAATCTCCTCTTTAATAAACGGTTGCGGCGGTTGAATAAACAACCGCCATTAACCTTTTACTATTTCTTTTCACTCATTGTAACAACTTTGTCAATCATACCGTATTCGAGTGCTTCAGCAGGAGTCATGATGTAATCTCTGTCTGTATCTTTTTCGATTTTTGATAATGATTGTCCTGTATTTTTTGCAAGAATTTCATTCAATGTTTTCTTAATTCTGCAAATTTCTGCTGCTTGGATTTCGATATCCGTTGCTTGACCTTGTGCACCGCCCAAAGGTTGGTGAATCAATACTCTTGAGTGAGGAAGTGCCATTCTCTTTCCGGGAGTACCCGCTGCCAAAAGGAATGCACCCATTGATGCTGCTTGTCCCAAGCAAATCGTCGAAACGTCCGCTCTGATGTGCTGCATTGTGTCAAAAATTGCCAAACCCGCAGTAACACTGCCCCCCGGTGAGTTGATATACAACATGATATCTTTTTCGGGATTTTCGCTGTCCAATAACAACAATTGGGCTACGATAAGGTTTGCTACCATATCATCAATTTGAGTTCCGAGAAAAATAATTCTTTCTCTCAATAATCTTGAGAAAATGTCGAATGATCTTTCGCCTCTGCTCGATTGTTCAATTACGACCGGTACAAAACTCATTTTTTTCTCCTGTTTTCTTATTTAGAACTGATGTTTGCATTGTCCAAAAGGAATTTTGTTACCTTTTGTCCCATAATTTGTTGATTTAATGAGTAGAACAAATTAGGATTTTGTTGGATTTCTTTTACGATTTCTTCGGGTGAAGTTCCGTAAAGTCTTGAGATTTCCATCATCTTTCCTTCAACGTCTGCTCCTTCGACCTTGATACCTTCTTTTTTAGCAATATCGCCGATAATCAATGCCGTTTTAATTCTCTTTTCTGCTTCTGCTCTCATTTCCGCATCAAGAGAGTCGCCGCCTTCTTTCTTCATAAGTTCGTCGAAGTTTTGACCTTGAAGTTCTGCCTTTTGACGCATTTCATTCATCATTGCTCCAACTTCACGGTTAATCATTGCATCTTGAATTTTCATTTCTGTTTCTTCAAGAAGTCTGTCGAAAATAACAACAGTTGCTCTCTTGTCATTTTCTGCCTTTTCTGCGGCTTGCAAGTATGTGTTGATATCTTCTTTGAGAGCATCAACTGTTTCAAATTGACCTGAACCGACTTTTTTAGCAAGTTCATCGTTCAATTCGGGCAAAATTCTTTCTTTGATTTCGTTCAATTTGATTTTAAATTCTGCATCTTTTCCCTTGATTTTGTCATCGTGGTATTCTTCGGGGAATTTAACCTGAATAGTAAATTCTGAACCGACTTCTTTACCGACCAATTGTTCTGCAAATCCGGGGATAAAGTTGCTGTGAGCCAAATCGAGCATATAGCCTTTTGCTGCTCCGCCTTTGATTGCTTCGCCATCAACAAATCCTTCAAAATCAATATTTACAAAGTCTTTGTCATTTGAAACTCTGCCTTCAACTTTTTCAAGTTTTGAAAATCTTTCCTTGATACCGTCAAGTTCTTTGTCCATAGCATCTTCGGGTTGTTTGAACATATCGATTTTGACTTCCATTCCCTTGTATTCGGGCAATGTAAATTCAGGACGAAGTTCAACCTTTGCTTTTGCTGTCAAAGAACCGTCATCTTCAAACTTGAAGAAATCAAGTGACGGATCAGTGATTGTATCCAAGTTGTTTGACTTGATTGTTTCAGAAAAAAGTTTCGGCAAAATAGCGTCCAAAACATCTCTTTGGATATATTCAACGCCGACATGTTTTTCGACGATTTTTTGAGGTGCTTTACCTTTTCTGAATCCCGGGATATTAACGTATTGAGAAACTCTTTTGCATGCTCTGTCGTATGCTGATTTTACTTCGTTTGCATCAACTTTAATATCCATTAATACTTCGTTATTTTCGTTTTTTTCTAAATTAACACTCATCTTTTTGACCTTTACTGTAATAACTGTAAATATTATAGAACAAACATATACAAAAGAAAAATATTTTTGTAAACGCAATAGCAGTAAGCATTTTCGGCATTTTAACCGTTTAAAAAATTATAATTACCCGATAGGACTAAACGACCGAATAGCCCAAAAGCATAAAGGGATTTTGACATTTTTGAAAAAAATACAGTCACTAAGTCCAATGATAAAAAATCGGAAGAATTTTATCATAACAGTACCATACACTCTGTTCTTCTTTTACTCGGTTGCTCACTC
>CAKVJR010000134.1 GCA_934754855.1 uncultured Candidatus Melainabacteria bacterium
ATCCAAAAGAAAGTCGAAGACGGCTTGGCAGAAGAAATTCTCGGCGGCAAGTTCAAGGCAGGTAAGAAAATCCTTCTTACACTTGAAGATAAGAAGATTAAATTCCAAACTGTCGATGATGAGTCCGTTGTTGATGCTAAGGCGGAAGAAGTTAAGGAAGAACCGAAGGCAGACGCTGAAACTCCTGAAGTCGAAAAATAAGACGACAAAAAAGAAGAATAATTTAATTCTGATAATTGAGCGGTGCGAAAGCGCCGCTCTTTTTTGTTGCGTGCTATTCTTTTCAAAAAATAAAAATGGTTCGGCAGTTTTACGCGTGAACTGATTGTATTTGTAAATCAATGTTAAGCAAGCCTAACAAAATGCTTGTAAAAATAAAATGGTTTGCTATAATTAATTATGTTAGGAATGCCTAACAATAAACAAAACTTGATTATCTGTGTATTTAGATATTAAAGAAGAAAACGAATAATAATTTGACTGTATGTTCCGTCTGTGTTCTCCTTCATACTTTCACAGACGGCTTTTTATTTTGTTATGTCGGATTGATTGAGTTTGTAGTAGTTACCGAAGTTTTTAATTTTAGGCGGATTATTTTTGTCCTGATTAAAAATTCTGTCGAGAACGAGGTTTCCGACTTCGTCGTTAAAGTGGATTAAATCCATATAATTTTTCGGATTGTTGTTAATCTCATTTGCGCCCGAAAAGTCGTAGAACGGAACAATTTTTGCGATTTTTATTTTATTTTCAATATTTTTCTTTGCAGCGACATTGTAGACTTTTATGTATTCGGGAATGTAGACAAAGATTATGTTGATGTTGTTTTCTTTGGCGAGGTCGTTGATTTCTTTTATTTCTTCAAATCTTTCGGGAAGAATTTCCAAAGACGAAACGGGGAGCATTTCTTTGATTTCTTCCTGTGAGTTCGCTTATGGGTTTGGGCTGAAAGTCTTGATTTTGTGCTTGAAGGCTTTCAATTTTTCGTTGGATTATGCTCAAAGTCGGGAGTGAGAAAAAGTTTTTGGAATAGTAGAATAATTTTTCTTCTAACGATTGCGGAAGCGGATAGTATTCAAAACCGGGGCGAACATTGCAGATTTCTTTGTAAGAACTTATTTCGTCGATTTTGAGGTTTTCGTCGCTAATTGTAATTATCAGGTTTTTAATTTTTCTTTTTGAAATGATTTCTTGGAGAAATCTTTTTGTTTCAAAAAGGTTCATATAAGCGCCCGTGTAGGCATACCATTTTCCGCCGAGTTGGTTTTCGGGTCTGATGTTTGATGTGGCGGAAGCGCCAATTATGAATGAGTCATAATCGTTTATGTGATTTATCAAATATTTGTGTTTTATGTATCGTTCGTAAATTATCGGGTCGTCCCAGTTTATATCATCGGGGGAAAAGTCGCGGCCGATTTTTAAAGGATTGATTATGATTTGTTGCAAAATCAGGAAAAGGAACGCAAATCCTACAAATCCAAGTATTATTTTTGATAATTTCGAGTAGTTTTCCATGTGCTTATTTTAGCATTTTTTATGGCAGAGTAAAAGTTTTTTATTACTTTAAATGTTGTATAGGCAATAGGGGGGGCTTGAAAGAACATATTATCGTGTTATAATATAGGTATGTTAAGTATAATGCTTTCAAATATTAATTCTTTTTCATCTGACACATGACGTGGCAGTCGGCATTGAGCATTTATTTTTTGGAATAAAGTAGAAATAGAATAAGAAAGCAGGTTTTTGCATGAAAAGAAGTA
The DNA here is from genome assembly GCA_934754855.1 of uncultured Candidatus Melainabacteria bacterium. Lineage (GTDB taxonomy): Bacteria > Cyanobacteriota > Vampirovibrionia > Gastranaerophilales > Gastranaerophilaceae > RUG841. Next base: position 1,758 of record CAKVJR010000134.1, read on the forward strand.
CAACGGCTTTTGTGGCTGCGTGGTGTGTACTCTCTGTAATATGCACTTTAGTTATGTTCCATTTAACAATGGCAGACAACACAAAATTGACTCAATTAATTTTAGCAAATTCATTATTTTTGGTAGCAATCGGTGTATTTTTCATAGTATATCGTGACAAAATCGGAATTTTGCTCGGAAATTACAAACGAGAAAAAGAGATTTAATCAAAAATTAAAATCCTTAACAAAATATCGACTCGGGTATAGTCTTTTTTTGAAAAAAGGCTATAATTGAAGAATGAAAAAAATTATCGCATACGTTCACACTCACTGGGACAGAGAGTGGTATAGGGAATTTGAGGAGTTCAGACTTCGGTTGATAGAGGTTGTGGACGAAATTCTCGAAAGGTTACAGAGCGGGGATTTGCCCGAATTTTACTTTGACGGGCAAACGATTGCACTTGAGGATTATCTTGAGATTTACCCCGAAAAAGAAGATTTGATAAAATCGCTTATCAAAAAGAAAAAACTGTTTGTCGGACCGTTTTGTTGTTCGGCGGATCAGTTTTTGTCGTGCGGAGAAAGTTTAATTCGGAATTTATCATTCGGGTTGAAAAAATCTTGCGAATGGGGCGAAAAAGAGTTCATCGCATACCTTTCAGATACTTTTGGACATTGCGTGTCGATGAATGAAATTTTGAAAACCGCAAACCTTGATAAAGCGATTATGTGGCGTGGAATTGGCGATTTGCCAGCCGATTTGACTTGGAATGATATCAAAACGACAAACCTTATCCAAGGATATTTTAACGATTTTTTAAATTGCGACCTTGATTTTGACAAAAAAGCAGAGGGTTTAAAAAAATATCTTGATAAAATTGCATCAAAATCAGGCGATTACGTTCTTTTGCCGATTGGAGCAGACCACTTAAAGGCTTGCGATAATTTGAAAGAATTAATCAGCAAACTCAATGATAAGTTCAAAACCGAGTACGAATTTGTCATTTCAAATCCTCTTGAATACTTTAAAAAAATCAAAGACGAAGATAGGGTTTCTGTCAGAGGAGAATTTTTAAACAACGACAAAACCTTTATATTGCAAGGGGTTTACTCCACAAGAAACGATATTAAACAAGCAAATGCACGCTGCGAGAGAAAACTTTGCGAAGCGGAAATGTTTGATGCAATCAACTCAACTTTTCACGGCAAAAAATCCCGTCAGCCACAAATTGATTACGCTTATAAAACATTGATTAAAAATCACGCCCACGACAGTATTTACGGCTGTTCGACAGATAAAGTCAGCAGTGAAGTTTTGACAAGATTTGAAAAAGTAGAAGAGATTGCCGACGGCATTAAAAAACGCTGTATCAGAGATATTTCGGGCGATAGCGGAATGGTTGCGATAAATTTGTCCAACAACAATTTCACGGGCATTACGACTATCAAAACGACAAAAAAATTACCGCCCTCTTTAAATGCCGTCAAAATCGGCAAAGAGAGAGGTTTTGCGGACGAAATTCTGTATAACCCGAATAAAATTCCCGTGACAGAGGATTACACCGACATCATTGAATATGCGGTGAATTTGAAAAATATTCCCGAATTTTCGAGCAAAACTATTACAAAAAACAATATTTTTGATGGAAATGACATAAAAATCGGCAAAAATTCGATTGAAAACGAGAATATTAAAATTAAAATTGATAAAAATAAAATCGTCGTCACGGATAAGAAAAATCAGAAAATTTATAGCGATTTTATGAAATTCACAGATGTCGCAGATGTAGGCGACAGTTACAATTTCGCCCCTTTAAAGGACGATAAAAAAATCATTTCTAAAATAAAATCTTTTAAAATTGAGGATAAAAAATTTCTTGCAACTTTGAATGTGGATTTTGAAATTAAAATTCCCGAAAAAACAATCGACAAAAGACGTTCGCTTGTTTCTCCCAAACACGAAATCAAAGCAAGATTTTTGCTCGGCTCGGGTGCAAAATTTGTAAAAACAGATTTAAAATACGAAAACAAATCAAAAGACCATAAACTCCAAGTCGCATTTAACCTCGAAAAGCCTGTTGAACAGACCGTTTCGGAAGATTTGTATAAAACAATCACCCGAAATTTCGACCCAAATTACGACTTAAACGGCAAAATCCCCGCACCGAGAGGGATTGAGTTGAAACAAAACACAATGCCGATAAACAGATTTGTCTGGTCAAACGGCGTCGGAATTATTACGGACGGGTTAAAAGAAGTTGAAATATACGAAAATTCAATGGCTATAACGCTTTTGAGAGCGACAGGCATAATTTCAAACCCGAAAAATCCGTCGAGAGGAACGCCCGCAGGTCCCCCGATTGAAACGCCTAAACTTCAAATGTTGGGCGAACAAAGGGCGACTTTTGCATTCTCGTTTACAAATAAAGCGGAAAATCTTTATCAAATTTGTGATGAAATTTTTAACCCGCCGATTTTGTTTTTCGGAAACCTGAAAAATCAGCAATTTATCGTGAAAGATAACGAAAATATCAGAGTTACCACGATTAAAAAATCTCCCGAAAACGACCTGATTGTAAGACTTGTAAACTATTCAAGCGAAAAAGAACTTTGCACGATAAAATGCAAACAACTTTTTGAAACGAACTTGACGGAAGAAAAATCATCGCCGACGAATAATATTTTGTATTTCAATCCGAACGAAATTAAAACGGTCAAAATTCACTCATAGCAGGTTAATTTGCCATATAAAAAAACTCAATCAAAAAAACGATTAAAATATTGATTGTATTTTCGGATTGAATCGTTATTATTTAATTATGAGAATAATCGGAATAGACCCTGGCACGGCGATTGTCGGCTACGGGGTAGTTGATTACATTGACGGAGAATGCAACCTCGTAACTTCGGGGTCAATTCAAACGGACAAGAATTTGGACGACGCATCGAGGCTTTGCGAGATAGAGAGCGATTTGACGACGCTTTTGGAAATGTATAAGCCCGATGTTGCGAGCGTTGAAAAATTGTTTTTCTTC
>CAKVJR010000135.1 GCA_934754855.1 uncultured Candidatus Melainabacteria bacterium
GTTAGGAACAAATGTAATAATATTTTTGTAAAATCCGCCGTTGTGAAGAATTAAACCGCATTTTTGACCTTTATAAGTCAAATCGCCCTTCAAACCTTCAGCCAAAACTTTTCCGCACAAATCTCTGTTCGGAGTAATTCCGTCTTCACAAACAAGTTCCGCTCTCAAAGCCAAGCCTAAACCGCCGACTTCGCCAATACATTTATGACGTTTTTGAATTTCTTTCAAACCGTCAAGGAAATATTTTCCTTTTTCGGGAACGGTAACATCAAAGTTTTCTTCCTCAATCATCTTCATAACTTCATATCCTGCACGGGTTCCGATAGGATTTGAACAGAATGTTGAGTGAGCAGATCCGGGCGGGAACATTTCCGGGTTGATGTATTTTTCTTTTGCCCAGAAGCCCGACAACGGATTCATACCATTGGTCAAAGACTTCGCAAAGCAAATAACATCAGGCGTTACGCCGTAATTTTCAATTGCCCAAAGTTTACCCGTACGATAAAATCCCATTTGAATTTCATCATCGATAAACATAATACCGTATTTATCAAGAACTTTTTTGAGTTCCTTGAAATAACCCTCGGGAGCGTTGATATAACCGCCCGTACCCAAAACAGGTTCCGCAATAAATGCCTTATATTCTGTTTCGTTGTCCGAAGGATTGCATAAACCCTTGTATTCACTGTCAAATTGACGTTCAAAATGTTTTACGCAATAGAAATCGCAACTGTCGCATTTTTTGTCAAAAGGACATCTGAAACAATACGGGAAAGGAACAAAATGTGCTCTATCACCGTAGTGTCCGTATTTTTCACGGTATTTAAAATTTGAAGAAATTGCTGTTGTTGCAACTGTTTTACCGTGATATCCGCCTTGGAATGCGAAGAAACTGTTTCTGTGAGTGTTGGCTCTGACCAACTTTATCATATCTTCAACTGCTTGAGCACCGCCGACATTAAAGTTAATTCTGCCTTCTTCGCCAAATCTGTCTTCGCATGCTTTACACAATTTTTCAGACAAAAGAACTTTATATTTGTGAACATATTTAGGTGTAATTTGCGGCAAAGTATTCATCTGATCAATTACGGCATTGATAATTCTTCTGTTGTTATAGCCGAAATTTGCTGCTGAAAAATACATTTGCATATCAAGATACGGAGTATCGTCCGCATCATACATATAAGCACCGTCACAGCGATGAAAAACTTTAGGATTATTGGAATAGTGAACCGTATCACCGAAAGAGCAGTATTTTCTGTCTTTTTCCAATAATTCTTCGTCTGTTATTGTGTGTTCTATATCTTCTATATCAGTTTTTAAAGATGTCATGATTAATTACCTCGTTAAAATTGGAATATTTAACATAAGGGAGATTATTCTCTTTACAATACTCCAAAAGTTTTTTCTTGGCAAATAAAAAATCTGCCTTTGATGCAGGGCAAAAATCCGATGCCCCATCGCCAATATATGTAATTTTATTGTATAATTCTCTGAATTTCGCAATAAAAGAGCATTTGCAAGTACCTGCGCCACGCTTGCAATTTTCGTTTTTATAAGGAAATTCCATTATGAAATTTCCGTCGTTAAACTCAAAATGATTTGAATAAACATCAATGCCGGAAATGCCATATTTATCAAGCACTCGGCGAATAAAATATTCAAAACCGTCACTGACAATTACAACTTTATAGCCTTTTTCTTTACAATGTTCATAAAATTTTTCAAAATACTCATCAATTTCAACGGTATCAAAGAATTTGTCGAAAGTTTCACGGCTCATATTCTTTATCATACCGAATTGCAATCTCATTGCCTCACAAGTCGGCACTCTGCCTGCAACCCAATCGTCCTCGACTTCGAGCCATTTTTTATCCGCAAATCTTTCCAAAAAATCATTAATTGTGTCTTTTTTCGTAATAGTTCCGTCAAAATCACAAATAAATATCGTATCATTTACCATAAAATGATTTTATCAAGAACTGAAAAATCTTGCAAATAAAGAATTAGTTAAGGTTTAAATTTTTTAAGATTTTCTTTCGCCCTCACCGTCATCAATTACTCGAATATCCTGAGGAACAATAAGTTTATAACCTTTTTCTTTTACCCCTGCAAGCAAGCAGTCATTTGCAGTTTCACCGAGAAAGATAAAATCGGCATCTGAATTTTTAACATCTTCAATTGTCGTTTTATCAAACAATTTTTGAGTTACGGCAGTTTTGTACGTTTTTAAAAAATCAATCGGTTGATATTCACCATTTTCGTCCATAATTTTGATGTATTTTGCAACCTGATTCAGGTCGGTATTACCGTCATTTTGCAATCTGATAATGGCACCTCTGTCCATTTGCAAACCTGACCAGCCCATGAGAACATTTCTCGTTTTATTTTCGTTATTTTCACGAACATTTTGCTCAACCATTTTTGCAATTGTTTCACCCGAAAAGTTTCCAACCCTGATTTTTGCCTCTTTTTCAATCAAACCGCTCATCAAATCCATAAGTTGCATATTCGTAACAGGATTTTCCTTATCAACTTGAAGTTCCGAACGGAATGCGGAAGTATTCATCATAAACAACTGCGTATCGGGTTCTTTCGTTCTTATGTGAGAAATAATTGTATCAGTAACCAATTTTTCAAGCGGATTGTCTGCATATCTGATATTATCAACTTTCAATCTGTCACTGCCCGAAGGGTCTGTAATTTCAACGAGACCCTTTGTATCTTCTACAAATGTTTCTTCAAACTGTTTCTTGAAAATTGCATCTTGTTCTTCAAGTTTCACATACAAAGTTTTTGAATCAAAAGAAAACTTGCCGTCATCGTCAAAATGCACGTTTACTGCGTCCATAAGTTTTGCATTCTCTGACAAAGAGCAAACAAGCGTTTCTTTTCCCGTTGCAGAACTTGTAAATACCGATGTTTCGTCTTTATGGTCATGCCCGTTCAAAACAAGGTCCAAATCGCAATGATTACAAAGCATTTGAACAACTCTTTGTCCTGCATGATTTAAAAGCATTACGGGAGAATCAGGATTTTCTTCCTTAAACTTTGAAATTTCTTCATTAAATTGTTTATAAGTTTCGGTCAAATCACCCTCTTCAAGTTTGACTTCCTTTTTACGATTTCTGTCCAAAATATCCAAATCGTTAATCAAACCATTGCAATAATAATCCATATTAGGGCAAATCATTCCCAAAACGAGCATTTTGTGGATTTTATCAGGATTTTTATCATCTGGAACTTCAAGAACGGTCGAAGTTGTAATTTTTTTCCGAGCCTCAGGCTCAAGCGAAGTTACAGACTTAGAATTTTCGACATTGACGTTAGTCATAACCGTCGTCATATCGCATTTTTTTGTTTTGTCAAAAAGAAAAGAATCACCGCCCTCAAGACAATGGTTTCCTGGGGTATATAAAGTTGTCAGATTTCCCAAACCCGACTTCATTCTGTCAATCATATCGCCTAAAAACTTACCCTGCATATCGCCGATAGTTTCTTTAAAAGATAAATATCCTTTTCTTGTCGGATTCATAAACCAATCGCCGACAACCGCCAAAACATTCTTGTTGCTCGGATTTTGTCCGTCAGGGTGAAAATGGTCTTTGTTTTTTTCATAAGTGTCCTGAATTGCGGCACACTTGTCAATTTGACCGTGAGTATCACTGATTGCGGCAATATTTATATTTGCCTTTCCAAAACTCAAATTATTTTTTTGATTATTTTTTACAAAAAATGCATTATTGGGATTTTTTGAAATATCAGTCATAAACACCACCATTATTTTTAGAGCAATAATTTTTTAAAACGCATCAACATAAAAATTTGATATAAATATAAATAATTTTAACATAATTTTGCAAAATGTTAACCTGTAAAAAGATTTTTAATTAAAAAAAGTTATATTTTTGATACGATAAAAAAATCTTATAAGAAGGGTTGAAAATTATGAATATATCTAATGCATTAAGCAAATTTTTTAAGTTTGAGGAATTAAATACAAACCTCAAAACCGAACTCGTTGCAGGGTTAACGACATTTGCAACGCTCGCATACATTATGATTGTTATTCCGAACATTTTAAGCGGAATAGGAATGCCTCAAGGTGCCGTCACATCTACGATTATCTATATGGCGTTCATCGGTTGTATGCTGATGGGATTTGTTGCAAACAGACCGTTTGCGGCTGCTCCTCTGCTTGCGGAATATGTTTTTCTCGCATACACGGTTGTTCCGATGTTTGGCGAAGGTGAATGGCAAAAGGCATTCGGGGCGGTTGTAATCGCTGCCGTAATTCTTTTTGTTATGACAATTTGCAACGTCAGAGCGTGGCTCGTAAATTGCTTGCCCGCTTGTATGAAATTTGCATTCACGGCAGGTTTGGGCTTATATCTTGCATTCGTCGGATTAAAAGGTGCGGGAATTATTAACGTTACCGACAACCTTACAATCGGCAACTTTTGGGACGTTAACACACTGCTTGCCATTGCTGGTATTTTAATTATCGGAATTTTAATGGTCAGAGGGGTCAAAGTCGCAATGTTGGCAGGCTTAATCGGAGTAACGATTTTATCATTACTCCTCGGTCAATCAACTGTTCCAGAAAACTTAATTTCTGCTCCCGCAAGCATTGCACCTGTTTTCTTAAAAGCAGATGTTGCGGGTGTTTTAAACATTGATGCACTCCCGATTATTTTCATAATTTTAGTTTTAATGTTTGTTGATACGATGGGAAC
>CAKVJR010000136.1 GCA_934754855.1 uncultured Candidatus Melainabacteria bacterium
AAATATGAAAACGTGATGACTTCGGAACAATGGGATCACTTTGCGGGCGATATGTTCAGCGGGTTCGATATGGACAAGACGATGTTGCGAATTTCCGCAATGAACTTGATGCTTCATTCAATCACAACGCCGACGATCGAATATCGGGACAGCGTTTCCAAAACGAACGACATCGCCGAAGAATACGACATCATACTGGCAAATCCGCCGTTTTCGGGAACGATCGACAAAGAAGGCGTCAGCGACGATTTGAAACGCGTCTGCAATACGACGAAAACGGAACTGCTGTTTATCGCTTTGTTTTTAAGAATGTTGAAAAAGGGCGGTCGTTGCGCCTGCATCGTCCCCGACGGCGTTTTGTTCGGCACGACCAAAGCCCACCAATCCCTGCGCAAGGAACTGATTGAAAACCATAAATTGCAAGCCGTGATTTCCATGCCGTCGGGGGTGTTCAAGCCCTATTCCGGTGTTTCGACCGCCGTTCTGGTCTTTACCAAGACAGGCGCGGGCGGCACGGACAAGGTTTGGTTTTACGATATGAAAGCCGACGGGTTCAGCATGGACGACAAGCGCAATCCCGTTGCGGAAAACGACATTCCGGACATTCTGGCGCGGTTTCATAATTTGGCGGGCGAAACGTCGCGCGCCCGCACGGAACAAAGCTTCTTCGTCCCTAAATCCGAAATCGAACGAAACAATTACGATTTGTCGATCAACCGGTATAAAGAAGTCGTCCACGAAAAAATCGAATATGAAAAACCGGACGAGATTTTGAACCGGATCGACACGTTGATTGCCGACATCACGGCGCAAACCAAAACCGTCAGAGAAATGCTGGAGGGATAAGGAAGATGCGCTTTTCGGAAAGAATGGGAATCACTTCCGCTTCTAAAATTATCCAAAAAGACAATATGGATAAAGATTTAAGGATGAATTTGTGGAATGTTTTTTATATTTTTTTAAATGATGTAAATGATATGTATTTCTTAAATGATTTACACGGAATGCTTTACATTCAATTTTTCAAAAAAGATTTAAGCAGAATCAGCTATTCGAGCCTATCTGATGAAATTCAAAATACAATTCTTAATGGAGAATGGTTTTATGTGTATGATTTCATTGAAATAATAATAAAATTTATTGGAAATTCAAAAACATATAAATCAGACATTGAAAATTTTAAAAGCAATCTAAACACCATATTAGAACGTGAAAATTCTGCATATCGTATTATTGATGATGAAATCGCTCCGATCACAGACAGTATGGAAATCAAAGAGATTGAAACGGCTCAAAAAAATAGCCCTTCCAATATTCAAACGCACATTAACACCGCTTTAGGATTTTTATCCGACAGACAAAATCCCGACTATCGCAATTCGATCAAGGAAAGCATTTCGGCTGTCGAAGCGTTGTGCCGTGAAATTACGAGCGAAAGCACGCTTGACAAAGCGTTGCCCGCTTTGGGAAAAGCTGGGATTAAGATGCCTTCAATGTTATTGGAAGCCTTTAAAAAACTTTATTACTTTACAAACGGCGAAAGCGGTATTCGCCACGCATTGATGGACGAGGAAGAAGAACCCGGTTTTGAAGAAGCCAAATATATGCTTGTCGTTTGTTCGGCGTTTGTAAATTACATTCAGGGAAAAAAGGCAAAAGCGTAAATGTCAAAGTGGAAAAAAGTCAAATTGGGAGATATTGCTACATATATCAATGGCTGTGCCTTTAAGCCATCTGATTGGAGCAATCAAGGAGTGCCTATCGTTAGAATTCAAAATCTAACGGGTTCTTTTTCAGAAACTAATTATTACGACAAACACTATAATTCAAAATACGAAATTAACAATGGAGATGTTTTAATATCGTGGTCTGCCAGTTTGGGAGTTTATGTTTGGGATAAAGGCAAGGCTATTCTTAATCAGCATATATTTAAAGTCGTTTTTAATAAAATAGATATTGATAAAACGTATTTTATTTTCGCCGTTAAGAGTTTGTTGGAAAAAATGGAGAAACAAACCCACGGGGCTACGATGAAGCATATTACTAAACCTTTGTTTGATAATATGGAATTTCCCTTTCCAGCGATGGAGGAGCAAAGGAAAATCGCGGCGCGGTTGGACGCCGTTTCCGATTTGCTGGCAAAGCAAAAACAACTGCTGTCCGAACAAGACACGCTGATCCAATCCACCTTTTACGATATGTTCGGAACTCCGTTCAAAAACGAAAAGGGATTTCCATATCTTCAGATTAAAGATTTAGTTTCAGATGTTCAGTATGGCACATCACAAAAAGCCGATTATACTGGAAAAATACCTATTCTAAGAATGAATAATATCACTTATTCTGGAGAAATGGATTATACTGATTTAAAATACATTGATTTGGAAGAAGAAACAAATAAATACATTTTAAAAAAAGGCGATGTTTTGTTTAATCGCACAAACAGCCGCGAACTTGTTGGGAAAACGGGATTATTTAATCTTGATAAGCTTATGGTCTATGCGGGCTATTTGATACGCGTCCGTCTGAAAGGGATTTGCCTGCCAATTTTTCTGACAAAATATATGAATACGCCGCAACTGAAAGCTTTCCTAAAAGAAAAATGCAAAGGCATTGTCGGACAAGCAAACATTAACGCAAAAGAGCTTCAAGCGATTCCTATATTCCTTCCTCCGCTTGAATTACAGCGGAAATTCGCCGCCATTGCGGAGCAAATCGAAGCAGAAAAATCGAAAATCAAATCCGCCATCGCCGAAACCCAAACCCTTTTCAACTCCATGATGTCCGAATACTTCAAGGAATAAAAATAATGGATATAGAATCTAAGGCTGTTTCTGCTATAAATGATTGTATAGCCAACACAAGCAAACTGAAATCCTATATAACTCAAAATGATAAAACTCCCTTACAAGACGGGTGTATTAACGTCTATGGGAAAAACGGATATAAAAAGGAAGACTTAATATTTGCTGTCCCTGTTCAAGTTAAAGGAAAAACATCAAATAAATTTGAAAAGCATATAAATTATTCCATAGATATACCAAGTTTAAATTTTTTTCTAAATAAAGGCGGAGCTTTATTTTTTGTTGTTGCGATCAATCCAGAGACAAACAAAACTAAAATCTATTATGCATCTCTTCTTCCTTATAAAATAAAGATGCTTCTTAAAGATCTTAGAAAATCACAACAAACTAAAAATGTTACTCTAAAACGATTTCCTGAAAATGAACAGGAAATGCAGGATTTATTTTTAAATTTTATAGAAAACAGTAAGAAACAAGCGGCAGTTCAAATGACGGGAATTTTGTCGCTTGAAGAATTAAAAAATAAAGGAGAAAAAATTTGTAAAATTGAAAGCTTTTATGTCACATCAGATACTCTACCAAAATATTACCCTGATATTATTTTTGAAAAAGAAATGTATCAGTATGCCGTTAGCTCGACAGGATTACACTATCCTATTGCAGAAATTTCTCTTAAAGAACTCACTCAAACAGTAAATAAATATGTAATCTGTGACGGTGAAATAATATACAATTCTTTTTTACTAAAAGATAGGAAAGATAATTTTTCTATCATATTAGGCGAATGCTTAACTCTTACAAAGTCAAAGGACAACAAAAAAACAGATATAGATGTTACCTTTACCCCAAAAGGATCCATTTCAAACAGGATTAAAGCTACAAATATTTTTTTAAAAATAATTAATGGCAAAGATGTCTATATAAAAAGCACAAAAATAATTGAAGCAAAAGCTTTTACTGTTCACAATGGCGATAAAATCTCTTTTGAAAAGTATATAAAGGCTCTAACCGATTTAAAGGAAGCCATTAATTTAGCCGGCATAAAAGAAGAGCAAGTAGAAGATAAAACATTAGAAAATCCAAACATCATTCAAGGTTTGATAAATGTATTTTTATCAAAAAAACCATTAAAAATTAATAATATAAGCGGAAATGGTTATGGGTTGGTTTCATTTAATAATTTAAAGGTTCTAGTATATTTTGAAAAAGATGAAAATGATACATATAAAATATTTGATTTTTTCAAACGCGATTTAAATCCATTCATCACAGGAAAAGATGGAATAAATTATGAAACAAGTATATTTACAGGTCTTTTAGAAGAGCATTTTGAAAAAGCTTTAAATATTCCTTATGAAAATATGCTAGAAGATATAAAAAAATGTCCGTTTAGTATCTACCATTATCAGCATACGATTCTAATGTTGCTCGAAATGATAAAAGCTTTTGATAAAACAAAAGATGATATTTTATATAAAACTATGCTAGAAATAGCAGAATGGTTAAACAGTCTAGATGTAAGTGGTTATGATAAATATTCTTCTCTTATAAATTACTTACAATGTAAGAAAAGGAAATCATATTTAACTGACGACGATAAATATGAAGTTATTAGTATTTTAAAAGATGATTTAAGAGATGACTATAGATTGGCGTGTTTCATCTTGCTCGATATGAAAGAAAAAGCAAAAGAAACATTTGAACATTTAGACAAAGAAACAAAAGAGAATTTTATAAAATATCCTATTTATACGCTTTTCAAGGAAATAGCCTAAAATCAATCTGTCTATCGGCGCACGTTTTTCGGATTTTTGATGTGCTTGATTTTTCCTTTGCCAAAAGGCGATAAAAAGGCTTTAATCTATACGGTTACGGAT
>CAKVJR010000137.1 GCA_934754855.1 uncultured Candidatus Melainabacteria bacterium
AAAACAGGTTGAAAAATTCTGACTGCGATTCTGATGCTTATTGTCTTAAAATTGACGAAAAATTAGGTGCGGCGGTTGTTTTGACCGATTTTGGCAAGAAATTTTATCTTGAAAACGGACAGGGTGAGTTGATAAAAAATTTGAAGGCTTTTTGCGGTGAAAAATTTGAGATTGTTCCTCACAAATGGCGTTTTTTGCCCGAAATTTATAAGACCTCTGTCGGTAAAATTGACAGAGAAAAAATTGAGGAAATTTTTGCGACAAATCTTTCTTTTCCGCTCGTATTGCGGGAAAGAGTCGAGGAAAATGTTGTTGAAATTGATTTGATTTTTCCCGAACATTCAAACTTTTTTAAAGGGCATTTCCCTAATTTTCCTATTCTTCCGGGGGTTGTGTCGTTGTATTTTGTGACGTTTTTTGCCGATGAATTTTTCAAAACGGGCATGTCACCTCAAGTTATCAGAAAAATTAAATTTTCAAAACTTATTTTTCCCAACAAAAAAGTTATTTTAAGGCTTGTAAATTCTGAAAAATCGGTTGCTTTTGAGATTTTTTCGGAACAAAATATTTTTGTATCAGGTATTCTTTCAAAAGAAAAATTGTACGAATGACGGGGTTTTATGGCAATATTTAAAGCAGAAACTACGATAAAAGTTCCATTTTATGATAACGACCCGATGGGTGTGGTTTGGCACGGAAATTACGTGAAATACCTTGAAATTGCCCGTTGTGATGCACTTGGAAAATTGGGCTATGATTATATGGATATGAAAAATGACGGGGTGATGTACCCGATTGCGAAACTTGAAATGAAGTATATTAAGCCTGCTACGTTTGCCGAAAACTTGCGTGTCGTAATGACTTTTGAGGAACTCGAGCCGTCTTTGATTATCAAATATGAAATTTTTGATGAGAATGATGAGAAGATTTTTAAGGCGAAATCGATGCAAATTTGCGTAAATATTCAAACAAAAGAGAGTGTTTACGTTGCACCGCAAAGGTTTAAGGAACTTTTAAATGTATAAAATATTTTCGGTTTTATTCATATTTTTTGTGTTTGCAAATTCCGCTTTTTCGGCAGTCGAAAAAACGTCTGCATCAGTCGTTGCAAGCAGTTTGCCCGATTTGAAATCCGTTGATTGCAAGTTTGTTCAGGAAAGAAATTTCAGCGGTACAAGCGTCAAATCCTCAGGCGATTTTAAATTTATTAAAGGTAAAGGCGTTTATTTTATGACGACTTATCCCGTCAGGGCAACATCGTCTTATACTGCCGCAAACAACCGTTATATCAACGATATAATTCTTGCGGTGACAAAGAAAAATTTTTCCAAAATTGATAAAGATTTCGATATGTTTTTCCAAAAATCCTCAACAAATTCAACTTGGAGCGTGGATTTGAGGGCAAAAAACAAAAATATCAAAAATCATATCGAGATGATAAAAATTTTCGGCGATAACAAACATATTACGCAAATCCTTATATATCAAGTAAATCCGACGGTTAAGACGGATATAAAATTCCATTTCGGGGTATAAAATGGGCAAAAAAATATTTGTTTTTGTCATTTTTTTATTTGTCGTTTTGGGGCTTGCCTTTGGAAAAATACCTGAAACTAACCTTCTTAAGGCGGTTTTGCCGCAAAATGCTTCGACATTGATTAAGGCGGCTGATAAATATTCGTCTGATATTAATGTCGTTTTTGAGGGCGAGGATTCGTTTGATGCGGAAATGTTCAAAGATGACTTCCAGAGCGACTTTGGGGCGGACAAATTTCCTCAAAACGATTTTGAAAATTTGATGTCGGATTATAATTCCTCAAAAACAAATTTTATTTCTGAAAAATCCCGAAAACTCTTGTTAAATAAGCGTTATGACGATATTTTCAAACAATCGAGAGAATTTCTTTATAATCCGACGAGCATAATTGTTTCCGAGCCGAAAGATGATCCTTTTATGCTTTTTTCTGATTTTATTTCAAATCTCATGCAAAAAGAAGTCAGGTATAATGCGGATTTTGGCGGAAAAGGTTATGCGGTTTTGAATTTACAAAATGTCAAAAATAAATCGGACATAAAAAAACTTTTTGATTTGCAAAAAAAATATTCTGCTGAGGGAAAAAAGGTTTATTTGACAGGCTCGCCTGTTCATTCGTTTTACACGAGCGAACGCTCGGCAAATGAAATTAACGTTATCGCCTTGCTTTCGGCGATTTTTGTGTTGTCGCTGACATATTATTATTTCAGAAATATAAAGGTCTTAATCCCAATCATAGCGAGCATTTCGATGGGAATTGGCGTTGGTTATCTGACGACTGCTTTTATTTTCCATCATGTTCATGTTTTGACATTTGTCTTTTCGACTACTCTCATCGGCATTTGCGTGGATTATTCGCTCCATTGGTTTGTTGAAAATGACAAAACAAAATTGCTCAAAAGCCTTACAGATAGTCTTGTTACGACGGTTGGAGCGTTTGTGGTTTTGATTTTTGCAAACATTCCTTTGCTCTCTCAAATAGCCGTTTTTACTTCTGTCGGGTTGATTTCGGTATATTTTATTGTTAAATATTTTTATCCCTATTTCAATTTTGACTTGTCTGTGAAAAATAAATTTCCCCGATTAAAAATTCGGTATAAAAAATTTATTTTGGCGGGAATTACTTTGTTTATTGCGTTTGGGCTCTCGAAAATTCATTTTACCGATGACATTACATCGCTTTATAAACCGCCTGTTGAGTTGGTAAAGGGTGAGAAAATTTTGTATGACATTTCCGTTGACAAATCGAGAAATTTTGTCGTTGTGACAGGTGAGAATTTGCAAAATATTTTAGAAAAAGAAGAACAGGTTAAAAGCCTTGTAAATGCTAAGTATGTGGCACTTTCTGATTTTATTCCGTCTGAGAAAAGGCAGATTGAAAATCAGGATTTGGTAAAAAATTTGTATGAAAAAAAATTATCTTCTTGTTATGATTTACTAAATTTGGCTCAAATTCAACAATTGTCGAGGGAAAAGGCTAATCGGATTGTTTCTCCCGATTTTGAAAAATATCCGTTTTTGAGCAAATTTATGCTCGATGAAAAAACGTCGATAATGGTTGTAAACAAAGATATTCAGCCGAATTTGGGTATTAACGGGGTGAGTGTTCTTAATATTTCAAAGGACATTTCTTCTTATTTGGAAAATCATCGAAAAATGTGCGTGAGGCTTGTTTTTGGTGCATTTTTGCTGCTTTTCGGATATTTGTATTGTCGATACGGAAGGCAGTCTTTTAGGATAATTTTGCCGTCGATATGTGGGATATTAACGAGTTTTGCGGCACTTGGCGTGACTTTGCAGCCTGTGAATTTATTTCATATTTTTGCAATGTTTTTGATTTTGGGTTTCACGCTCGATTATTCGATTTTTAGGGTTGGAAAAATAAAAAATTCATCTGACGCCGTTTTGATATCGTGCTTGACGACGGCGTTTTCATTCTTTTTGTTGACATTTACCTCGTTTAAACTCATATCTTCTTTGGGGTTCGTGCTTTCAATCGGAATTTTCTCTTCATATTTGTTTAGTCTGTTGTTGATTGATGGGGGCGAAAATGAAGTGGTATGAGGTTAAAGAGCGTTCTGCCGGCGAAAAACGTTTGATTTTAACTTATTATATTTTCAAAATTTTCGGAAAAATTCCTGTCGTGGCAATCGCATTTTTCGTTGCGTTGGGAACATTTTTTGCGGGAAAAGATTTGAGATTTTATGTTAAAAAATATCTTTCGATTGTGGGCGAAAAATCCAATAATATCAACGTTTTCAAACTGTTTTTGTCTTATGCTTTATCCGCTGTTGATAAAATCGAAGTTTTTTCTCAAAAATTTGACAAAAAGAAAATTAACACAAATAGTGTTTGCGATTTATTTTGGAAATTAAAAAGTGAGAAGCAAGGTGCGGTCTGCATTTTTTCTCATATCGGAAATATCGATGTAGCAAGGGTTTTAATCGGTTCTGAGCAAAAAATTTCAATTTTGTTAAGTCTTGAGCAGGCAAAAATTTTCAGAGACTTTTTAGGCAAAATTTCTGATTTTAAAAACATCAATCTTGTTGCCGTTGAGGACATCGGCATCGAAACTGTTATTGATTTGAAAAATCGGATAGAAAACGGGGAGTTTGTCTTTATTGCAGGGGACAGAACGTCTAAAACCGCCAGAAACATTGAGGTTGAAGTGTTAAGACGAAAAGTCGATTTTCCGTATGGTACGTTTAAATTGGCGGAATTGCTTGATGCACCTGTGTTTTTCGTTTCTTGTCTGAAACAATTTAAAGGTTACGAAATGTCTGTGGTTCAATTTCCAACAAATGGTGCAAAAAAAATGGCTGCCGCTTTTGCCGATTTTGTGTCCGAACTTGCCTTAAAATGCCCTTTTCAGTTTTATCATTTTTATGATTTTTTCAAAGAATAAAAATCCTCGTTCACATTTTTGGCAGGACGTAAAAATTTAGCCTTTTTCCCAAATAAATTCCTCAAAAGTCATAGTAAAAATGAGCCGTTTATTTTTTGTCTTCTTTAATCCATTTCCAATTTGCGTAAGAGCCGATTATTGAATATTCTTGGCGGGTTTTTGAGAGCCACCAAGCGAGTTCGCCAAAAGTTGAGCCGAAAGAGTATATTCCCTTTTGGGCGTATGACATGATGTACAGGTC
>CAKVJR010000138.1 GCA_934754855.1 uncultured Candidatus Melainabacteria bacterium
CCTCAGTATGACGGTTTGTGTCATAAAAGCACTGTTATTACGAGGAACGAAGTATTTAAAACAGATATTTTGGAGCAAGCCCTCAATATGAACAGTTATCTGTAAATCCCCGGTTTAGTAGGTTTTGAGTAAGACGAAATGAGTTTAAAATATTCTTCGATAGCCATATAGCCGTTGAAAATTGAGTTAGTGACGGGGGCAAATTTTTTCGCCTCTAAACTTTTTAATTCTTTCATTCTTATTTTAAGGATTTTTTCGGAATCGGCACGGAGGTGTCTGTCCATTGAAACGGCTGCTCTTTGCAAGAAAGCGAGTTCTTCGTTAACCTGTCTGATGGTTGTGTTTTCCAAAGTGTCAAAATCATATTTCATCAAAAGAGCGAGTTCGTCGTTGTGAATTTTTCCTTTGACGACGGACGAACCGTAGATTTTTTTCTGGAGCATATAACTGTCGGCGATAAGTCGGTGAGATTGCGGAATTTCACTTCTTGCCGTCATTGCGACCATACCTAAAGAATTGAGCATATCACTATCAAGAAGCCCCGCAGCACCAATACGTGACACGGCATCTTCTTCCAAAATGCGTTTCAAAGAAGCCCTTGCGGCATCTTGATTGTAGTCTAACGTCTTAAGCATCATAGTGAAACTTAGACCAATTCCTTTCCTTGATATTTTTATAATAAAACATTTAATAAATTTTGTCATGTGTTTGTAAATTTTTGTATTAAAATAAAGGTATGTTTAAATATGATGTGATAGTAGTAGGTTTAGGGCATGCCGGTTGTGAAGCGGCAATTGCTGCGGCACGGCTTGGTGCAAAGGTTTTGGCGGTTTCGCTGAACCTTGATAATATTGCTTTAATGCCTTGTAACCCTGCGGTCGGCGGACCTGCAAAATCCTGTTTGACAAGAGAAGTGGACGCTTTGGGCGGAATTATGGGGGTTGCGGCTGATGCAACTTATATGCAGATGAAAATGCTTAATTCGTCGAAAGGCCCTGCGGTGCGTGCATTACGGGCTCAATCCGACAAAAAAGAATATTCCGCTTTTGTCAGAAGCTTGCTTGAAAGTGAAGAGAATATTCAACTGAAACAATGCACTTGCTCGGAATTAATGGTCGAAAACGGCAAAATCGTTGGTATGAAAGACGAATTTGGGCTTGAGTATTTTGCACCCGCAATTGTTTTGACAACGGGAACTTCTCTTGAGGCAAAAATTTGGGTTGGCTTGCAATCACAACAATTTGGACGTTTGGGCGAAGTCAGTGCAAAAGGTTTATCGGCTTCACTTGTGAAAAACGGAATAAAATTGGGAAGACTCAAAACAGGCACCCCGCCTCGTGTTGACGCTCGTTCGATTGATTATTCAAAAACCGAAATTCAACCAGGTGACGAAATTTTACACCATTTTTCATTTTTACCCGACAGACCCGTCAGAAAACAGTATCCTTGCTATTTGACGAGAACTACGGACAAAACAAAAGAAATTATTTTGGCAAATTTGGATAAATCTCCGATGTATTCAGGCAAAATTCACGCTCGAGGTCCGAGATATTGCCCGTCAATTGAGGATAAAATCGTAAGATTTGTTAATAATCCGTCCCATCATATTTTCCTTGAACCTGAGGGCAAAAGCACTTATGAGATTTATGTCGGCGGTTTTTCGACGAGTTTGCCTGCACCTGTTCAACTTGAAATGCTCAAAACTCTTCCGGGGCTCGAAAATGTCCATGTCATCAAACCCGCTTATGCCGTGGAATATGACTATGTGCCTGCCGTTCAGACAACGCATTCTTTAATGAGCAAAAATGTTCAAGGTTTGTTCTTTGGCGGACAGATTAACGGAACGAGCGGATACGAAGAAGCGGCTGCACAAGGGCTTGTTGCGGGGATTAATGCCGTAAATTATATCAAAGGTCAGGAACCGATGATTTTGAGCCGTGAGTCGTCGTATATCGGCACGTTGATTGACGATTTGGTTACGAAAGATATTGATGAACCTTACAGAATGTTGACGTCCCGCTCAGAGTACAGACTTTTGTTAAGACAGGACAATGCCGATGAAAGATTGACCGAAATCGGTTATAAACAGGGGCTTGTCGCTGAAGAACAATATCAAAGATTTAAGACCAAAATGCAAACTGTTGAGGACGAAATCGAATGTTTCAGACAGACGAAAGTGCCTGCATCGCCTGAAAATAATGAGATTTTGGCGAAAATCGGCGAACATATCAACGAGGGCATAAGACTTGCGGAATTGATAAAACGCCCGAATGTCACTTATGACGTGGTTAAAGAACTTGATGCCGATACGAAAAATCTTAATTTCCCTTATGAAATCGGCGAACAGGTCGAAATTCGTTTGAAATATGACGGTTATATTAAGCGTCAGAAAGAACAGGTTGAGTTGTCCTCAAAGGCAGACAGGATAAGAATTCCTGATGATATTGATTATAAAAAAATTCAACATATTTCAACTGAAACAAAAGAAAAATTGGATAAAATCAGACCGACAACGCTTGGTCAGGCAGCAAGAATAGGTGGGGTAAAACCTGCTGATATTGCGGTTTTGTCGGTATTGATTGAGTCAAAAGCCTATCGAAATGTCGATTAAAATTTTGAGATAATTCAAGTTTGTATTATGATTGATTTATGAATTATTTTGAACGTGCAAAAAAATTTAGAGCGAAAAAAAGACTCGGGCAAAACTTTTTGATTGACGGAGAGGTAATCGACGATATCATTGAGGCGGCTGACATTCAACCTGATGAAACGGTTGTTGAAATCGGCGGTGGTTTGGGTTTTGTGACGGAAAGACTTGTCGAGTTGGCAAAAAAGGTTGTCGTTATTGAACTTGACGAGGATATGGTTGAACAATTATCAAAAATTGATGCAGATAATCTTGAGATTATTCACGCTGATATTTTGAAAACGGATATCTCGCAATTCGGCGAAAACATTAAGATTGTGGCAAATATTCCGTATTATATTACAAGTCCGATTTTGGCACATTTGCTTGGCGAGGTCGATGATTTGGATAATAAAAATCGCAAGGCAATTTCTGAAATTGTTATGATGACCCAATATGAGGCTGCTTTGAGAATTACTGCCGATGAATTTTCGCCCGAAAAGGCATACGGTCCTTTGACAATTTTGTCGCAATTTAATGCCGATACGGAAATGGTCAGATTTGTTAAGGCAAAATCGTTTTTTCCCGCACCGAAAGTTAATTCGGCGGTTGTGAAATTTATCGTAAAAGACAAGCCGTTGTTGGATTTGAGCGATTATTCTTTCTTTAGAAAAGTCGTTCGGGCATGTTTTGGTACGAGAAGAAAAAATATCAAAAATTCTTTGACAATCGGCGGATTTTCAAAAGATGCGGTTCAAAAAACTTTGGCTGACTTGGATATTCCCGAAACATCAAGAGGGGAAACTCTTTCGATAGAAAAAATCGGTGAATTGTCCGAAAAATTAAAGGAAAATTTATGAAAGAAATAAAAGTTCAAGCACCTGCAAAAATCAATTTGACACTTGATGTGAAATGCAGAAGACATGACGGTTTTCACGAGATAAACAGCATAATGCATGCGATAAGTTTGTACGATTATTTGACGTTTAAAATTGAAGATTGCGAGGGAATTTGCGTTGAACTTTCGGGTAATTCCGATGAAATCCCTTACGACGAGCATAATTTGGTCTATAAAGCGGCGATGAAATTTTTTGAGGCTGCAAACATTTCAAACTCAAAAGTTTATGTTTATATCGAAAAAAATATTCCCGTTGCGGCGGGGCTTGCGGGCGGAAGTACCGATGCTGCTGCGACTTTGTTCGCTTTGAACAAACTTTATGACAATATTTTGTCAGATGAAAAAATCAACGAACTTTGTGCGATGCTCGGTTCGGATTTGAATTTTTGCCTTAAAGGCGGTTGTGCAATTTGTTCTTCACGTGGCGAAAAAGTCCGTTCCATACCGTTTTTGGAATTTCCGATTTCGATTGTGAAACCGAGAAATTTGAAAATCAGTGCAAAAGAAGCATTTGAGGAATACGACTTTTTTGAAAATAAAGAGTACAAAAAATCGACTGAAGAACTGACAAATCTCATTGTTTGCGGGCATTTTGACCAATCGCTCGTGCATAACGATTTAGAGGCTCCGATAATCAGAAAATATCAGTGCTTGAACAATATAAAATGCAATCTCGAAAATTCATTTATGTCGGGTAGCGGTCCTGTTTTTTATACTTTTACCGATGAACTTTCGGTGATTTTTGAGCCTGATGAATTTATTTTCGTTGAGCATTTGAGAACAATCGGCGATGGCGTGAAAGTTGTAGGGTGTTAATGAATAATTTTTCTGATACGGAAAAACTCAACGAAAGCACCGAAAATATTGACGTTTCTTCGACTTTAGATGTTGTTAAAATGATTAATAACGAGGATTTTAATGCTGTTTCGGCAGTCCAAAAATGTTTGCCTCAAATTGCAAATGCCGTCGATATTATTGCCGAAAATTTTAGCAAAGGCGGAAGATTAATATATTTTGGTGCGGGAACAAGCGGTCGTTTGGGCGTTTTGGACGCATC
>CAKVJR010000139.1 GCA_934754855.1 uncultured Candidatus Melainabacteria bacterium
ATACGAAATTATGTAAACTACGCTTGTGCGTAAACGCTTACTTGTTTTCTGTCACGTCTGTGGGGTTCAAATTTCACCACGCCGTCGATTGTTGCAAACAATGTATTGTCTGAACCCATACCAACGTTGTTACCCGGATGAATTTTAGTACCTTTTTGGCGAACGATGATGTTACCTGCTTTAACAAGTTCTCCACCGTATTTTTTTACGCCTAAACGCTTACTTTCACTATCACGGCCGTTCTTGGACGAACCAACACCTTTTTTATGTGCCATTTCTAATTCTCCTTATAGTTGTGAGTTACAAATTATTCTTCAGATGAAGCAGATGCTTTTGTTCTGATTTTGTTAATCATAACTCTTGTGAAGCCTTGTCTGTGTCCTTGCAATTTGCGATAGCCTTTTTTTGCTCTTTGTTTGTAAACCAAGACTTTTTTAGTCTTATCGTGTTTTACAACAACACCTTCAACGCTTGCGTTTTCAACGTACGGTTGACCGACCTTTGACTTTTTACCGTTTACAAGCATTACAACTTGTTTGAAAACAACTTTTGATTCCGGAGCATCTTCAAGAAGTTCGATATCAACGTAACGTCCTTCTTCCATTTGATACTGTTTTCCACCGGTTTCTACGATTGCGTACATATTCTGTATCCTTTCAATTGAAGCAGTCGTACCTTTTTTCAAGGATTTAAAACGACGTACCTATCTAACATCGAGGGCATAAGTCGCCCTTCGTACATGAATTTTATCGTCAGCAAACTTCATTGTCAACATTTTAAAAGAAAAAATATAGACCTATAGGTTTAGATTTTTTACTCATTGAGGTTGATACCCATTTTTAAAACAATATTTACAATTATAATGTCAATTCGGAAAGCGAGTAGATTTTGAAAAGCAGTAATCAACAAATAGTCAGTGCGGAAGATTGTATGGCGGCAGCCGAGGCGTTGTTTACGGAAAACAATGCGACTGAAGCCGTAAAATATTACCTCAACTCTGTCCTGATGAAAAGGCTCAATCCTCAAGCATACAAAGGCTTGGGCAAGGCTTATTACGCTCTCAAAAAATACGACAAGGCGATTGAATCTTTCGACAAAGCACAAGAAATTACCCCTTTTGACCCAGAATTATACAGTGAATTGGGCGTTTGTTATATGGCGAAAGGTAATTTTTGCAAGGCTGCAAAAAACATCATCAAGTCTATCCAACTCGACCCCGAAAACACTGACACGCAAATCCAATTAGCCGTTTGCCACGAAATTATGGGCGAAGAAGAAATGGCTATTATGATTTACGGCAAAATTACGGAAACAAACCCCGATTGCAGAAAAGCATACATTCAAAAAGCAACTTTGCTTATGAAACTTGACCGTTTCGAGGACGCAATCAACGTTTTCCGCTCTATCTTGAAAGTCGATAGAAATTACCACAGAGCCTACCTCGGAATAGGCATTTGTTTCGACAAATTCGGTGATTTGGCAATGGCAAAAAGATATTACAAAAAATTTCTGAAACTCATGCCCGACGCTGTAAACGCAAAATCAGTTATGCAAAGACTTTTTGAAATCAATCAAAAGCAGCCGGCAAGAGAAAATTTCTTAAAAGTAGTTTAACAAATGCGGGGGGATAAACCGCAAAAATAAAATTTTTAAACAAAACAACAAATTCCAATACGCCCTCTAACGAGGGCTTTTTTTTGCGACAACGTAATAATTTGCACCGAGCGGGCAATTCAGCAAATATTTTTCAACGTCCGAAAATTGTTTCAAAAACGGAGGAATGAAAAATCTGTATTTGACCGAAAAATCGCCAAAACCGCTATTTTTCAATAATTTTACCGAATTTTTCGCCGACAAAATTCTGACGTTGTACTCATCGTATCTTAAATCTTCATTTTTATAAAAATAATAAGCAACGGGATTATAAGGATTAAACTCGTAAATCATTATAAATCCGTCGTCACTTAGCGAATTTTGGAGCATTTGTAAGGTTTGAACCTGAAATTGTTTAGGTACATGCCGCAAAACATTCGCTAAAAAAATGATATCAAATTTTTCATCAAACGGTAATTTCACCCCGTCACACACGGCATAAGAAACATTTTTCAGATTTTCACCTCTTTTTGAGGCAATTTCGACGCTTTTCGGCGAAATATCACAACAAAATATTTTCGAGTCGGGGAAATTTTTGCTGAGATAAAAATCAGATAAGCCTATTCCGCAGCCGTAATTTAAAATTTTTAAATCCTTTTTACCCTGCAACACCGAGTTTTCATACTCTTTAATCAAGTCCAAAACCTTGTACTCGGTAAAATATACAACGGAATAACCGACTTTTTCGGAAAGATTTTCCATCATTGCCAAATAATTTTGGGCAACATTGTCAAAAGAAATACACTGCCCCGATGCACAACGGTTTATATTGTTTAACTGACTGTCATTTGGCATATTAACACTAATCACCTACCGAACAATTATAAATGCTTTTAACAATATTTGCAATAATTCGACAAAAAACGACAACCTGAATGTTATTTTAGAATAAGTGTGTTAAAATATTTCCATACTTAGCGGAGAATAAAAATGTCAAAAGAAAACGATAAAATAATTATAACCATTATCGGTGCGGACAAAGTCGGTATTGTTGCGAAAACGACCGCAGCACTTGCCGAATGCCAAGTCAACATCGAAGATATCAAACAATCAATTATGCAAGATTGTTTTGTAATGTTTATGCTTGCCAACGCTGATAAAAGCCCAAAATCTTTCAGCGAAATCAAAGACAGATTAACAAAAATCGGCGAAGAAATGAAACTTGAAGTTTGGGTTCAAAAGAAAGCCATTTTTGACAAAATGCACACAATTTAGCGAGGTAGGCAATGAATTTTTTTAGTGAGGATTCAATCCTTGAAACAATTAATATGATTAAGGTGCATAACCTTGATATCAGAACGGTTACGCTTGCTTTGAGTTTGCGTGACTGCTGCGATACGGACGTTCATTGCGTGGGCGAAAAAATCCACGAAAAAATCGTTCGTTACGCAAAAAATTTGAGAAAATATGCATACGAAATTGAATCAGAATACTCTATTCCTATTGTAAATAAAAGGATTGCGGTCACTCCGATTTCACTCGTCGGCGAATCTTGCAAAAATCCCGATTATATTCATCTTGCAAAAATTTTGGATAAAGCGGCAGATGAAGTCGGCGTCGATTTTATCGGCGGATTTGGGGCTCTTGTCGAAAAAGGTATGACAAAAGGTGACAGCCTTTTGATGGAGAGCATTCCGCAAGCATTGGCACAAACAAACAAAATCTGCTCGTCCATTAACCTTGCCTCATCAAAAGCAGGGATAAATATGGACGCCATCAACAAAATGGCTAAAATTATTAAACAAACGGCAGATTTGACCGCAGACGGCGACGGCATCGGTGCGGCAAAATTGGTTTGTTTCTGCAATGCCCCCGGAGATAATCCGTTTATGGCAGGTGCTTTCCACGGTTATGGCGAACCCGAATGTGCCTTAAACATCGGCGTTTCAGGACCGGGGGTTGTAAGAGCGGCAGTCGATTCTTTGAGAAAAGATGCACCTTTAGACGAAGTTGCTAACAAAATTAAGCAAATTGCTTACAAAATCACATCAACAGGCGAATTAATCGGTCATGAAATGGCTCAAAAATTGGGCATTCCGTTCGGTATTATTGACCTTTCGCTCGCACCTACACCCGCCATCGGCGATAGCGTAGCGGGAATTTTCAGAGCAATGGGCTTGGAACACGCAGGGGCACACGGAACAACCGCAGCACTTGCAATGCTTAACGACGCCGTTAAAAAAGGCGGAATTATGGCAAGTTCACACGTCGGCGGACTTTCTGGTGCATTCATTCCCGTTTCGGAAGATGCGGAAATGATTGAAGCCGCAAAAAACGGATTTTTGACGTTTGACAAACTTGAAGCAATGACTTGCGTATGCTCGGTAGGGCTTGATATGATTGCAATTCCGGGGGCAACACCCGTTGACACGGTAGCAGGAATTATTGCGGACGAAATGGCTATCGGTATGATTAACAAAAAAACGACAGCCGTCAGAGTTATCCCCGTTCCGAATAAAAAAGTCGGCGAAAATGCAGTATATGGCGGACTTTTGGGCGAGGCACCGATTATCCCCGTAAACAATCTCTCATCAACGGGATTTGTTCAACGTGGCGGTCGTATCCCCGCACCGATACACAGTTTAAACAATTAGTGAGGTTATTATGACAACACTTGAAGATGCAAAAAAACGAGAACTTAAACCGTGGAATGACTATTTCATGGATTTGGCAAAAACTTGTGCAACACGCTCGAATTGCTTGCGTTCACAGGTTGGAGCGGTAATTGTCGGACAAGATAAAAAAATTAAAGCAACAGGCTATAACGGTACACCGTCAAAGGTTCAATCGTGCTATGAAAGAGGGACTTGCTACCGAATTGAAAATAATATTCAGTCGGGAACAAGATATGAAACTTGCAGAAGCATTCACGCAGAACAAAACGCTATAATCCAAGCGGGACAAGACCGTTGCC
>CAKVJR010000140.1 GCA_934754855.1 uncultured Candidatus Melainabacteria bacterium
ATCTATGGCTACGGCGACAACACTTTCAGACCTTTAAACAACATTTCTAAGTCTGAAGTTGAATCTATCGTCAGCCACATCACTGAAGATGTTGATTACGTTGACACTTCTGTTTTAGACGTTTTCACAGACAAAAACGATATTCCCTCTTGGGCTGTTGAAAGATATGCAAAAGCAGTCGGTATGGGAGTTTACGTTAACCACCCAGACAAAGATGTTCTTTTGCCGAATAAACTTTTAACAAGAGCTGAATGTGCAGTGATTTTGTACAAGTTGCGTGATGCAATGAATAGTGTTAAAAAAGAATTCGTTGCTGAAGAAACTGTCCTCGGCATTGACCACTTGAACGTTTCACCCGATGCAAAATGCAACGAAGTTAAACTTACAAACTTCAGAAAAATCATTCTCGCAGGCAATGTCCTCAAAATCAGATTTGCTGAAGAATTTGCGTCAAAAAGATATGTTGACGGCAACACAATTAAATTCATCACTCAAGAAGATATCATCACTGAAGAAGGCAGAATGTTAATCCCTGCAAACTCACAATTCATCGGTAAAGTTTCTTCTATGACTTCACAAAAAGTATTCAACCAAAATGCTAAAGTCGGCATCGAAATTAACCAATTAATCCTCCCGAACGGCGAACAAATTGATTTCTCGGCACAAACAGTAAAAGATTTGACGCCTTCAAAAGCAGCAACATTCGGTAAAGTCGCTGCATATACAGTCGGTGGTGCTGCTGTCGGTACAGGTTCAGGTATCGCAATCGCATCAGGCAACAGCAAATACGGTACAGGCGTTGCAGTCGGTTTACCTGTCGGTGTTGGTGTAGGTCTTGCACCAGGCATAATCGCTCCCGGTTTGCAATACAAAGGTCACGTTGGTGACGTTGTTTACGTCGAACTCTTGAGCGATTTGGTTCTCAGAAACTAATAATTTTTCAAAATCAGAAAAGAGGTTCTTCAAAAAAGGACCTCTTTTTTTTGCCTAAACAATAATAAAACATTTGGCAAAATTTTCGATTTCCATTAAAATATAAGAAACAATGGAACAAACACAAATAAATTCACAAGAGAAAAGACTTCATATCATTGAAAATTGCCTCGCCTCTCGTATGCCACGAGTTGAGGCGGACAAAGTTTTGAAAAAAAATCGTCTTAAAGAACTTGAAGGTGGCGAAAAAGATTGCTATGACGTCGTTTTCAACTGCAATGTCGGAAAAAGTGTTCGTGACAAAATTATTGCGGGTTGCCTTTTGCAAGGGCTATCAAAAACCGATGCAAATTTGGAAATTATCAACAACAACTTCCGAAGAATGGACGAACAAGAGGGCGAAAGATACGAGGATTGGTTGAGCCGTGTGCGTTATTTCGGCACGGGCATTTTCAGCAAAATTAAAAAAGAAAAAATCCTCCCGACTCGAGATGAAATCATTAAAAATGCGATAAGAAATGCTCTTCCGACGGATAGTGTGAACAAAAAACTTGCCCAAAATAATTTCGACCCGCTATCAAACAAAGAAGATGAAAAATACCGCAAAGACTACAACGAATACCATCACAAACGACAAACCCTTTTGCGACAAGCGTACGAGCAAGAAAAAACAATTCCTCAAACCAATAAAATTTTATTTGAAAATAATCAGGCAAAACTTTCTTTCGTTGAAGAAATGAATTTTCAAAAAGAAAGAGAGAAAATTCAGGAAAAACGCCGTCAAAATCTTATAAAAGAATGTATCGAAGAAAGAATGAATTTGCACCAAATAAATCTCATTCTCAACAATAACAGTTTTGACAGGCTGAGCGAACAAGAATATGACAAACTTAAAATCCATATTTCGCAAAAC
Source organism: uncultured Candidatus Melainabacteria bacterium (assembly GCA_934754855.1). GTDB lineage: Bacteria > Cyanobacteriota > Vampirovibrionia > Gastranaerophilales > Gastranaerophilaceae > RUG841. The sequence continues at coordinate 1,847 of CAKVJR010000140.1, forward strand.
AGCAAATCAGGTCACAAAAAAACAACAGAATTGTCTGAACAATTCAGAAAACTTTATCGCAATGCCACTAAAAAATACCACCCCGACCGCTTTAGCGACAAAGAAAAAAAAGAACAGGCAACTTTGAGAATGAAAGAAATTAACGAAGCAAAAGAAAAAAATGACTATTTTCTCCTCAAAGAATTAATAAAAACTTTCGACGAACAAGATAAAACACAATAAAAACTTTTTTGGATTGCCTTATAAAAAGGTGAGGTTTTGTTGCATAATGATTGATGTTTAATGTATTTTGCTTAATGTTTCTTGCTTGGTCGACTAAAGTCGACCCTACGTTTCTAAACTTCACAAAATAACTGTCATTCTGAGGTTTTGCAAAAACCGAAGAATCTGTAAAAACGTTACAAAATAGATTCTTCGGACTTCGTCCTCAGAATGACAGTTACAAACATTGGTTACTCGTTCCTCTCTAATGACTTTATTCATTTTCCGTCATTGAGAATGGGGTGAAGCAATCCAAAAATCTTAAACTTATCAAATAATATTTATTAGTGGTTACAACTTCCGCAGGAATGGTGTTCGCCGTGGTGATTGCAATTTGCACCCGTTTGATAATCCAATGTTCCTTTCAAAAAATTATCCACCGCTTCATCTGCACTGCCAGAAATTCCTGCACACAAAACAATTCCGTATTCTTGCAAAGCAGAAATCGCACAAAGCCCGATTCCGCCACAAATCAACACTTTTGCCTCAACATCGTTCAAAAAATCCGCAATTACGCTATGTCCGTGACCCTCTGTTGATAAAATTTTCGTGCTGATAACTTTATTATCCTCGACATTATAAATTTTCAACGCCTCAGTATGTCCAAAATGTTGAAAAATTTGTTCGCTGTCTTCGTCGTATGTTACTGCTATTTTCATAAAAAACCTCACTAAAATACCCACTCTGAGTGAGTTTCCTAAACAATTTTAACACTAAAAAACTATTTTTCCACGCTGAATTTATAATCTATTTCACGAGAAAATTCGTCGCCGACTTTCAAAATCGGTTTTTCAAAACCGTCGATATTAACGGCATTGGGAAAAAATTGCGGTTCGACGCACAAAGCCGAACGTTTTTCATAACGTTTTCCTGATTTGCCGAGCGGCTGAACAGGTTTACCCAAGTGATTTGCCGTATAAAATTGAAATCCCGGAAGATTTGTCGAAACGGTCAAAACGATACCCGTATTGGGCGATTTTACCTTGGCAACATCAATCAATTTTTTGCCGTCATATCCGTCAACACAGAAATTTTGGTCAAAACCCGCACCGATTTTCAATTGTTCATCATCAGAATTAATCACTTTCGCAATTTCTGTTTCCTTGCTGAAATCGAACGGAGTGCCTTTTGTTTCCTTAATTTCGCCTGTCGGAACGGCAACTTCGTTGCAAACAGTGTACTTTGTCGAAGACGGAAGTTGGACAAGGTGATTTAAAACAGCACCTTTTTGAGCGTTATTTTCCCCGTCAAGATTGAAATACGAATGGTTTGTGAGATTTATAACAGTATCTTTATCCGTTTTTGCCTCATAAATAATTTTTATCGTATTATCGTCCGTAAGTTTATAAATCGTTGAAAACTCAATATTTCCGGGGTGTCCGCCGACGCCGTCTTTTTTAACGTAAGTAAATTTGACGCCGTTATCAATCAGTTCGTAATTCCAATTTTTGATGTCAATTCCGTCAGAAGCACCGTGACAATGAGTTCTTCCGCCGTCTTTATTCTTTTCCAATTCGTATTTTTTGCCGTTCAAAGTAAATGTGCCATAGTCGAGTTTATTGGCAATCGGTCCGATTGTGCCGCCTGCGTGACCGACTGGATAATCTGTATAACATTCGGCAGAATTATAACCTTGTGCAACATCAACCAAATTTCCGTTTTTATCTTTCACTCTAATTGAAACAATGGTTGCTCCAAGTGTCGAAAAATCAACACTCATGCCGTTTTTATTCTCCACGGTAAACAAATATGCCTGTTCGTCAGAAGATTTTACAAGACCAAATTCTTTCATTTTGTATTTCTCCGATAAATTTTTATTTTTTATTTTCTTCGTAAATGTAAACGGAGCCTTCATACACAACAAATCATGCCCGTTTTCAATAACATATTTTGCCGAAATATTTTCGGCGGAAAAAGTTTTTTCAAAATCATAATTACAATCGTAAATCATTGAATAATTTTAGCATATCGGCTGATTTTCCGCAATCAAAACCTTAAAATCGTCAAAAAAAATCCCCGAGCGATTAACCCGAGGATTTTTTGAAAATCTATGCGATTTGAGATTTTTTATCTTTTGCATCTTTAAGAACCTGATATTTTTGCATATCAGCAGGACATTCGGACTCTTGAGTTCCCGTAACGTTGCCCCGTTTGTCATAAGATGTTGTGATTGTTTTAACCGTTCCGTCAGTCGAAACCGTTGTTTTTGCAATGGATTTGACAGAACCGTCCTTATTGTATGTGAAATAAGCACGATTGTATGTTCCGTCATCGCTGACCGATGTTTTGACGTTCAAGCGATTTGTTTTTGTGTCAAACGTATAATTTTCGACTGCTTTTGAACCGTCCGAACCGCTGATAACTTCTTTGACAACACGACCTTGAGAATCCTTCGTGTATGTAGAAGATTTTGTAACTTTACCTGATTGGTTGCCGTTTCCGTTAGCAC
>CAKVJR010000141.1 GCA_934754855.1 uncultured Candidatus Melainabacteria bacterium
GTTGTAATAAGCCGGAATTTGATGTCCCCACCAAAGTTGTCTTGAAATACACCAATCACGCATTTCGCTCATCCAACCGAGGAAGTTCTTTGTCCATCTTTCGGGAACAAATTTCAATTTTCCCGTTTCAACAGCCTCAATACCTGCTTTTGCAAGTTTGCTTGTTCTGACAAACCATTGTTCGGACAAAAGCGGCTCGATTGTTGTATTACAACGTTGACACTTACCGACATTGTGTTCGTGAGGAATTGTTCTCAAAAGAAGTCCGTTCATATTGAGCCAATCCAAAGTCTTTTTGCGGGCCTCGTAACGGTCAAGTCCGTGGAGTTCTTTCGGAACTTCATCGCACGCTTTCATGCAGCCTTTTTCGTCAATAACCCAAACGGGCTTGAGGTTGTGGCGTTTACCGACTTCATAATCGTTCGGATCGTGTGCGGGAGTGATTTTAACGGCACCCGTACCGAATGTTTTATCAACGTATTCGTCGCCGATAATCGGAATTTCTTTACCTGTAATCGGCATGCATACTGTTTTTCCGATTAAATCTTTGTATTTGTAATCTGTCGGGTGAACAGCAATCGCAACATCGCCGTAAATCGTTTCAGGACGGGTTGTTGCGACGACAATCGCACCGGGTTCATCTTTTAAGTGATATTGAATTTCCCAAAGATGTCCTTCTTCTGTTTCGTATTCCGTTTCGATATCAGAAATTGCACTTTGGCAACGGGGACACCAGTTTACGATGTATGCTCCTTTGTAAATCAAATCTCATTCATAAAGTTTGACAAATGCTTCTTTTACCGCAGCCGAGCAGCCTTCATCGAGAGTAAATCTTTGACGGCTTCTGTCGAAAGAAACGCCTAATCTCTTGAATTGGTCGAGAATTGCACCTTTGTGTTCATTCGCCCATTCCCAAGTTGTTTCGAGGAATTTTTCACGACCGAGGTCATGTCTTGTTTTTCCCTGTTCACGAAGTTTCTTTTCAACAACGTTTTGAGTTGCAATGCCCGCATGGTCTGTTCCGGGAACCCAAAGTGCTTCGTAGCCTGACATTCTGTGATATCTGATTAAAATATCCTGAAGAGTGTTGTCAAGAGCGTGACCGATGTGGAGAACGCCCGTTACGTTCGGGGGCGGAATTACGATTGAATAAGGCGGTTTATCTGAAGTTTCATCAGCCTTAAAGCAGTCATTTTCTTCCCAAAACCTGTAAATTTTATCTTCCGTTTCCTGCGGATTATAAACTGTCGGTAAATCATTGATATTTGTCATTTTCTTTGCCTCTTTGTATTACAAAATTAAGATAACATAAAAATAACACAAAAACTGTTAAATTTTAGAAAAAAGTGGCAATATGTTACAGGAATGGCTTATATTGAAAGAGAAGAACTGTATATTTTACAGAACGGACTGAAAAATTTTATCCTGAAAGAAAAGTCCAGATATATGCGTTTGGGGGAAAATAACCAAAATTTAATGAAATATCGGGGGCTGAAATTCTCGATTAATGCGGAAAATCCGAGAGAGATATTATTTGTGGTAAGAATAGCAACATTAGAGGCATCATTCAGATTACGTGACGGGATAAAGGTTTTGGGAAGTTTAGGGGGAGATGAAAGGTTAGTTTATCAATGGTTTATTTTTAATTGTGACAAATCTCTTATGAAAAAAGCCGCAACTTGCAGTTTAAAGACTCAAAAATCTTCTGTCAATAAACATTCTTCAACCGTTGAAATTAAGAACGGTATTTTCAGAAAACCAAACGCTTAAAGCCTTTGTTGCCAAAAATTCTTATTCATATATAATAATTTTATTATGAAAAAATATTTGGTAAGATTATGTTTAGTTGTGATTGCGGCAATGTCTGTCTGCGGAGCCGAAAAGGCTTATGCTATCCAAGATTTGGATAATTTGCAGGGCGGTTCGACAATCACCCTCGAGGACTGTTTGGAATACGCTTTTGCCCACAGCCCGAAAATTCAAAAAGCACAAAATAACGTTTTGAAATCAAAAAGCAAAATCGGTCAGACAAAATCGGTTTACTTCCCGTCATTGTCGGCAAATACAGGCTATTACATCTCTCAAAACGACAGAGGTTGGGATAATTCAAAAAATTATCACGGCGTAACAGTCGGTTTGAGCCAAAAAATTTGGGATTTCGGCAAAATGAATGCCACTTTAAATGCCGATAAATACAACAAACGTGCGGCGGAATTAGACCTTGAATATGCTTATATTCAAACTGCTTATGATGTCAAAATTTCATATTACAAATGCCTTAATTATTGGGCAAAAGTAATGATTAACGAGAGAAACACGGCTATTCAAAAGTTGAATTTTGACCGTGCAACCGCACTTTTCAACGAAGGTTTGAAATCAAGAATTGACGTTGTTGATGCTGAAGTTGCACTAAACAATGCAAAATTCAGCCTTGCCGAAGCATACAGCACATATTTTACCGAAGTAATGATTTTGAAGAATAAAATGTATTGGTCGGAATGCCCTGACCAGTATGTTTTTGCACCCACTGAAACTTTTGACCTTTTGATGGATTATAAATATGAAACAGATTTGTCAAAATCACCGCAAAATCCTGATTTCAACACTGTTTTGACCCAAGGAATCAGAAAAGCAAATATTTTAGGGAACAAAAAAGAGGACTTTCTCGTTTTACCCCATGACGTTGACTGGTACTTGAGCGAGTCAAGAGAAAAAAATCCGTATGTGCTTGCAATCAGACTGATTGAGAGTGCTGCCGAAGAAAACCTCAAAGGCGTTAAAAGAATGTATAACCCCGATGTGGATTTGAGTTTGGGATATAATCTCAAAAACACATCAGCAGTTGTTTCAAACGGTTTTGATGTCGGGGTAAAATTCGGTTTTGGAAACGTCAATGCAATGTATATGAAAACGAAACTTGAAGAGGCAAGAGCAAACCTTGATATGGCTAAAAACGACACGGAAACTTATCTTATCGACAACGAATGGGATATCAGAGATAAGTGCGGTTGGATGAAGAAATTTCCGAACGAAATCAATATTAAATTAGACCAAATAGAACGTTCATTGGAGTATTTACAACTTGCTGACGGTCGTTATACAGTCGGAACGGGCAACTTTATCGAACTTCAAAAAGCGGCTCACGAATATTACACTGCACAACTTGAATATGTCGATGTAATTTGCGAATACAACGAAGTTCTTGCAATGCTTAACAAAGCGATAGGTATAAGATAATGAAGAAAAAAATTATTATATTTTTTGCAATTTTGCTGACGATAGCGGGAATTTTGGCGATAATTCCAAAAAAAGAAAAGAAAAACGAAACACAAATAGCAACGGTCGAAAAACGTGATATGTCACAAACCGTTGAAGCATCGGGAACGGTAAACCCCGTTCATTCAATCAATATAGGTGCTCAGGTTTCCGGTCGAATTTATAAAATTTATGCGGATTACAACTCGAAAGTCACCAAAGGACAAGTTCTTGCGGAAATTGACCCATCACTTTTTCAAGCCTCTGTTGATAAAGCAAGAGCAGATTTAAATAACTCAAGAGCCAACTATAACAAGGTTTTAGCCAAAACGAATTATGACAAAGCAAATTACGGACGTTATGCAAGATTGTACGAAAAGCATTATGTTTCCAAGGACGAAGTCGAATCCGCTTATGCGACTTATGTAGCGAGTAAGTCCGAACTTGCGGCAATGCAGGCGAATATCAATCAGGCACAGGCAAATTTAGACACAGCCCAAACGAATATGTATTATACAAAAATTATCTCACCTGTTGACGGCGTGGTTGTTTCAAGAGCGGTTGACGAAGGTCAAACTGTTGCATCAAGTTTCCAAACTCCTGAATTGTTCGTCGTTGCGGAAGATTTGACGAAAATGCAAATCGAAGTCAGCGTTTCGGAAGCCGATATCGGAAAAATCAAAGAGGGTCAAAAGGCTGAATATACCCTCGACGGCTACCCCGATGACACTTTCAACGGAACAGTTACTCAAGTCCGCTTAAATCCGACAACCGTTTCAAACGTAACAACTTACACGGTTATCGTTTCCGTCAACAATGACGAGGAAATTCTCAAACCCGGAATGAGTGCAAATGTAACAATTATCACACAGGACAAACACGATGTTTTGTGCGTTCCGAACCTTGCATTGAAATATGTTCCCGATAACATTACCGAAAAATTCCAACAACAGGGCGTTTGGATTAAAAACGGCAAAAGGCCCGAAAGAATTGAAGTTACGACAGGTTTGAAAGATAGCGACTATACAGAAATCACATCAGATAACCTTTCCGAAGGAACAAAAGTTCTTATGCCCGTCCGTACAGGCAAAAAACGTGCAGGCGGACCGCCGAGAATGTTTTAATTAAAAGGCTGAAAAATGGCTGAAAACGTAATCGAAGTACAACATTTAATAAAAACCTATCAAACGGGAGATACCTCGTTCAATGCGTTGAATGATGTGTCTTTGACTGTCAAAAAAGGTGAATTTGTAGCGATTATGGGGGCTTCAGGGTC
>CAKVJR010000142.1 GCA_934754855.1 uncultured Candidatus Melainabacteria bacterium
TATTTTCGGGTTTAATGCAAGTATTTATAAAAATCGCTCATAACCCTTGCAATCAGGGCATTCTACATGATATTTCAACCCTAAGGTATTGTTAACATTTCTTAATATTTTACCATAAAAAGGGACAAAAAAATCATGAAAACCCTCGCCTTTACATGGTTTTCATGATTTTGAGTTATGGAAAATAAAAGGAAAGTGAAAAATAGTCCGTTATGGCGGAGATAGTATCGCCATAACGGTGAGGAAACAACAAATTAAATATTTATACCGAAGAACAATTTTTGTTTTGCCATGCAATACGAGCAGGCGGGAGATTCGAGCATTGCTGATTTTGAATAATCTTTGAAATCGGCACCCGAGCGACCTCTGTAATCTTCTGTTGTTAGAGGGCAATTATAAATTCCGTGGCTTGTTAACATTCTTCCCCGAGAGCAATCAAGATTGCTGTAAATCGGTTCAGGTTTGGTCAAATGTTCGGAAAATTCATTCTTTTTGACAAGAGGAATAATATTAATATTAAAGTCTTCGGTTGAAAAACCGATTGAATCAAAAACATTTTTGAGGTTTGCACGCAATTCGTTTTCATCTTCATCAAAATGATTTACAACCGTAATGAGCGGGTTGAAGCCGTATTTCAAAAGACTTTGGACGGCATGAAGACATTTACGGTAACTGCCACGACCTCGAATTTCGTCGTTTGTGCGTTCGTCGTAGTGTTCAAGGCTGAGTTTTATAATAATTTCGTTACCTTTATTATTTTCTTCCTCAACTTTTTTGAAAAAACGAGCCTTTTTATCATTAATACTGTAACCGTTTGTGTGAATTACGGTTGAAGTTCTTTTGAGGCAATATCTCAAAACAGCGTTGAAATCGGGGTGCAAAAGAGGTTCAGCCCCTGTTAAGTGGATATATTTCAAATTTTCATTTTGCAAATCGGCAAGAGCCTCTTTAATTTTGTCAAAATGGATAAAATTTTTTACATGTTTTTCATTAGAAAAATCGATATAGCAATGTTTACATTTAAGATTACATGCTTTCATACTCATTTCAATAAAAAGAGAATCGAACATCGTCAATTCGCTTTTTGGAGAAGTCATAATAGTCATTTTAAAATCCTTTTCTTTCTACAAAATCATTCTATGAGGGTGAAAATCAAATTGAAATTACCGCATTGTTTAGACTTTTTAGCCCAATAGGGTAGTAAACACGGTTCAAATTTTAAGAATTATTTTTAAACTAAAAATCTGAAATTAGAGGAAAAATGTTCTATTTTTTGCAAAAATGACAGATAATTTTGGCAGAGAGGTATTTATGGCAAGAATATTGGAAAATATTGAGGGAAGAAGAAACATACTTTTGACGACGGACGATGTTTTATCGATTATAAGAGAGTACCAAAAACTCACAAGCGGAACTAAGTCATACAAATCGATTAGGGAAATTTTACAAGAAAACAAATTTTATTTACCCGAAGAATTAATATAGTTTATTACCCTTTTGCAGAATAAATTTGCAAAAATTTTTTATTATTATTATTCTGTATATATAAAGGGGTGAACTATGAAAAATAAAATTATTGTATCATTGTCATTCGTAATACCGTTGGTGATTTATTTTGTACTTTGTGCAATTTATCCCGAAAAAGCAGTAAATCCCGCCGTTGCGAAAAGTTCAGGCGTACCTCAGATTATTGTTTTTTCAACTCCGATGTGCGGTGAATGCAGAAAAATGGCACCTGTCATTGAGCAGGCTAAGAAAAATTTTGGCGAAAAAATTGATATCGTTAAAATCAATGCTTCCGAAAACAAAGCAGAAACGCAAAAACTCGTTAAAGAACATCAAATCTATGTTGTTCCGACTATCGTTTATATCGATGAAAACGGTGTCGTAAAACAACGTACGGAAGGCTCTATGCCTTATGATGAATTTGAATACTACATCAATAAGGCATTCAGATAATGAGTTTGGGAATTAAATTTTATTACATAATCGGCTCGTTTTTGGGCGGAATTATCTCGTCCGTATCGCCTTGTTCAATCGCTCTTTTGCCGTTGATTTTGGCGTATGTTTGCGGAACAAAAAATAATTCTCTCTCGGATATCGCCTTGAAATTATTGGCATTTTCACTCGGTTTGTCAGGCATTTTGAGCATAATTGGCATTTTATGTGCATCAGCAGGAAAAGTTTTTGGCGGATTTGATATCCCGATTTTAATAATAATTTTCGGCTCCGTTTTGATGGTTCTAGGCTTACAACTTGCGGGAATAATTGACCTGCAACTTCCGACTATCGTAAAACAAATTCCACAATCAAACTCCACAAGCCGTTTTTGGTATCCGTTTTTAATCGGTATGTTGTTTGCCTTTTTGGCAGCACCATGCTCGTCCCCGATTTTGCTCGCTATTATGGCAATGGCAACAAGAACATCTGACTACGTTTCAGCCTTTTTCATGCTGTTTGCTTTTGCATTCGGACAATGTTTAATCGTAATTTTAGCGGGACTTTTCGCATCATTCCTGAAAAACTTGCAAAAAATACAAAAATACACAGACATGCTCGTGAAATTTTCGGGCTGGGTATTTATCATTTTTGCAATTTGCGTTTGGGCAAATGTTTATATCAATATCATTAACAGATAATTTCAGTTACGAAAATTCTCGATTTAACAAAAAAAGACCCCGAAAGAGGTCTTTTTTTTTGAAATTTAAAATTTTAAATGCGGCAAATTTATTATGCCAAATCCCATTTTCCGCAAGTACCGCCCCAACGTGCGATAATTTTCGGTTTTTCACCTTCTTTAAGCGGATTATCGGGATCTTCTTCCGTAATAGTAACGATTTCGCAGTTATTTGAACAACCGTTACATTGACGGGTTTGTGAATTGAATTTCATATCTCCGACATGTTGACCTTTAAACTTCGTCGGTTCACCCGTGAATTGGTGATTTTCCATAGCGAGAAGTGCCGCACCGATTGCACCCATATTTTGGTGGTTATCGGGAACTGTCACTTTCATTCCCAACGCTTCTTCAAAGGCTTTAACCATGCCCTTATTCGTTGCAACACCGCCTTGGAACGTTACCGTCGGCAAAATTTCTTTACCCAATGCCAAATTACTCAAATAATTTCTTACAAGAGCCTGACAAAGACCGTAAAGCAAATCTTCCTCAGGGTAGCCCAATTGTTGTTTGTGAATCAAATCACTTTCTGCAAAAACACCGCAACGACCTGCAATACGAGCAGGAGAAGTTGAACGAAGTGCAACATCGCCAAAGTTTTCAATCGGAACATTCAATCTTGATGCCTGTTGGTCAAGAAAAGAGCCCGTACCTGCCGCACATACAGTGTTCATCGCAAAATCGGTAACGATACCGTCACGAAGAATGATAATTTTACTGTCTTGTCCGCCGATTTCCAAAATTGTTTGAACATCAGGGACGTAAGTGCTTGCGGCAACTGCGTGAGCGGTAATTTCGTTTTTGATAATATCAGCACCGACCAACGCACCTGCGAGGTTTCTTCCGCTACCTGTTGTGCCGACGCCAAGAACGTTATAGTCTGTTTTTGCTTGTGCATAAAGACTTTTCATACCTGACTGAACGGCTTTTACGGGCTGACCTGAAGTTCTAATCATAAAACAATCAACAGGTTGTCCGTTTGTATCTACCATTGCCAACTTGGTTGTTACCGAGCCGACATCTATTCCTAAATATACGTCTGTCATTATTTTTTCCTCTTTAATTACATCATACTAAAAACATGACAGTCTTAACACTCAAAATAAATTTTTATAAATATTTATTTGCAAAAACGCTTTTTCAAAATAAATTTTATAACACGATATCCGTCAGGAAACGTTCGCAAATGCGGTTTTCTGCCCGCTTTATCCTTGCTCAATGTCGTGGGTATCTCGACAATTTTCATATTATTTTTTGAAAATTCAATAATAATATCCGAAGCGAACTCCATTCCCTCAGAGGTAAAATTAATTTTTTCGTAATCTGATTTTTTGAACAATCTCATTCCGCATTGAGAATCGGTAATTTTTGTTCCGAACAAAATATCGATAAGTATTGTAATCACAGGGTTTCCAAGATATTTATGCAAAAAAGGCATAGCACCTTTCTCAATTCCGCCCCGAAATCTCGAGCCGATAACCATAGAAATATTTTCGTCAGAAACAGCCTTTGCATAAAATTCATTTATCTTTGCCATATCATAAGTATCATCAGCGTCGCCCATAAGAATATATTTTCCTTTTGCGGCGGAAAAGCCCGATTTTAAAGCATTACCGTAGCCTTTTTCGGAACAATGCACAACCCTGATATTGGGGTTATTGAAGCCTTCAACAATTTCAACGGACTTGTCGCTTGAGCCGTTATCGGAAACGACAATTTCCGCATTAACAGAATATTTTTGAATACAATCCCATGCCTTTTGAACGCAAATTCCGATTGTTTTTTCTTCGTTCAAACAAGGAATAACCACCGATAAATCATACTCTGCTGCCAAATCGCACCTC
>CAKVJR010000143.1 GCA_934754855.1 uncultured Candidatus Melainabacteria bacterium
AGTTGATTCTCTTAATAATTCATCAAAAATTGAATGATTGTCTTGATTTTGGATTCTTGTAAATTCTTTTCTTGCTAATTCGTCATTTTGCGGAAGTTCCATAGCCGAATTGATGATTAATTCAAATGAGAGAGGGTCAATCTTGCCTGATTGTTCCATTCTGACTAATTTGTCGGTAAATTTAACTCTGTCAATTCTTCCTGAAGCAACCTTTTGTTTTTCAACTTCGATTAAGTCTGAAACTGGGTTGTTGTCGCCTAATTGTGATTTTGCAAGTTCGCTTGTTGAGTTCAAAACGCCTGTGCAATAATCTTGAAGTTTGCCTTTGAAATCACCTGCAATGCTGTAAACTGCTTCTTGAGCGTCCATTTGAGGATTTTTTGCTGCTTCGATAGCAATCATGCCTGCAATTGCACCTTGGTTGTTTTTGAAATAATCTCTGTCCTTGTTGATTTTGTCGGCGAGTGCTTCACCACGCTTGTTTGCGAATGATGCAGAAACTCTGTCAACATCTTTTTGTAAAATCATTCTGCCACCACAGCAACAGCAAGGAACATCAGCAATTTGTTTTGTTACAAACTTGCCTGTCGAGCAGTTAAAACCGAAATATACGGCATTACCGCCCATAAAATATGAACGAAGTGCATCGCCTGAGTTTGCTTCCGGCATTTGAGGCTGAATTGCTTTAGGGGCTGCCTTTTTATCAACCTGAGTCTTTTGTTCATTGTTGATTGTATTAAAACTCAACGCTGATACTGCCGAAATAACCATAAATACACACTTTCTAATAATTTATCACACTTACTCTGTATTTAAGACTCTGAATATTTTAAATTGCATGTTTTTTGACGAATGTTACATAATCTTAACATTCATTTCTTCTTGATTTTTGTATAATATTTGTAGGTAGCGAGGTTTTTATGAGTTATAAAAAATTATTTTCAACTATTATATTAAGTTCGGTTTTTGCTGTCGGAAACAGTGTTTTTGCTGATAGCACTAATAGTGTTTTTGATTGTGGTAAGGGCAATTCAACCGCTAATTTGAACATTTATTATATAAATGATACACACGGCGAACTTGTAAATTTAGGAAAATTGATAACAGAATTAAATAAAATAAAAAAGTCTGAAAATCCTGAAACGACACTTATTTCAACCCAAGGTGATATGTATATCGGCAGAAACCATAAAAGAAATGCTGCAATGACTAAGTTGTTAAATATTGCAGGTGTTGAACTTTTTACACTTGGCAACCACGAGTTCGATGACGGTTCCCTTCAACTTTCTAAAGAACTTGCTAAGGGTAAATTTGTGACATTGATGACAAATATGGACATTCCTGACGGAAACCCGCTTAATACCTTGAAAAATCAAAATAAACTGTTCAGTTCGTATGTTTTGACAAAAAATGGTGAAAAATACGGTTTTATTGGGGCGGCACCGATTGGCGTAAATTTGGGTTTGTTTGATAAGGACAACCAAGTTTCTGTTTATGACTCAAAAGGTACAGCGGCTGCTCTTAATGCAGAGGTTCAAAAACTCGAAGAACAGGACGTTAACAAGATTATCTTGGTCAGCCATTTGGGATACTTCGGTGATGGCGGCGACCTTGAAATAGCAAAAAATACTGAGGGTATTGATGTTATTTTAGGCGGGCATACTCACCTTGAAATCGACGGAATACAATCAAAAGATGTCGATAAAACTCATTTGACGAATTTAGTTATGTCAAAAAGGGGCGAACCTGTTGTGATTGTTCAAACAAACGGTGCTGCCCGTGATATCGGAAATCTCAAAGTAAAATTTAACACTAATGGTGTTATCTTAACTGACAGTAAGGAAAACACTATCAGTAACAATCATATCAGAATAGACAAAAATGCTCCGACGGATAAAACAATTCAGCGTATTGTTGAAAAGGCTTTGGGGGTTGATAAGGTCGTTGCAGTAGCGAAAACACCATTTGTGTCAAGCGGAACAACAGAAGAACGCAACCTTGAAAATCCGACTGCAAATCTCTTGTGTGACGCTGCTTTTGAGGCTGCTAAGGGTAAAAATCCTGATGTGGTATTGGTTCACTCTCCGACAGTGCGTGGAGGTCTTGTTGGCGAAATTACCACATATCAGGTTAAATATTCAATGCTCCCGTTTAACGGTCAAATGTTTTATGCTGAATTAACCGAAAAAGATTTTGTTGACTTGCTCAACACCGAGGCTCTAACGAGTATGACGACAGATAATTCGCAGATGATACAGGTTCATGGCATGAAATATGTTGTTGATAAAACCGTTAAAAATCCTCAAAATAAAAACACTATTTGTGTTAAGGATATTGTTTTGACGGATAAGAAAAATAATCCAATTAGGACGATTAATTCAGTCAATCCCTCCTCGGAAAGCACTGTTAAATGCGTAATTGCTGGATATTTATTCCTTGATAAAAGAACAAAATCGATTTTGAAAAACGCAAAAAATGTTCAACTTGTCGGAAAAGAACAGGATATTGTTTTAAAATATTTGAAAAAACACAAATATATTGATGCTGTTCGTGAGGGCAGAGTGACGGTTATCGAAAAATAGTGAGGCTATTATGTCGAAAAATATTGAAAAAACAAATGTAATGCGAATTTTAGACCAAAAAAAGGTTAAATATGTCAGCCATTGTTATGCGAAAACAGACGCTATCAGCGGGATTGACGTTGCAACGGTTCTCGGTCAGGACCCGAAACAGGTTTTCAAAACTCTTGTGACAATCGGTAAATCAGGGCATTATTTTGTATTTATTGTGCCTGTTTGCTCGGAACTTGATTTGAAAAAAGCGGCAGAAGCGGTTGGCGAAAAGCATGTCGAGATGATAAAGTCGAAGGAACTTTTGCCTTTGACGGGCTATATTCATGGCGGTTGCTCTCCTGTCGGAATGAAAAAGTTTTTCACAACGATAATTGATTCTTCTGCTCAAAATTTTGACACTATAATTTTTAGTGCGGGCAAAATCGGCTATCAGGTTCAACTTTCGATTGCTGATTTGTCAAAAGTTATTAAATTCCAACTTAATGATATTACATTTTAAAGGTGAAATATGATTATTTTAGAAAAACCGTATGTTTCTGATTTTTTGGTCGAAACAATTAAAAAAAATAAATTTTCTGTACTTGATAATGAGGTCGCAAGAGAATTTTTCTCTGAAAACGAGTTGATTTCTTCAGATAAGGCGAAAGAAATTGCCAAAAATGAACTTGTTTATTCAAATTCTGAAAATTCTATTGATTGGATTTTGAACAACTTAAAAGGCTCAAAACTTGTTGATATGATTGCACTTTCAAAGAATAAAGCAAGTTTTCGTGCGGCTATTAAGCAAATTTTTCCTGATTATTTTTTCAAAGAAATTTCTTATTCTGAAATAAAAAATATTTCAACAAAAGAATTAAAGTTCCCTTTGATTTTAAAGCCTGCTGTCGGCTTTTTGAGTTTTGGCGTTTTTCCTGTTCAAAACGAATTGGAGTGGTCTGAAACCTCTGCAAAACTTGATGAAGAGATTAATAAAATTAAAGGAATTTTCCCGCTTAATGTTGTTGATACGGATAAATTTATAATCGAGCTAATGATTGAGGGCGACGAATTTGCCGTCGATGCTTACTTTGACGATAACGGTGAGGCGACGGTATTAAATATATATATGCACCCGTTTTTTGATGGTAAAGATGTTTCTGACAGAGTATATTTTACCTCAAAGTCAATCTTGACAAAGCATTTGCCGATTTTTAAGGAACTTTTGGATAAAATCGGAAAAGTTGCAAATTATAAGAATTTTCCTTTCCACTTAGAACTCAGATATGACGGCAAAACCGCTATTCCGATTGAACTTAATCCCTTGAGATTTTGCGGTTGGTGCATTACGGATATCTCTTATTTTGCTTGGGGCGTGAATATTTACGAAGCATTTTTAAATCAGCAAAAACCTGATTGGGAAAAAATTTTGTCCCAAAAAGACGATTCAATATACTATTTTACAATCGGCGATGTTCCAAACAGTATTAATAAAAAAAATATTTTAAATGTAGATTATGATAAATATTTGAAAAATATCTCAAATCCGCTTGTCGTCAGAAAAATTGACTACAAAAATAATCCTATTTTTGCGATTGTTTTCGCTAAAACAAATAATTTTGCTGAAATAAAAAATCTTTTGGCTCTAAATATGTCAGATTTTATTACATATATGTAATTTAATACATTTATATTATTTTTCACAAATATAGGCAATCATGAAAACCATGTAAAGGCGAGGGTTTTCATGATTTTTTTTGTCCCTTTTTAGGGTGAAATATTAAGAAATGTTAACAATATCTTAAGGCTGAAATATCATGTAGAATGCCCTGATTGCAAGGGTTATGAGCGATTTTTATAAATACTTGCATTAAACCCGAAAATA
>CAKVJR010000144.1 GCA_934754855.1 uncultured Candidatus Melainabacteria bacterium
ATTTTGTACTCTTCCGATAGGGTCATACCCTCGTTGTTGTCGGTTTTGAAGTTCTTGCTGAACATATAAATTAATTAACTCGTTAATATCCATTTGCGCACCGCCTACAATCCATAAGATACTGAACTTGATTTACCGGAACTGCTACTGCTCTTGCTTGCATTTCCTGCAGATGTGTTAAGAGATTGTGCTTGGTTTCCGGAAATGACATTGTAACCTTGTAATGCATAATTCATAAGGTTTGTGATGATTTGAGCCGTATCGTTTTGACTATTTGCCAATAAACTGTTTGCATAATCGGCAGCCTGATTGTTGAGATTGTTATACATATCAGTTGCCTGAGAACTTCTTATCATATTTCGTCTTGCTAACGGTAAAATGATATTATTTTCAAGGTTTTGCGCTTGTTGTTTGTTGAACTCGTTCAATTTTGCCTTATTGGTTGTTGAATCAAGCGTCGGGTTTAAATATTCATTCAACAATTTTCCCATATTAGCGTTTGAAAAATCGAAAACACTTTTCAGCGCCGTGTTCGGTTGTAATTTTGTTTCCGTGCCTGAGTTTGTTGTTTTAGATACGACGTAAGGATTTGAAGTAGTTGTATTTTTATATGTAGTATCCGAATTTGTTTTAGAACTTGACGAAGAAGAAGAACCGCCGCCCATATTTTCCTACCTTTCGTATTTGTAAATATTTTCTCCAATTTTCTTAAAGCCACATTTGTATAGGCAATAAATAGCCGTTTTGTGCCTTGTTTCTGCATAAATATCGCAATTAAACCATTCAAAAGATTTCTTTAAGCATTTGATATTAATTTCGTGTGTATGTCTGTTTGCAAATGCGTTAACAAACAGTTTGTCACCTCGCAGATAGTAATAGATGCAACCTATATGCTTTTCGTTGTCAAAAAATGAGTAAAAAAATGTACTTTCTACAATATCTCTGAATTTTCGGTTATCGTTAATGAGTTTTTTGTTTTTTGCAAAAAGTTTTTTGCATTCTTTAAAATTAAAGTTTTTATCTCCGGAAATAAGAACTCTAATCATACTTGTTTTACCTTTATTTTGCTAAATTCTATTTTTTTAATAGAAAAAGATTGTCTTTCCGCAGTTGTATATACTGTTATTTCAAGCGTTTTAAACGTTACGCTCGGAAATTTGCTTATTAAATTAACCTTTGTATCCAGCCAATAATCTTTACCCCAAATACCGGAACCCCAAATCAAAAAGTTTTTGATTTTCGATTTTATGAATTTAATTTTTGGAGTTTTTAATGTGTTGTAGTTTTTGACATATTTTACGAAAAACTGATTGAGATATGGCATATCCAAAGTAACACGAGGGGGAAAAGCCAAAACTTTCAAAGTATTGTCTGCGCCCAAATTACACGGAGAACATTTATAGAAATGCTCAATGTATTTACCATTAAACAAATCCGAAGTATATTCTTCTAATATATCTCCGCAATTACCTGCCGAATACAAAATTCCGTTTATTATACTGATTGAATTTATCTTCTGTGATTTTCTTTTTATCCAAGCACCTTTTAAATAATCATAAATAAGAATAACAGAATATTCTGTATTGCCGGGTAAAATCCACCAAATTTCATTCTTTTCTTTAATAAATACAGAATATGCCTGAATTTCGTCTAATTTTTCCGAATTTATATCATTTAAAATGCTCTGAATTTCTATTGCAACATTTTCGCCTAATGTTTTTTCGCCGTTAATAACTTGTTTAAAAGAAAAAACAGATTTTTTTGTATCATCATAGAAAAACAAGTCTGTATCGTGGAATACCAAAGAACCGTACCCCGCACACCCTCCGGGGCTTTCTTCCGCAACCGAAAAATAACCGTTTGATTCGCTTATTAGCACCGAACTGTCAGAAAAGAAAACCGCCAATGAACCCAAATACTCGTGAATGGCGGTAATTGGTTTTAGCAGATTTATAAATCCTGCGGACGTGACCGTAGCAGAATCGTGTGTAGAGAAATCGTAAATGTCTGACATTACCGAATACCAAATTACATTTTCGCTTGCAATCCATAAGCGATTATTCCAAACCGCAGCAATTATGCCTTTTACATTGTTGTTTTCGGTATCTTTTGGCGCAAAATCGACGACCTTGCTTGTAGTAGAATTATTTTCCTCGTTAATCTCGACCGTGAACATATTTTTGCCATTTGTGAAAAAGAATAAATCCGACCAACCTTGAGAAACATCAAAACCGTTTGCTTTTCCTGCGACATTCAAATTGTCTTTTATTGTTGAAAAAGTTCTTTTTTCAGGGTCGAACAATGATAATTTTCCGCTACTTTCGTTTTCCGAGTAGACTAAACAATATCTTTTTTGTTTTTGTATACTTTCAAATATTTTGATTATCCTTGAAGAAGTATCAATATTAGCAATTGAAACATTCCCTTTGGTGGTCCTTATTCCCACACCGCCATTAATTCCCGTGTGGTACAACTCCACATTCTGTAAATCCTGAGCGGTAATAAGTTCTTCCGAAAAACTTGCGTTACGTTCTCTAATTCCTCCAAATCTGTTACATAAAAGTTGGGTATAAGTGCTCATTATTTCCACCCGTATTTTCTTTTTACCTGAACAACTTCTGTTTTGTCGAGAAGTAATTCAAGAGCCGCAAGATATTGTTTATAGTATGCAGAATAGTTTTCGTCGGTCTCATTTGCGATTGCATACGTCATTGCGTATGGCAACAACGCATTTAAAAATAGTCTTTCGTATTTGACGGGAATATCAATATAATCGTCTTCTTCTTCCAAAACCGCTTTTTCTAACCCGTCTTTTGACTTCGCACAAAATATTGAATTGTATTCTATGCTTATATCATACTCTTTGTCGGGAATAGGTGATAAAACTATTTCATCATTTTTTATACAGAAATGTGACGGTTTTCCGAATTCGGTATTGTCTTCATCGCAAAATTCGTCATATTCGAGGTAATTATCTTCGCACCTGATTGCATATACCGTTTGCCCTTTAACATTTTTCTTGATAATGTTTCCGTTGGGAGACAGGTAATTTGAACAACCGATTGTTGTTTTGAAAGACATAGTTTTTTGGGTGAAAGAAAACTTGTGACTGCACCAAAGATTGCCTAATGCTTTTTGTATCGAGGACGTTACAGATGTTTCAAATTCTTCGGCGGATTCAACTTCCCCGTCGAACATTGACCAAGCCTGCCCCGAAACTTTGTTATATAAATCCAGAAAAGTTATCATTTTTTAGTTTCTTTTTTATCTTTTTTAGTTTCTTTTTTATCTTTTTGGTCGACAACAACTTTTGCAAACGTAGATGTTTCGACTTGCGGTTGAGTTGTTTCGGGGATTATTTCTCCGTCAACAATTTCAAAATTTCCCCTATCTGTTTTAAAGATTTTTTCCGCATCAACCGTTGGCAGATTAAACACTACACCGGTTGGAACATATTTTATTTTCGTATATTTCATTGCATCTCCTTTCAAAAAAGAGAGGGTTGCCCCTCTCTTAAACTTATTGCAAGTTTGCAGGAAGAATACCTGCGCGCTTTGCGACTGCCCAAACATTGCCGGTAAACCCGCTTGCAAAATCCAAGTCTACCGAACCGTCTGTTTTTTCAAAGCGAGACATATCCAAGCACTCAATTGCGACTGTCTTTCCTGCACCAATAGCGACCGTCAAATCCCCAAGCATTGAATTCGGGTATTTGTCACCTTTTTTGATTGTTAACGTACTGGCTGCTGCAACATTTGACGCAGTTGTGGTGTTTTCGACAAAAATTTCCAATGAATTATTCTTGTTTTTAAAAGCATTAGCAATATTTATGCCATTTGCTTGTGTTACTGCTGTTTTTACGATTTCCCCGACTTGAACAGATTTTGTAACATCTGTTGTAGGAAGAAGAACCGTTACTGTATCTCTTGCCATTTTGAATCTCCTTTTTTCTAAAAATACAAAGAGGGAATAATCCCTCCAAAACTACGGTTGAGTTGTTGCCAAATTAAGGCTTAACGGTGCTGAGACCTTAACCGCACCCAAGAAATCCGCCCTCGGCGCACCTACACCATACAAAGAATAACCTTTGTAATTTGTGTCAAAATTGCGCTCAGGGACATAGTGCTGCATATTGAGGTCTTTAGTCACACCACCTGCAAGCGTTCTTCCTTTTATACCGAATAACGGGTATACGCTACCGTCAGCGTTTCTTGCAAGGTCGTTTGATACCAAAATATCCCAACCGTACAACTTTCCTATATAACCTTTTTCGATTTTTTTGTGACCCGATTCCACTCCCTTGTAGAACTCATCCAATTGTCCGAGATAATATTGATATTCGGGGGGAACGATAGCCAACATTTGACCCGTAACCCAGTTAGTATGCCCTTTTCTGTC
>CAKVJR010000145.1 GCA_934754855.1 uncultured Candidatus Melainabacteria bacterium
ATATTGCCCCTCGTGAAGTTTTTTCGCAAATTCATACGCTTTATGAATTTCATCGATTTCTTCCTGCGGGCGACCTTGTTCAACCAAAGCCTCATGTATTTTTGAAATTATTGTCTGTTCGTTCATTTTAAAATCCTCAAACGTATTGTATAATATTTCCGCTTATTTTTCCACTTTTTAAAAAATATTATTTTGTTTTATAATTTAATAAAAAAAGAGAAATTTATGACTGATATTTCACCGAATTGCATAAAAAAAGTTGATAACGGAATCGTTTTAGCGGTAAGATTAACCCCAAATTCATCAAAAGACGATTTTATCGGATATTGCGACGAATACGTCAAAATCAAAGTTTCCGCCCCGCCAAACGAAAATAAGGCAAATAAAAAACTTTTATCCTTTTTATCAGAAACATTTAAACTCTCAAAATCAAGCGTGGAGTTGGTTTCGGGCGACAAATCGAGATTAAAAAAAATCCTTTTGAAAAATATTGACGAAGAAAATGTGAAACAAAAAATTTTTCTTTATGATAAAATCAGTACATAAAGACAATTTACGGAGTTAAAAATGCTTACATTACTTTGGATAGTTCAAATAATTTCTGCGATATTGCTCATCATTTTGGTGTTAATTCACTCACCGAAAGGCGATGGACTCGGTGCTATCGGCGGTATGGCAAATATCTTTTCTTCACAAAAAAGTGCAGAATCGGGATTGAATAAATTAACGGCAAATATTGCGGTTATTTTCGTTGTAACTTCTTTGATTACAGGTTTTCAAATCGTGAAATTACCTCTTCCCGTAATTCTCGTTTGTGCATTACCGATTATCGGAATTTTTATTTGGATTAACAGAAAATAATTCTATTTTTAAGAAAAAAGCGGGAAGTCACAGCGACTTCTCGTTTTTTGTGTTTACAAATCCAATTTCTTCACCAATTCAGAGGCAAATAGCGAAAATAATTCTTCATTCGGATGTCCGTCAGGCTGTTCCCATTTATTTTCATCATACTGTTCGCCATTAGTTTTTTCATCAAAAATTTTTCTGCCGTCAACCACCGTTATACCTGCATTTTCAATTTTCTTTTCAAGTGAAGTTTCATCAGTTTCAACCGTCATAACAAAAACAACAAATTTTATATCGGGATATTTTTGTTTCAAAATTCTGTTTTCTTCTCTCAAAAAAGAAACAATCTTATCCTCTTTATAGGCTTGAAAAACGGGCATTTTACTTTTCCAAAAACCGATTTTTTCGCTTAATAACCTATAAAAATACGAGCGATAATAAATTTTTCGGTAAGAATTTTCTTTTTCAAATTTACCGTTTTTTTCGGAATAAAGCGTCAAACTCATCGGAACTTCCGCATAAGGAAACGATGACATCGCTCTTCGATAATGGTCAACAATAAAAACATAAATCGCATACTCGGGATTTTTAATCTCGTCAAGTTTTTTCTCATTGTTCAAAACCCACAAAACATGCTGAATACCCCAACCGCTGAGAGCAAAATTATAAACGGGACGATGAGAGCACTCCGAAACTTTCGCAGGCAAAGTTTTATCCTTTTCCACCCCTAAACCGAATGTACACGAACAGCCGAAAAATATTATCGGGCGTTTATTGTAATTTAACCCGACAGGCTTTCTGTACTTGATTTCATGCCCCATTGGAGAATCGTCTTCTTCATAGCGGTAATTTTCATCAAAAGTCGTAAACGAAGAATAATCAATATTTTTTCGTAATTCTTTAAAAAATTCTCGGCTCGGAAATTTCGCCTCAATTCCTCGGTCAATCATAATTCTATGCGACAATAACACAGCGGAATACATTTCTGCACAGGCAAAAACACCAAGCAACAAAAAACTTACCACCAAAATAATTTTCGTTTTTTCAAACAAAAATTCACGATGATTTTTCAAAAAGCATAAAATTTTTTGCAATTTTTCTGTCACTTAAAAACCGCCATAAATTTTGGAAAAATTAAACTTTTCCCGTTGAACCGAATCCGCCCTCACCACGTTCTGAGTCTTCAAGTTCTTCTTTGACGACGATTTTAGCCTGTTCGACCTTGCAAATAACCATCTGAGCAATTCTCTCGTCAGGCAAAATCGTATAAGTTTCATTAGACAAATTTACAAGAGGAACGCAAACTTCTCCACGATAGTCCGAATCAACCGTTCCGACTGCGTTAATCAAAGTTATACCGTGCTTAATCGAAAGTCCCGATCTCGCTCTGATTTGTGCTTCATAACCCAACGGCAACTCAATTTTAATTCCCGTCGGAATTAAGCGTCTTTCAAGCGGTGCAAGCGTAACCGCCTCATCAATAGCCGCCGACAAATCCATGCCCGACGCACCTTCAGTTTTATATTCCGGCAAAACTTTATTGTGTTCTAATCTTAAAATTTTCAATTCAACCATAACTATTGAGCCTCTCTAAGTGAGAATATTTCCTGATTATTAGAAACATTCAAATTCTTTGACAAGTTGTAAACGCCCTTGGACGCCAATCTGTATGCCTGTTTCGGGGTACATTCGTACGCATCACGCATTGATTGTGTGCAAATAAATTCGTTCTTCAAACTCAATTTATTTACAGTGTCCAAAACGTCCAATTTTGCCCTGATATCGTCACTCGGCGTCATCGTATTAACTCCGACCAAAAAGTCAATTCTCAACGTCGGGCGAGTAAATTCTTTCGACAAAGAATTAAGGGTTTCTCTCGTATAAAAAATAAAATCATCAAAATACGAGATACTTTTATAAACCAAAAACAATTTCTTTTTATAATAGCCTTTTTGCACAACCTGATTAAGATTAAGGTTTTGCAAAAGTGCCGTGAAAAATTTGGATTTAATCGTCGCAACTTCCTCGGGCGAAAGTGCTTCCTCTTGAATAAATCCTGAAACCTGCTTTATATCTATATCCAACAAAAAGACAAAACCTGAATCGGCACTCTTTTTAACGTTCGCTTTGGTTTTTACATTTGTACGTTTAACCGCCATAGCACGCTTTTTCGCACGTTCAAGCCTTTTTGCATCTTCGATTTTTGCCTGCTCTTCCAACTCGGCAACATACTCCGTTACCGATTTCAAAATTACAGTCATAACAATTAAACAAATTGCACAGACAACTCCCGTGAAATCCGTATCGTCCTTGCCCTCAACAGGTTTATAAGTATAAAAAATATTAACAATGCTCCAAGCAGGCTTGAATACAAGATACCAACCCGCTTCCAAATTAACTATCTTCGCCGTGTAAGCAAGCCAAAATAACAAATTAGCCGAACCGTAAAAGCCTAAAAATACTTGCGTTGCCTTAATGGTATTTTTAAGCATAGCAAATGTTTTGGCAGTTTGTTTTGTTTTAACTGTCGGTGATTTTGGTCGTTTTTTTGCTGTTGTTTTTGGTTTTACAGACGCATTAGCCATTTGTTTGCTTTCATTAACCGAGGACTGTGCCTGTATAGATTTATACTACCCGAAAAAGACTATTTTTTCTCACTTTCCTGTTGTTCTTTGAGTTTATCAGCCTTTCTGTACCAGTAGTAAACCGCACGCATCAAGCGTGAGGGGTTGTGTCTGACGTATCCTGAACTGTCATTATCAGTCAATCTGTACTCGAATACATTAACTCCGAGTTTTTTTAATTCATCATAATCCGCCAAAACGGGGTATGAATGTTCTGCTTTATATTTCTCCAATGCTTCTTCGGGGAAATAATTATTTACCAAAACCGTATCTATAATTTTTCTGTTCTCAACATGGTTCAAAATCGTCTTGACGTGGTCTGATACCGTAAATCCGTCCGTTTCACCGGGTTGAGTCATAACATTACAAATATACAATTTTTTAGCATTCGATTTTTCAATTTCTTCTGCAATTTCTTTAATCAAAAGATTAGGCAAAACACTTGTATAAAGGCTTCCAGGCCCCATAATAATCAATTCTGCCTCACGAATTGCCGTCAAAACATCGTCCAAAGGCAAACAGTGTTCAGGGTCGGTAAACAATCTTTTGATTTTTTTACCTGATTCGGGAATTACGGACTCGCCCTTGATAATCGTTCCGTCTTCCATTTCCGCAACCAATTTCATATCGTCCAAAGTTGACGGCAAAACTCTTCCTCTGATTGCAAGAACCTTTGAAGACTCAATTACAGCCTTATACATATCGCCTGTAATTTCACACATTGCCGTGATGAACAAGTTACCAAAACTGTGTCCGCCAAGTTCAGAAACATTTTTCTTGAAACGATATTGGAAAAGTTTTGTTACCAAATCATCATCGTCAGCAAGTGCCGCAATACAGTTTCTGATATCTCCGGGGGGCAAAACGCCCATTTCTTCTCTCAAACGACCTGAACTTCCGCCATCATCACCAACG
>CAKVJR010000146.1 GCA_934754855.1 uncultured Candidatus Melainabacteria bacterium
GTCTTTAGCCGTTTTGAGGTATAAAGTTTCTGTCGGATTATAAACCAAATCGTAGATTATGGCAGACTTGTTTGCTTTTTCTAGCAATGAGGTTGCAATCGGCATTTTGTCTTTGTTTTCGCCAATTGTGCCGAGAGGAGTTGTATTGACGATGATTGAATATTCAGAAACGTCGGTCAGAGTTTGAACAATTTGGCAAGTTGTTTTTTTGAATTTCGTATCCATCAAACCCTTTAATTCTGCTGATTTTTCAAGGCTTCTTACACGAAAATCAATGTTTGCAACCCTCATCATAACAAGAGCCACCGCAACGGCACGTGCTGCACCGCCGTTACCCAAAACGAGTGCCTTTTTGCCCTCTAATTTTGCTCTCATTTCTTCGGGGATTGCTTCAGTAAATCCGTAAATATCCGTGTTATAGCCATACATTTCGCCGTTCGGCTTAATTCTGACACAGTTCGTGCAGCCTGCATAATCAACTAGCATGTCCCACAAACTGAGTTGTTTTTTTACATCAACTTTGTAGGGAATTGTTACGTTAAATCCCGAATAGCCCTCTTTTTTAAGGCGTTCGATTGTTTCTTTGAGTTTTTCGGGCGGAACATCGATAACGTCATATTTTCCGTCCAAACCTACTGATTTGTAGCCTGCTGTGTGGATTGCACCCGAAAGTGAGTGACCGAGCGGGTGTCCGATAAGTGCTGTTTTAATCATTTTTAATTTCCTTTACATAAGAACATTCTTTGTTTGAACAAATATGTTTTTCTGATTTTTTAGTAACTTTTTTAACTAAAATCGAACCGCATTTGGGGCATTTTTCGTCAATCGGTTCGTCCCAAGATACAAAATCGCAGTTCGGATATTTGTTGCAACCATAGAAAATTCTGCCTCGTTTTGATTTTCGGACAATGATGTCGCCACCGCATTTGGGGCATTTTACGCCGATTGTTTTTTGAACGCTTTTTCTGTGTTTGCAAGCGGTACATTCGTGATAAGGTCCGTATGGTCCGACTTTTGCAATCATATCGCCGCCGCATTTTTCGCATTTTTCATCGACGGGTTGTTCTGTAGGTTGAGTTGTGTCGGCATTTAAGGGCAACATTGTTTTACATTCGGGATAACCCGAGCAACCCAAGAACTGTGTTCCCCAACGACTTGTTCTGACAACAAGCGGTTTTCCACAATTCGGACAAGTTTTGCCAGAATCTATTACAATTCTTTCCATATTTTCTCTTGCGGAATTTACGATTTTTACAAACGGTTCGTAAAAGTCTTTTAATACGTCTGTCCAAACGAGTTTGTCTTCTGCAATTTCATCTAATTTCGCTTCCATTCCCGCCGTAAAATCATAGTCAACAATTTCTTTGAAATATTTTGTTAACTGAGATGATACTGTTTTGCCTAAAATGGTCGGCTTGAGTGCTTTTTCGATTTTTTCAACATAGCCTTTTGTTTGGATTTTTGAAATAATCGGAGCGTATGTACTCGGACGTCCGATACCGTACTCTTCAAGGGCTTTAACGAGTGATGCTTCGCTAAATCTTGAGGGTGGTTGGGTGAAATGTTGTTTGGGGTTAAGTTTTTTCAACTTTTGAGTTTCACCTTGTTTGAAATCGGGAAGTTCAGAGTATTCTTGAGTGTCTTCCGAGTCGGTATAGACTTTTAAAAATCCGTCAAAAAGCAATTTTGACGCACCTAAACGGAATGTGTAATCACCTGCTGCAATTTCTATTGAGGTGTTTTCGACAGAGGCGTTTGCACATTGTGATGCCATAAATCGTTCCCAAATTAACTTATAAAGTCGATATTGTTCGCTTGTTAAGTATTTTTTTACGCTTTCGGGAGTTTTTGCAATATATGTCGGTCTGATAGCTTCGTGAGCATCTTGAACCTGTTTGCTGTTCCCTTTTGTGTAAACGTTTGGAGTTGAGGGATAATATTTTTCGCCGAAATTATTTACGATAAATTCGTGAGCGGCATCTCTCGCATCGTCTGAAACTCGGACAGAGTCTGTTCTCATGTAGGTTATCAAACCTGTCGGTCCGTCTTGTCCAATGTCGATACCTTCGTACAATTTTTGGGCAATTTGCATCGTTTTTGAAACGCCGTAAGAGAGTTTGTTGCTCGCTTCTCGTTGCAAAGTTGATGTGATAAACGGAGGTTGAGGTTTTTTTATTGAATTTTTCTTTGTGATTTTGTCCGTAATGTACTTTAAATCGGGGGATTGAAGATAATTTACAATGTTATTGCTTTCTTCTTCCGATTTAATTTCTATTTTTTTGCCTAAATATTTTACCAATTCCGCAGAATATGTTTTTTTATCTTTTTCAAAATCTGCCGAAATTGTCCAATATTCTTCAGGAACAAAGGCTTCAATCAAATCTTCTCTTTCGCAAATCATTCTGAGTGCAACACTCTGAACACGACCTGCCGAAAGTCTGTTATTACGCAATTTTTCCCACAAAACAGGGCTGATTTTGTAACCTACGAGTCTGTCAAGAATTTGTCTTGTTTGTTGTGCTTTAACCTTTTGATAGTCAATGTTTCTGAAGTTTTCCACAGCGTGCGTAATTGCTTTCGGTGTGATTTCGTTAAATTCTATTCTGAAAATTTTGTCATCAGGAACATTAAGAACTTCTCTGACATGCCAAGCAATTGCTTCTCCCTCACGGTCGGGATCGGACGCCAGATAGACTTTTGCACAGGTTTTTGCAAGGTCGTTGAGTTTTTTGACAACTTGTTTTTTTTCGGGAATAATCTCAAACGTCGGTTTGAAATTGTCTGCAACATCGAATCCCAAAACTTTTGGCGGAAAATCTCTTATGTGTCCGTAACTTGCCTCAATGACGTATTCATCACCCAAAATTTTTCTGATAGTTTTTGTTTTGGCGGGAGATTCGACTATGACAAGTGCTTTGCCGTTGTCGGATTTTTTAGTCGTTGATTTTTTAGTTGCGGCAGATTTTTCGGTTGTCTTTGAAGCCGTTGTTTTTGTTGACTTTTTTGCCGTAGTTTTAGTTTTTTTAGATTCCGTATCTTTAGTTTTAGTTGCCATTTTATTCGTCCGTGTTATATAGCGGAGTAGTTTCCGCCTTCTGTTTGAATTATGTAATCTGCTATCTCAAGTCCTGTTAATATTATCATTAAATTATCGACTTGCAAACCCGTTTTGAGTGCAATTTCATCAATCGTTAAAGAATCTTGACGTAATATGTTCAAAACTTTGTTTTCGTCTTCCGACAGATTTTCGTTTTTTCCTTCTGAAACCGTTGTCTTGGGCTGATTTTTCTTTAAATCCCAACCCATAATATTTAATAAATCATCTCCGCATGTGACAATTCCCGCACCTTCTTTCAAAAGTTTATAAATTCCCTCTGTGGCAGGATTTGAGATTGCTCCGGGGATACACATTAATTCTCTGTTTTGTTCAAGACAAAGTCTTGCTGTGATTAAGGCACCGCTTTTTAGAGCCGCTTCTGCTACGAGCGTGCAGGGAGAAATTCCGCTGACAATTCTGTTTCTGAGCGGAAAATGGTACGCCATAGGTTCTGCGTAAATCGGGTATTCGCTTAAAGCCAAGCCGTTATTTTCAATAATATTTTTGAAAAGTTCTTTATTTTTCGACGGGTAAACATTTTTTAATCCCGAGCCAAGTACGGCGATTGTTGCGAGGTTATTGTCCAACGCTGCCTGATGTGCTGTTGCGTCAATTCCGAGAGCAAGTCCTGAAACGATGCAAAGATTTGAATTTTTGTATTCCGAAAGAATTTTTGCAAGCGTTGCCCTTCCTGTTGAGGAACTTTTTCTTGAGCCGACGACGGAAACATTGTATTTTGATTTAAATAATTCTCTGTTTCCTTGAAAATACAGCCACATCGGCGGGTCGGGGATTTGTGTCAAAAGTTCCGGATAATCCAAATCATCGAAAGTTAACAAAGAAACACCCGACGCCTCAAGTTTTTCGAGTTCTTCGTCGGGATTAATTTTATCTCTTATTTTTAAAAAATTGTCTGCTTTTTTGGGGGTAATACCCTCGATTTTGTAAAGAACAGACAGGTCACATTCCCACGCTGATTGGATATCGCCCGTAATGTCGTAAAGGCTTTTTACGATGCGACTGCCAAAAAATTCATTAGATGCAAATGCTGCGTAAAATTTGTGGTTAATTAACATGTCCGATTCTCTTAATCGGATAGTATCATAAAATCTGATGTTTTGGCAATCTGCTTAAACTAAACCCTCTTTAAGGGCTTTGACTGCCGCTTGAGTTCGGTCATCGACGACTAATTTTTGGATAATGCTGCAAACGTGGGCC
>CAKVJR010000147.1 GCA_934754855.1 uncultured Candidatus Melainabacteria bacterium
TTGCGGGTTGTCGATGTCAAAGACTTTGTCTTTTCATCGCCAAGCCCTCGCACTCTGCTCGCTCGTTCCTCCTTGCAATGACAAGGTCAGCAAAATTTTCATCGAGCAATAAAGATTCTTCGCTTCGCTCTGAATGACAATAAACCGAATATCTTTTTGATTAAACCACGTAGAAAGTAGGGTTGACTTTAGTCAACCAAATCATTCTTGTTTCTCAAAATGATAAAATTACATATTAAATTTTTTAACCAATTTCGGAGTAAATTCATTCCAAAATTTTGCCGACGGGTGGTGGTTATCGATTTTGTAGTCAAAGGTGCAAGTCGGAAATCCCATTTCTTCTTCGATATTAACGATTTCAAATCCCATATTTTTTATGGCTTTTAATTCATCTTGCGAGAGATAATAATTGTTGTCATAAATCTCTCTTGCTCCTCGTTCGCAGTCCGGATCGTCATACAACAGCATTATCAATTTTGCGTGAGGGTAGCGTTGTTTCATAATTTTGACGCTTTCGTCCAAAATGCGGAGCATTAGTTTTGATGTTTTTTCTGTATTAAGGACGTTAACTTGTTGAATAAAAATCTGCATAGTTTTAATGAACGCAGAACGCCAATAGAGGGGGTATTCTTCTTTAACTTCGACGAGTTTGTTGTGTCTGTCGATTTTATATCTGAGGTACAATCCTGTGTCGTGGGGCCAACCTTGATAAAAGAATAATCTTCTTTTTTGGTCGATTATGTAAGTATAAATAATGTAGTCAGGATTGATGTTTTCAATTGTCGGATTGGATTGAAGATTTTTCAGCATGTGTACGAAAGTCCAACCGTCACCTGCCATATTATATACGGGGCGTTTTGTGATTTTTGAAAGAACTCCCGAAAAATTTTCATTATCTTTTAACAAATTTCCGTATGTAACCGAGCAGCCAAAGAGGATAATCGGATTTTTTTTGAAATTTTCACCTGCAATCGGACGCATTTTTTTGTTTGGTACATCGTAGTATTCTCTTGATGCATCAACAAAATATCTTGAAACCATATAATCTAAAGTGGCTTTTTTATTCATAATGAATGCGTATTGCATTTTATAGCCCATTGCGAATGAGGCTATTTCGGCAATTATCAATATTCCGATTAAAAATAAAATGTTGATAAAAACGATTTTCAAGATTTTCATAAGATGCCTTTTTATATTTTACCGATTTGATAATAAGTAAAGCCTTTTTCGAGCAATCTTGGGGCGTTGTATTGATTTCTTCCGTCAAAGATAATCGGTGTTTTGAGCAAAGATTTAATTTTGTCAAAATCAGGACGGCGAAATTCGTTCCACTCTGTTACGAGAAGAAGTGCATCTGCACCGATAACGGCGTCGTAGGCATTTTTGCAATATTCAATTTTGTTTTTGAAAATTGCTTTTGCCGTGTCGATTGCTTTCGGGTCATACGATTGAACTTTTGCACCTGCTTCGAGAAGTGCGTTGATGATTGAAATAGACGGTGCTTCTCTCATATCGTTGGTTTGTGGCTTAAAAGCAAGTCCCCAAAGGGCAAATGTTTTGCCTGATAAATCGTTGTTAAAATGTTTTTTGATTTTTTCTATAAAAATTTGACGTTGTTTTTTGTTCGTTTCGTTTGTTGCTGCGATGATATTCATCGGGCAATCAAATTCGTTTCCTGTTCTGATTAGGGCTTTTACGTCTTTTGGGAAGCAACTTCCGCCGTAGCCCAAACCGGGAAACATAAATTTATTGCCAATTCTTGTGTCAGTTGTCATTCCGACTCTGACCATTTCTGCGTCGGCACCTACTTTTTCACAAAGATTTGCAATTTCGTTCATAAAGGAAATTTTTGTTGCGAGAAAAGAATTTGAGGCATATTTTGTCATTTCTGAGGATTTTACGTCCATCAAAATAATTCTGTTTGCCGTTCTCAAAAACGGTTCGTAGATTTCCTGCATAATTTTTGTGGCACGTTCGGAATTTGAACCGATAATTACTCTGTCGGGCGAAAGAAAGTCGTCAACAGCATTTCCCTGCTTCAAAAATTCAGGATTTGAAACGACATCGAAGTCAAAATCTGTATTTTCTTTGACCAATTTTGCAACTTTTTCGGCTGTTCCGACGGGAACGGTTGATTTATTTACGATAACTTTGTATCCGTTCATTGATTTTGCAATTGATTTTGCAACGTCAAAAACATATTGCAAATCGGCTGAACCGTCCTCACCTTGGGGCGTTCCGACCGCTATGAAACAAACTTGAGAATGTTTTACGGCATAATCGATGTCCGAGGTGAAAGAAAGTCTTTTTTCCTGAACATTGGATTTTACGAGTTCTTCAAGTCCGGGTTCGTAAATCGGAATAATCCCCTGCTTCAATTTGTTTAATTTGTTGTCATCGTTATCAACACAAATGACATCATTTCCCATATCAGCAAGGCAAGTTCCTGCAACTAAGCCGACATAACCAGTTCCGATTACCGTAATTTTCATTTTTTCCAATCTTTCTTGATTTAAGACTACAAAGAGATTTTATTACAAAAATAAATTTATTTAAACAAAAAATCCCGCTCTTGCGAACGGGATTCTTAAAATTTTTAACTTACGCTTCTTTAGCGTCTTGTCTGTTGATTCCTTTGTATCCGTGAACATCGTAAACTTCAACGAATTGGAAGAATTCAAACATTTCTTTTTCTGTCAAATCAGCGTCTAAACCTGTGTTCCACGGGTTAGTAGAACGAACTCTGACTTCACCGTCTTCGTTTTTAACAGATTCCAAAGTGTAAGCGTGGAATGAGAAAACGCCTTTGTCTTTAGCAACAGGTTGTTCAGTTCTGCTGCCATCGGGCCAAGTACCTGCTGCGAGCATATATTTGCCTGCTGAGGGTTCTTGGATTAATTCGTGAAGTGCTTGTCTGTCTTGAACTGAATCCAAACATTTTCCTTCAAAGCCCAAAACGTCCATAACTTGGTGTTGATATCCGCCCAATGAGCCTCTGTAATATTCTTTTTGAGTTGTAAATTCTTTTGCATCGGGAGCAGTTTTCAATGCTGAGAATTTCATACCGTATCTATCTTCTTGATATTTGATATCAATTCCTGTGTCGTCACGAAGAACAACGGTTTTGTTTTTCGGATCAGCCATTGATTCTTCAAAATCAGCCAATCTTTTCTTCATACCGTTCCAATCTTTTTTCATGATTGCTTTTTCTCTCGGATCGGTTTCTGCTTGGAATTCTGCTTTTTTAGCGTCAATTTTTTCTTGCATGATTGTTCTGAAATCGTCTTCAGCCTTAACTTGCAATTCAAGACCGAATGCATCTTCCAACAATCTCATACCTTGAGCACCACGCATAATCATTTTGGGATTTGTTGAACTGTCGAGTTGACCCTTGTGAGCAACATAGTCTGCTTTTCCGTTCGGATATTTAACGTGAATGTTGTCACCGTCTTGTTCAAATGCATCATAAAGAGCAACTCTTGCGTGAGGATCTTCCATTACAGTGTTGAGAGTTGAAACGCAATAGCAGTCACCGATTGCATATTGGTTGCAAGCAAATCTTTGAGCCGGCGGGAACAATTGCATAAATGTTTCTTTATCAACTTTTAATTGGTGAGAAGAATCTTCGCCGTCTTTGACAAAAATCATGTCTTGACCTTCAACTTGGAAAACGTCGCCGACTTTAGTATTTTTAACACCGTCAGCCTGAGTTGCTACCGGCGGAACGTATGTATCTTCAATGCTTTTTCCGTTTGCATAGCAATCATACATCATATCAATGTCGGCTTCCATTTGGTCGCACATTTTACCGTCTTTCCAATAGTCAGCCATTGTTTGCGGGTGCAATTTACCGTCAGCGATTAATGCGAGTTGCATTTCGATGTTGCTTGTTTCAACATTGCCTTTTTCCATTGCGTGGATAAGGTTTTCTCTGTATTCACCTTTTACAACGTCAGATGCGGGGTGATTGTTCAAAAATGCTCTTGCACCGTACGGATCTTTGTCTTTAGGTGCCTTAACGCCTGCATTTGCTCTCAATAATTCTGCCGAGGGGGCAGCCAATTTTTCTTGGGGAGCAGTTTGATATTGAATTTGTTGTTTTTCAGCCTTTTTAAGTTGGTTATTTGCATTTACGTTAACATTTTGTACTACACCAATTGCATTTACGTTCATAAAATCACTTTCTTATTTATTGTCATTCTTACACTTACTCGTATTATAAAACA
>CAKVJR010000148.1 GCA_934754855.1 uncultured Candidatus Melainabacteria bacterium
GTTCAGGAAGGACTTGTTGAATATAAGGTTCGTGAAACGGGAGAAGTTACAAAAATGACTCCTGATGAAGCGGTCAAAACCGTTGTAGAAACTGTAAAAGCGGTATTGAATAAATAATGGAAGAAAAGTTGAAATTAACGATTGCACATTTGTATCCGAAATTGCTTAATATTTACGGCGATTTCGGGAATGTGCTTGCGTTGAAGAGAAGATGCGAGTATCGAAACATCGACTGCGAGATTGTTTCCGTTAATGTCGGAGATGAAATTGATATTGAGAAAAACGATATTTATTTTATCGGCGGCGGGCAAGATAAGCAACAGATTGAGGTTTCTGCGGAATTGCAAAAGAGGAAAGATTCGTTGACCCGAGCGGCGAATGACGGTCGTGTTTTTCTTGCGATTTGCGGCGGTTATCAACTTTTGGGGAAATATTATCAACCTCATGACGGTGAAAAACTGCTTGGCATCGGTATTTTGGACGCATATACTGTTGCGGGCGATACAAGATTTATCGGAAATGTTACGGCGGAAACAGATTTTCTTGAACCGAAAACACTTGTCGGATTTGAAAATCATGCGGGTTTAACTTATCTTGAGGACGGTACTGTTCCGATTGCGAAAGTTGTTGTCGGAAACGGTAATAACGCAAAAGACGGTGGCGAGGGTGGAAGAAAGAATAACGTTTTCGGCACATATTTGCACGGTTCTGTTTTGCCCAAAAATCCTCATTTTACTGATTATTTGATTAAAAAGGCACTTGAAGTTAAGTACGGCAAGGAAATTGAACTTGAAAATATTGATGATACGATAGAGATGAATGCTCATAATGACTTGATAAACAAAAAATATTGAGGTTTTATGCGTAATTATAAACTTATTGCTTTTGATATGGACGGAACGCTTTTAAATTCCCGAAAGGTTTTGCCTGAAGCGAATATTGAGACGATTGAGAGGGCATTTTCTGCCGACAAAATTGTCATTTTATCAACGGGCAGATGTTTGTCGGAACTTGAAGATTTTGTTTGCAAAATTCCTAAACTTCGATATTTGAATTGTACCAGCGGTGCTTGTGTGTATGACTTGCAAGAGGAAAAAACAATTTTTTCAAAATATATTGATGTTGATACGGTGTTGAAAATCCTTGATTTGATTGAGGATAGAGATGTCATGATTGAATTTTTGACAGAGCGTCATTTTTTTCCAAAAGATAAAATTGACGTTATGGAAGAGTACGGAATGGGCGTTTATAAGGAATTTTACCGTCGGGTTGCGGAGAAAATTGATGACTTGGCGGGTTGGTACAGAAAAAATCCTTTCCCGCTCGGAAAGTTTAATATTTACCACAGAAATCCCGAAGAGCGTGAAATTACGTACGATTTAATC
The DNA here is from genome assembly GCA_934754855.1 of uncultured Candidatus Melainabacteria bacterium. Classification (GTDB taxonomy): domain Bacteria; phylum Cyanobacteriota; class Vampirovibrionia; order Gastranaerophilales; family Gastranaerophilaceae; genus RUG841. The sequence goes on from CAKVJR010000148.1 coordinate 1,386, forward strand.
AAATCGGCGAATATCGAAGTTTCTTCCGCCTATGCGGAAATCACATCAATTGAAATGTCTGCAAACGGCGTGGATAAAGGTATTGGGTTGGAAAAACTTTGTGAACATCTCGGAATTGATATAAAAGATACGATTGCGGTCGGCGATGCGGATAACGATATTGGAATTTTCAAAAAAGCAGGACTAAAAATTGCAATGGATAACGCAAATTCAAATATTAAGGGACTTTCCGACGTAATAGTTCCCGATTGCGATAACGGTGGCTGCGTTGTTGCAATTGAAAAATATCTTTTGTAATTTTATTTTCCGTGGATTTTTTTGCGTAATTCAAAAAGGTCAGAAAGTTCTTTGTCGTTCAAAAGAGCCTGATTGCCGATGATTTTTGAGTAAACATAAGTTTTTGCATAAGTTTCGGCCGTTTCGATTTTGTGAAACGCATTTGTTAAATCCGAACCGCCTGCAACAATGCCGTGGTTTGCCATCAAAATAGTGTCATAATCCGCAAATTCTTTGACCGTGTTATCGACAAGTTCTTGCGATGAGGGCATTGCATAGGGTGCAACGGGAATTTTTCCGAAATAAATTATATTTTCCGCAATGATTGGGGCGGCAAGTTCTTGCCTGCATGCCGCAAATGCTGTTGTAAACGGCGAATGGCAATGGATTATAGCCTTTATGTCGGGACGTAATTTGTAAATTGTAATATGCATTTTCTTTTCGGAAGATGCTTTTTTTCCGTTTTCGAGTTCATTTCCGTCGAGATTAATTTCGACAACATCATCTTCTTTTAAAAATCCGAGAGCCGTTCCTGTTGCGGTGATGAAAATCGACTTGCCGTCGAAAACGCTTATGTTTCCTGACGTTGCAGAGGTTAAATCTTTGTCATAGAGCAATTTCCCGAATTTTACGACTTCATTTTTCACTCGAATCTCCTTTTTGTTAATTATACCAAATTTTCGGCATATTCTCAATAGAAAAATACAGGTAGCGGCGGTTATTTTGTATATTTTGAACCCTGCTTTGTTCCTCTTCGCTCAAATTCTTTTTCCATTTTTCCGACGAGTTCAAGTTTTTTGCCGAGCCAGCGAGGCTGAATGCGGATTTCTTTTTTTCCGTTTCCGGCAAGCCTTTGAATAACCATATCTGGAGGTAAATATTCCAAAAAATCACAAACGGTAGAAATGTATTCCTCTTCTGACATTAAATTGATTTTGCCCTCGTTAAACATTTTGTGAATTTTTGTTCCTTCCATAACGGCGAGCATGTGAATTTTTATGCCGTCAATGCCTATGCTTGCTAGGGTTTTCGCCGTTTGCATCATATCGTCGTAAGTTTCATTCGGCAAACCTAAAATTACATGAGCACAAACTGCCAAACCACGGTTTTTTGAGGCTTTACATGCTTTTTCAAAACAAGCAAAGTCATGCCCTCTGTTGATAAATTTTAATGTTTTGTCGTGAACGCTTTGTATGCCGTATTCCACCTGAATAAAACGGTTTCCGACATTGTAGGAAGATATTAAATCAAGTTTTTCATCATCAACACAATCGGGACGTGTTCCTATCGACATGCCGACAACATTATCAACGAAAACCTTGTCATAGATTTGTTTTAAGTCACTTACGGGCTTGTAAGTATTTGTGTAAGCCTGAAAATACGCAAGGAACTTTTCTGCATGATATCGGTCTTTAATTTTACGCATGCCGATTTGTAATTGTTCTTCAATCGGCAGAGTTGCTGAATATAAGCGAGAAAAACTGCCGCTGTCATCGCAAAAAATACACCCGTCTGATGAAAGTACTCCGTCCCTGTTTGGACAGGAAAAACCCGCATCAAGAGTGACTTTATAGACTTTTTGCCCGAATTTCTTTTTCAAAAAGTCACTGAATGTTAAATAATAATCACTCATTAATTTTCTTGTTCTTCGTGCTGCCCGTTAATCGGGGGATAGATGAAGTGTTCGCCGCAGGTGGGGCAGACGACTTCCTGTTGTTTGCCTTGAGGGAGTGAAGCGACTTCAAAGAGGGATTTGCAGCCTGAGTTAGTGCATCTGATAGCCCAAACGGGTCTGATAATTCTTGCCATATAGAAATCCTTATACAAATAAATAGTGCAGTTGAGACAAAAGAAACAACCAAGAGAGATAGTAGCACACAGAGAGCAAAAAGTGCAAGAAGTTAACACAAGAGAGAAAGGTAAAGGGGGATAATCGGGATAATTTTGTTTTTGCCGCCGTTAAACTAATTAATATATATAAAGACGAGAATAAAGAAGAATAAACCGAACCGAGAGCCGAGAAATCGGACAGATGAAATCTCCTTCATTCGTACGAAATATGAAGAAATGTGAATTATGAAAAGATAGATATAGCAAGGGAAATGGAAAAAAGAGGAAAGAAAAAGGTAAAAATATTAAAAAGAGGGGGTTGAAATTTTTTTTTGTTTTGTATAGTATGAATGAGCAGTCGAAAGACGGCAATCGGTTAAACAAATTTTTTTACGCACTGCGAAGTGCATTTGGAATTAGAAAGTAACCGGTGGAAGGTAAGGGGAAACTGAAAGGTAGAACTTTATCGGGTGGAATGGAGTCCGACTTTCCGAGATAATCGGAAGGTTGGAGGAATACCCCTCAAGAATAGGACATTGAAAACAGAATAGCTGAAAACGAAAATACCTGTTGATTTTTTTGAAAAATGAAACGGAACAACTTATGAAGAAGTCGAGCCTAATTACTTTTAGCGAAGTAATTAGAAGGACATAAACTTTCTGACAACGGAGAGTTTGATCCTGGCTCAGGACGAACGCTGGCGGCGTGCTTCATACATGCAAGTCGAACGAGA
>CAKVJR010000149.1 GCA_934754855.1 uncultured Candidatus Melainabacteria bacterium
CCTTTCTATCGGGGCAGTTGCACCTTGTGCTTATGAAAAAGTAAATAACGAGTACAGATATGAAATTTTGGTTAAGAATTTTGCCGATAAGCAAGGTCACGCTTTGCTTTCCAAGTTTTATAAAACCGTAAAACTTCCGAATGATTTGCGGTTGAAAATCGACGTCAGTCCGATTGATTTGCTTTAATTTTCGCATGGTTTTTGTGCGTAATATAATTGAGTTATGATTGGAAAGTTTTTCAAATTTTTATTGGGAATGGCAATTCTTTTTGCAATTTATTATGTCAGTTTTTTAATTTTGAAATTGACTGGAATTAAGTTGCCGCCTGCGATTTTGGGGTTGGTACTTTTTGCGTGGGGACTTTCTGTCGGGGTGATAAAAGAGGATTGGGTTAAGGTTGCGGTTGATTTTATGCTCAAAAACATGCCCGTTCTTTTTGTGCCGTTTATTGTCGGAATTGTGCTTTATAAGTCTGTTTTGACGGAAAATTTGATTGCAATTTGTCTTGTTGTGTTGGTTTCGACAACGCTTACGATTGTCGGGACGGGTTTGTTTGTTGAATACGGGGTGAAATTGCTCAGATTGCACAGAATGAGAGGTCATCACGATGATTAATCCGTTCGGCATAATTTCTACTGTTGTTTTGTTCAAAATTTTTGACAGATTTAAAAATTTCCCTTTAATCAAACCGTTTCCGCCATTGTTGGTCACGGGAATTTGTTTGATTTTGATTTTAAAAATTTTTGATATTGACTATAAAACTTATAATGAAACAGCGTCGTGGCTAACGTTTTTGCTAATTCCTGCGACAATTTCGCTCGGTTATCCGCTTTATAGAAATTTGAATATGCTTGTTAAAAATAAGCGGATAATTTATACGGCATTTTTTGTTGCAATGTGTTTGGCTTTGGTTACTACATTTTTAATCGGAAAGTTTTGTCATACGGAATTGACGATTATTCTTTCCATGCTGCCGAAGTCGGTTACAGCACCTATTGCGGTTGAAATTTCAAAAAGTTTGCATGGTGTTCCCGAGTTGACGGCGTGCTTTGTTGCTTTGACGGGGATTTTCGGGGCGTTGACAGGGCATAAAATTTTGAAGTTTATAAGGGTTAAAAATGATGTCGCCATAGGGCTTTCAATGGGTGCGGCAAGCCACGTTATTGCAACGTCAAAATGTCTTGAAACTGGCAGAGAAAAACAGGTCGTAATGAGTACATTGGCGTTGGTTTTGGTCGGAATTATTACGGCAATTTTTGCCCCTTTGTTATTGTTTCTTTTGAAATAAAAAATATGAGCGGTGCAAAAAATAAAAATATTATTTGCCCACATACCAATAATGTGCGATTTATGGTAATATTTTTATATGAAAAAATATTTTATCCTCTTTTTAAATATTTTTCTTTACGTTTTTGCGGGGATTATGATTTTTCAATTTTTATCTCCGATGTATCACGCATTGGTTGTTCGGGGGGACAGTCTTGTTTGGCATTGGTGGGGTCCTACCAATACTGTTCAATTTTTCAAAAACTCTGACCATTCTTGGTTTATATTGTCGATGTTTTGGAGCATGGGAGCAAGATATTTGCCCGAATTTTTAAAAATTCATCCTCAAGTTTGGGCTTCAAATTTTAATTTTTGGGCTTTATTTGTCGGAATGTTGCTTGTTCAGTTGTCAATTCTCGACAATTTCACGAAATATTTTTCAAGGAAAAATTTTAGAATACTTTGGCTGTTTTTGATTTTTCCGCTTTATTGCAGTTTTTTGAATGCTGCCGATGCATCTTGGATTTTGGCTGATGATTGTTGGAGTTACGCATATATCATAATTCCTGTTTTTTCGATTGTGTTGTTTTCCGAAGTCGAAAAATTTTATATCAAAAATGATTTTAAAAATGCCTCAAAATTTCATAAAGTGATTTTGTTTTTATTGTTTTTATGTGTTGCCGTTTCGCACGAATTTACACGATTTGTTCTGTGTTCATCACTTTTTATCGGATATTTTTTACATATTTTGTTCGTAAACCGAAAAATCAATCATAAGAAATTTTGGCTGATAGCGACGTTTGTTGTTCTTGCAAGTGTCATAAATTTTGCATCTCAGCGGTTTCAGTGGTGGATTGAAACAAAATTAAATTCTTCAAATTTCATTTTGCATTCTCTTTTGAATTATTTTTCGGGATTTTATCAAAATGTTTTGCTTGATAATAAATTTCAAATCCTTGCAATCCTTGTATTGATTGCAATTGCATTAATATTTACCCCAAAAAGTTCAGAGCGAAAAAAACTTATCGTATTTACATCAGCAATGACGGTATCGATTTTTTTATTTTCTTTGATAATTATTATCGGTCAGGAATTTCAGTATTTTGCTTTCAATCATTGCGGCGTAAAATTTTTGACAAAAATGTATTTGTTTAACGTCATTCTTTCGCTTGCCGGTTGGTTGATTGTGAATATTAAACTCAACAGTATCAAGGTTTATACCGTGATTTTGACTTTTTTGATGCTGTATTTCGGGGCAAAACCGATAACTTTTATTGATAGAGAAATGATTGAATCGAATTATAATATCCAAAGACGGATTTATATTCTTGAGCGAATTTTCAGTCTTTATAGCCGCCAAAACAAGGTGTTCCTTGACTGTCAGGACTTGGAAACTTTTATCCCTCACTATTCTCTGATATATTTTATTTATCTATATGACAGAGGTGCGGATTTTTATGATTACGAACAAATAAAATTTTGCACAAATGGCGAAACTTATGAAGAATGTAATAAAAAATTGGTTGACTTTTTGAAAGATAAAACGAATTATGATTTGACCGAAGAGGAAATTGAAAAGCAAGATTTTCAGAAATATTACGGTTATTAATCTTGCGTAATATAATTTTCTGATATAAAATAATCTCAAGCACTGATATCTAATGTGTTTGGTTAGCACGAAAATAAGGAAGAAATAATGAAAAAAATATTGGTTACAGGCGGTGCTGGTTTCATTGGAAATTGTTTTGTAAGACATATTTTGAATAAATATCCAGATTACAAAGTAATCAACCTTGACGCTTTGACTTATGCCGGAAATATCGAAAACTTGGACGACGTAAAGGATAACCCGAATTATACGTTTGTTCACGGTGATATCTGTGATAAAAATTTGGTCGCTGATTTGATGCCCGAAGTCGATACTATCGTTAACTTTGCGGCAGAAAGCCACGTTGACCGCTCAATTACGGGGCCTGAAATTTTTATCGACACAAACGTAAAAGGTACTTTGAACCTTTTGCAAAATGCTAAAAATGCAGGCATTGACAGATATTTGCAGGTTTCAACAGATGAAGTTTACGGTTCTTTGGGCAAAACGGGCTATTTCTATGAAACAACTCCGATTTCACCTAACTCACCTTATTCTGCATCAAAAGCAAGTGCAGATATGCTCGTTCGTGCTTACCACGAAACATACGGAATGCCGACTTTGAACACTCGTTGTTCAAATAACTACGGACCTTATCAATATCCTGAAAAATTGATTCCGTTCTTTATTTCACTTCTTTTGAAAGGTGAAAAAGTCCCTGTTTACGGCGACGGAATGAATGTTCGTGATTGGTTATACGTTTATGACCACTGCGAAGCAATCGATGTCGTTCTTCACAAAGGTAAAGTCGGTGAAGTTTATAATATCGGCGGTCACAACGAAAAAACCAATATGGAAATTACTCACCTTATCCTTGATGCAATGGGTAAAGATGAAAGTTCAATCAAATATGTTCAAGACAGACTCGGTCACGACAGAAGATACGCTATCAGCAACGATAAAATCACTTCTGAACTCGGTTGGAAGCCGTCTTTGACGTTTGAAGAAGGTATCAAAATCACAATCGATTGGTATCTTAACCACCAAGATTGGATTCAGGCAATCCTTGATAAACAGGCTGCTGCGGCAAAATAGAGGCTCACAATGACTTTTGAATTTCAAAGAACAGAAATTGAAGATGTAATTTATGT
>CAKVJR010000150.1 GCA_934754855.1 uncultured Candidatus Melainabacteria bacterium
ACATCAAACGGCAGCGAGTATCTCAAATCGATTGCGGATATTATTATTCCGTCCTGCGAGGAGGGCGGCGTCGGTTTTGCGTTGGATAAATTCGGAATTAAATTAATAAAAAACTACATAACGTAAAAAACGCCCTGCGCTAAGGGCGTTTTTTTATGCAAAAAGTTTTAAAACTACTTAATTTCAAGATTTGCGTGAGCGTTCGGCGTTACGAATACCGTTTTGAAAGATGAATAATTAAAGTTCGGTTTTAATTTGCCGAGTCGAATTTGGCTTGGCATTTTTTGAGTGAAAAATTCGCAAAAAAATCGGGACGACAGGATTTGAACACTCTTTTTTTAATCAAGTTGCTGTAATATCAATTCTTTTGGACCTGTTAAATTAATTTCTTGTGCTTTGAATTGCGATAATGGGTGGACACCAGATGGACACGGAAATTTTGTATAAAATTTCTGATATTTTAACGGTAGTTTTCTACTCATTAAGTCTACAAAAAAGTTGGGTAAAAAAGTATTCAGAAAAGTTACTTTTCCTATTTCCCGAATATTCAGATATAATTCAGGCTTTTACGAACAGAAAAAGCAACTATAATAAACTTTTTTGAAATTTATGATAGAATAAAATGAGAGGTTGTAACATGACAAACGAAATACAATTTTTATTATACACAACTCCGGATGAAAAAGTTTCTGTTCAAGCAATTGTTAAGGATGAAACTCTTTGGTTAACACAAAGGTCTATGGCAGAATTGTTTGGATGTTCCGCAGATAATGTGTCTTTACACCTTAAAAATATCTACAATGAAGGTGAATTAAAGGAAGAAGCAACTACCGAGAAAATCTCGGTAGTTCAAAAAGAAGGTGAGAGGGATGTAAACAGAACCCCCACTTTCTATAACCTTGATGCAATAATTTCTGTAGGATACAGGGTGAATTCTTCAAAAGCAACAAAGTTCAGGATTTGGGCAACTCAAATACTTAAAGAGTATATTCAAAAAGGCTTTGTTTTAAATGATGACAGACTAAAACAAGGAACTACCGCTTTCGGCAAAGATTATTTCAGAGAATTGCTTGAAAGAGTACGTTCAATCAGGGCATCTGAAAGACGTATTTGGCAGCAGATTACGGACATATTTGCAGAATGTAGTTGGGATTATGATAAAAATTCCCAAATTACGCACGATTTTTATGCTACCATACAAAACAAATTCCATTTTGCAATTACAGGTCAAACGGCAGCAGAGATTATATATAATAGTGCCGATAGCACAAAAGAACATATGGGCCTGACTACATGGAAAAACTCTCCTGATGGCAGAATCATAAAGTCAGATACAACCGTTGCTAAAAATTACCTGCAAGAAAAAGAAATAAAAAGACTTGAAAGGGCTGTTTCAGGCTATTTTGATTACATTGAGGATTTAATAGAAAGAGAAAATGCTTTTACAATGGAGGAATTTGCAAAAAGTGTTAATAAATTCTTAGAATTTAGAGAATATAAAATTCTTCCTGATAATTGCAAAGGTAAAATCTCTAGGGATATGGCTAAAGCAAAAGCATCTTCCGAATACGAAAAGTTTAATAAAAATCAAAAGATAATTTCTGATTTCGATAAAGCAATTAAAGAATTAACAGATAAACAAAAATAATTAAATTTGTTTGGATACTAGATTGACTTAAGTGAATACAGGCGTTATACTCTGGTCAAAATTCAAGACAGGAGCAGATTATGACAAATAACAACACTAAAACGTTTGGTTATTGCAGGGTTTCTTCAACTGACCAAAACTAAGATAGGCAAGTTGAGTTGAAGTCATGCTTGATTTGGAAATCAATGAAAGAGCTGTATTCGTTGACAAATGCAGTGGAAAGAACTTTGACCGACCCAAATATCAGGCTTTAAAACTACAATTAAGGGAAGGGGATATTCTTGTTATCAAGAGCATTGATAGATTAGGCAGGAACTACAATAAGATATAGCCACGTTGATTCTCAAGATATGATAAATGCCGTTAATTTACTTAGTTCGAATAACATGAATGTGACGCAAGACTAAAAAGTGGACACAGATGGACACAGAAAAAGCCAGATGGCTGAAATACCTCTGGCTCTTAATTTAAAGATTCGGGACGACAGGATTTGAACCTGCGACCCCTTGCTCCCAAAGCAAGTGCGCTACCAAACTGCGCTACGTCCCGATTTACTATATGCAATTTTTTTATTCATCGTCATTCTGAACGAAGCGAAGAATCTGCTTTTCGTTCCCCACGCAGTTTGGCTTTAATTGGAATTTGGCTCCGTAAACTTGCCAAGTGCGTACGTCCCGATATTTTATTTAAGTTTTTAATTCATTTTTACTTCAAAGGTGATAAAAAATCAATAATTATTTATTTTGCGGGAAAAATAGAAAATAGGAAAATGGGGAAAATCGGTAAATCCTCAAATTTTCAAATTCTCAAATCAGCAAACGCCGTTCATTTGCAGAATCGGTTGAATTGCTTTTGTTAAATCTTTTTCCGTAATGACAACATTTGCGGCATTTTTGAGAACTTCTTTTCCGCAGAAGGAAACACGAGTGCCGGCGTGTTTAAACATACTCAAATCGTTTGCTCCGTCGCCAACTGCCACGGTGTCTTCGGGGGAAATGCCCAAAAGATTTTGGAGAGTTACGAGCATTTCGCCTTTGCTTGAAGAAAACATCATTTCTCCTCCGACAAGCCCTGTCATTTTGCCGTTTTTGAAGTGGAGAATGTTTGCAAAATCGGCATCTAAACCGAGGATATGTCTTGCGGGAGTTGTTGCTGTTTTAAATCCTCCCGAAAAGCATACTGTTTTAAAACCTGCTTTGTTCAATTCCGAGATAATTTCTTTTGCACCGTTCATAAGGGGTAATTCACGGCAGATTTTTTCAACTTTTGATTGTTCAAGTCCTTTTAAAAGAGCGACTCTTTCTATGAGGCTTTCAAAAAAGTCAATTTCACCGTCCATTGCCCGTTTTGTAATAGCCGCAATTTTTTCCTGTAAATTAAATTCGCAAGCCAAAAACTCCAAAGTTTCTCCGTCCATAAGAGTGGAGTCGAAATCGAATACGGCAAGTTTCATGATTAAATTCTTTCTTTTTTAAATTGTTGTTTTCTTAATTTAATTTGCCTGATTTTTGTTTTAATATCAGCCGCCATTTGTTGTTGAATAAACTCAACTTCTTTTTTTATTTTAAGAACAGCGGCGGTAGGGTTGGAACTTGTTTGTTTAATTTGAATGAGGCTGTCTTTGAGGTTTTGAATATCAGCCTCGGCAAGTTCGATGATGTCGAAAACTTCTTTAATTTCCATTTTTGTAAAATTGTGAGCAGAAAGATTAGTCGTCAAAGTAGCCATAAGACGTTCTTTCATTTCATCACGATTTTGTTGTGCTTGAACACGTTTTGGTTGAGTAGAATTAGATTTTCCGAAAAAATTAAATAAGCCCATTACACTGTCCTCTTGATATTAGCATATCATTCAAAATAATTTTTGTCATTAATATCAACTTAATATTGCTTTACATAAATTAAGAAAAGAAAAAATAAAATTATAAATCCCGAAAATCCGCCTGAAATGGAAAATTTTTATGAATGCAATTTCAGGTATAATATGAAAAATTTTTACAAAAACATCTGAAAGTAGTCAAAGCGTTATGTTTGTGTTATGTTGTTGATGTCGTTCAAAAAAACGGCATGAAAAACGAGAAAATACAGATTAATAAAGGAAAAACAAATGGCATTACCTAACGTAGCATATTTTTCAATGGAAATGGCAATTGACCAATCATTGGCTATTTATTCAGGCGGTTTGGGATTCTTGGCAGGTTCACACATGCAATCAGCAGGATATCTTCAAATGCCTATGGTCGGCGTTTCT
>CAKVJR010000151.1 GCA_934754855.1 uncultured Candidatus Melainabacteria bacterium
GTCGAAACAATGGAAGAATGGGGCGGCAAAGTCATTGATATACCTTACACAAAAGATATTTCCTCAACACAATTGAATGCTGTTTTAAAAGAAATAGGAACAACACCTGAAATAAGGTGTAAACGCTTGCGACGATTGATTGACAGTATGCCAATCGTAAAAGTACTCGAGGCACACAACGGCTTGAGCGGCTTGATTGTCGAAAATTGTTTCATAAAACAAGATAACAAAAGACGTGAATTTGACGCCATTTGGATTTCATCGCTTACCCAATCGGCAGCAAAAGCAAAACCCGATATCGGTTATCTCGACACAGTTTCAAGGCTTGAGGGACTAAACGACATTCTCGATGTAACAACAAAGCCGATAATTTACGATGCGGATAACGGCGGTCCTTGCGAACATTTTGCTTTTACCGTGAAATCCCTTGAAAGACTTGGTGTTTCAGCAGTTATTATTGAAGATAAAATCGGATTAAAGAAAAACTCGCTCTTCGGCTCGGAAGTTCAACAACAACAAGACTCTATCGAGGATTTTTGCGAAAAAATCAGAACGGGGAAAAAATCTCAAGTTACCGAAAATTTTATGATTATTTCAAGAATTGAAAGTTTTATTTCCTCAAAAGGGGTTGAAGATGCGATTGAAAGAGCAAAAGCCTACATTGATGCGGGTTCCGATGCTATTATGATTCATTCTTGTGCAAAAACTTTTGATGAAATTAAAGAATTTTTGGACAAATATAATAAACTTGAAAACCGCAAACCTGTTGTCGTTGTGCCGTCTTCGTATTGTCAAGTGACAGAAGAAGAATTAATCGAAAATCAGGTCAACGTTGTGATTTATGCAAATCAACTTTTACGCTCGGCATATCCCGCAATGGAAAAAACTGCAAAATCAATACTCGAAAATCACCGCAGTTACGAGGCATCGAACGATTTTTGCATGAGCATAAACGACATAATCACACTGATTCCGGGGGCGAAATGATTTCGGCAAAATTTGTATGTGACTTGCTAAAAAATCAAGACGTGGACTTATTTTGCGGAGTTCCCGACAGTTTGTTGAAAGATTTTTGTGCCTACGTGACGGATAACGTTCCGAAAAATAAAAATATAATTACCGCAAACGAAGGCAACGCAATCGCTTTGGCGGCAGGACATTACCTTGCAACAAAAAAGACAGCACTTGTTTATATGCAAAATTCAGGTATTGGAAATGCCATTAATCCGTTGCTATCATTGACTGACGAGGAAGTTTACAATATTCCGCTGTTAATTTTTGTCGGTTGGAGAGGGGAGCCGAACAAGCCCGACGAACCGCAACACGTCAAGCAGGGCAAGGTTACGGGAGAAATTTTTGACGTTTGCAAAATCGAACATTCCGTTCTGCCGCAAGATGAAAAATCTGCCGAAATGGCAATAAATAAAGCATTTGAACATATCAGAGCAACATTAAAGCCATACGTTTTTATTATTTCAAAAGGAACTTTTGAAAAATACGAAAAGAAAAAAATCCCGAAAAAGTTTGAAATGACAAGGGAAGAGGCAATTTGTAAAGTTGCGGAATTTATAGATAAAAAAGACAAAAATTCTGTAATTATTTCAACGACAGGACAAATTTCAAGAGAACTTTACGAGTACAGAGAACGTTCAAAACAGCCTCACAACAAGGATTTTCTGACAGTCGGTTCAATGGGACAAGCAAGTTCTATCGCACTTGGAATTGCACTTGAAAAGCCACAAAAAACGGTTTATTGTTTTGACGGCGACGGAGCAATCTTGATGCACATGGGGGCAATGCCCGTAATTGCACAACAATCGCCCAAAAATTTCAAACATATTTTGTTTAACAATGAGGCACACGATTCTGTCGGAGGGCAAAAAACTTCGGCGGATACGGTTAATTTTAAAGAGTTAGCGACTGCTTGCGGGTACAAAAATGCTTATTCTGTTGAAAGAACTGAAGATTTAGAAAAAACATTGGACGATTTTATAAAATCGAAAGCACCAACACTGCTTGAAATCAAGGTACAGTGCGGTGCGAGGGCTGATTTGGGTCGCCCGAAAGAAAAACCCGTTCAAAATAAAATCACTTTTATGGAGAAATTAAATGCAGACTGATTACGTATATGACGGTGCAACCATTGAATTGCCGGTAATTTTAGATTATGAAAATGCAAAAAATTTGTTAATTTTTACGAGGAAAAACTCATTTTTGTCGTTCAAAGAAACTCTCGAGAAAAAACTCGAAGGTCGAAAATTCAAATATTACAACGATTTTTCAACCAATCCAAAAATCGAAGAGGTTGAAAAAGCGGTCGGAAAAATTGACAGAGATTTTGATATGATTATCGCTATCGGGGGCGGCAGCGTAATTGACTTTGCAAAATGCTATAAATTCGCTGTTGACAACGATTTGAGCATAAGAGAATATTTCAAAAATCCGATTAAAGCGAACAAAAAAACAAAAATGATTGCTATTCCGACAACGGCAGGAACAGGCTCGGAAGCAACACAATTTGCGGTAATTTACGTGGACGGAACGAAGCATTCGCTTGATGACAAAACAATTTTGCCCGATTATAAAATCGTCGATGCAGAATACGTCAAAAACTTGCCGAGATATTTAAAGGCTTGCTGCGGTGCAGACGCATTGTGTCAGGCGATTGAATCATATTGGGCAGTAAATTCAAACGAAAAAAGCAAACATTACTCAAAACGAGCAATAGCACTCTGTCGGGACTATTTTGAAAAATATGTAAATTCAAACGACTACTTTTTTGCGGAAAAAATGTCAGAGGCATCGTACCTCTCGGGTTGTGCAATAAATATCACGAGAACGACTGCCGCACACGCAATTTCATATCCTTTAACAAGCAAATACGCAATCCCGCACGGTCACGCAGTTGCACTTTCAATTGCAAAATTGACTTTCTATAATTTTGCGAACATAACGGAAGAAAATTTGAACGACAAACGGGGCGTTGACTACGTAGAAACAACAATGGAAGAACTTTACGGGCTTTTGCAAACAAACGACATTGAAGTTTATTTCGACAAATTATTCAGCGACATCGGACTTGAAACGGATTTCAAAAAATTAGGGGTGACTGATTTTGACGAAATTATCAACGCCGTTGACCTCGACAGACTGTCAAACAACCCTATCAAAATCACTAAAAAATTCTTCACCGAATTGTTCGGACAATAGTGTTTGTGCTAAAATTTCAATATTGGAATTTGAAAGAAAACGCTAATTTAATATGAAAAATTTTGCAAAATTACTGATTTTGGCGATTGCTTGGCTGCCGAATTTGCCCGCAGAAGCGTACATTGACCCTGCAACTGGAAGTATGCTTTTTTCAGTCGTGTTAGGCGTTTTGACAACTTTTGCATTCATTTTTCATTCGCTTTGGTTTAAGTTAAAACTTATTTTTAACAAAAAAAATCTTTCGGAAAAAACATTACCAATCGTAATTTATTCAGAGGGAAAGCAGTATTGGAGCGTTTTTCATGGGATATTGGACGAATTTGAAAAGCGAAACATACAAGTCGTATATTACACTTCTTCAGACGACGACCCGTTTTTCAGCCAAAATTACACCAATATCAAAGGCGAATACATCGGAAAAGGGAACAAAGCATTTTTTAAACTTGCGTTTTTAAAAGCGGACGTTTGCCTTATGACGACGCCACATTTGGACGTTTTGCAACTGAAACGCTCAAAAAATGTCGGTCACTATGCCCACATTCTGCACTCTCCAAGCGATTCGACAAGATACAAACTTTTCGGCTTGGATTATTTTGATTCGGTATTTTTAAACGGAAATTTTCAAATTGAGCAAATCCGTGAACTTGAACAAAAACGGGGCTTACTGCCAAAAGAACTGCCGATTGTC
>CAKVJR010000152.1 GCA_934754855.1 uncultured Candidatus Melainabacteria bacterium
AAAAAATGGTACCCCCAAGCGAATTCGAATCGCTGCCGCCTCCGTGAAAGGGAGGTGTCCTAGGCCACTAGACGATGGGGGCTTAAGACTTTGTGATATTAATATACGAAAAACAAAATTTATTGTCAACAAATTTCTTTTATTTTTTCTGAAATTTTTTAAAAAATTTTATTACCCCACTTTTCTATTGACCTCGGTAAGGGATTTTTCGCCACTTTCGGCTATCCTGTTTCTGTAAGGATTTTCAATATGTTTGACCTCAAAAATTATAAAAATATAGATTTAATCGAACTGATTAACCTCACTCAAAATGAGGATTATAAGGCAATGGAAGAACTTGTGAGAAGATTGCAGGACAAAATCTATCTCACTTTCTACTACCTTTGCCCCGACTGCGACGATTTGTCCGATTTGACCCAAGAAGCACTGCTTCGTATGTGTAAAGGCATTTTTAAACTGAAAAATCCCAAACACTTTAAAAGTTGGCTCAACAAAATTATCTCTAATCTTTTCTACGATAAACTCAGAAAACAGCAGAAATCGCTTGTTTGCATATCTTCCGACGAAAGAAAAGACGAAAATTCATCAGAAATTCTGCAAATTTCCGACCCATGCCCTTGCCCCGATGAAAAAACTTTGAACAACGAAGTTGCGGAAATTATAAGAGAAAATATCTCAAAACTTCCCGAACACTTTAGACTCGTAACCGTTTTGCGGGAAATCGGAGGTTTGAGTTACAACGAAATTTCTAAAGCGACAGGCGTCGAAATCGGAACGGTCAAATCACGCATTAACAGAGCAAGAAACAAACTTAAACTCTGCCTCGAGCCCTATTTTATGAACAACTAAGGAGATATGATGAACACTTTAACCTGCGAACGAGTAATGATACTTTTGCCTCTCTATATCGAGGAAAAAACCTCCGAAATGGAAAATTTTGAAATAGAAAAACATCTGAGCGAATGCCCGAGTTGTATGGAAAAATTCTCAACACTTCAGGCAATTTCTCAAAAAATTAAATCGGCTTTCGATTCGGTCGAAAATCAACATTTTGAAAAAGAAAAAAAATATTTCAAAGAAAACCTCTGTGCTTACCTCGACAACGAACTTCAAGATGAAGATTATTGCCTTATGACTCAAATTATTCTCGAAAATGACGATGCAAAATGCGAAGCCGAAGAAATGTCCGAATTTGACAGGCATTTTCAACAGGCATTAGAGGAAAATAAAATCCTTTTTGAACAAAATTTTTGCAAAAAAGTAGTTCAGGAAGCCAAAAAATCCTCTCCCGAATATATCTACAAGCAATATGTCAAAGCAGCCGTCACAACAGTAATATTCATAACTTTGACTCTATTAATCGGCTATTTTTCATCACAAAATTACTTTGACGATTTTCAAAAAATGACACAATTTTCCATAAATCTTTCAAATTTTTAGTCAAAATCCTCAGCAACACAAACATCAAAAAATTCCCTCAAAAAGGGATAATAATTTTCGGCAAATAATTTTTCAAACCGCCGAACACTAACAGGTGCAAGCATTTTTGCCCCGTCAATATCAAAACAGTAAAATTGAAAAAACCTCGCAAACAACTCCGTCGGTTGCTTCAAATACCTGTTAATTCGCCCGTTTCGAGCATTTATTCTGTTTCTGTGACGTTCATAGGATTTCATTCTGATATACGCAACAAATGCCTCGGGCATCTTCGGAAAATCGTCCTCGACAGTTTTGACACTAATAGTGGTATCCATTGTAAACCAACCACCTCGGACTATAACTTTGTCATATTTCAACAAATATTTTGCACTCGAAAACCGAACGTATTTATTAAATTCCTTAAATTTTTCACCGACTTGAAAATTCGGATAATATTTTTTTATAATTTCACGCTCAGCCTTAATTTTCTGACCTAAATTTTCTTTCAAAGCCTTTATACGACGAGTAGTTTCACCATTAAACACTATTAGTGTTATTTGAAATAACTCATTTTCTATCTCATCGACAATCAATTTTTCGTCCGTATCGAAAAGTTTTTCCAACGTACCGTGAGATTTTGCGATATCAGGTTCAAGTTTAAAATGGACGAAGTGAGCAAACTCGTGCAACAAAACATCTTTCGCCTTTTCATCGGAAAGATTTTTTGAAATATCGATACGGCTGCCCGTGCAAAATCCTGCATTACCACGGGCTTTCGTATCAAAATGAACGTCAATTCCGAGATTTTTCAGAAAATCGACAAATTTTTTCTTATCTACACGGTTTCTGATTTCAGCCATTTAAGATAATCTTTATTTCCTTTAATGATAGGTGTTGCAACGATTTCCGGCAATGCGTATTCATGTCTTTCGCTGATTGCTTTTTCAACTTTTTTGAAAAGACTTTCTTTTGTTTTGATAATCATCAAAAATTCTTGTCCCTCAACGACTTTGCCTTCCCATTTGTAAACGGAAACGACATTCGGAACGATATTAACACAAGCCGCAAGTTTACTTTCAATAAGGTATTCCGAGATTTCCATCGCATTAACCTTACTTGAAGTTGTGCAATTTACGATACAATAACCCATTTTTCCTCCTTCAAACTAAACATCATATTCTGAGAATTAATAAATTAATTATAAACCGAATAAACATTTATGTCAGTCTGTTTCTTTTAATTTTAAATTTTTATTTAATATCGTCCGCCGAATACTCACTGTCGGATTATTTAAAATCCCGTAATTTATAAAATGGAAATGTGGTAAAAACTTGGAGTGTTGTAATGAAAAAAATATTAACAACGATAATTATGTCCTTCATGCTCGGTGTGGGCAGTGCTTATGCGGTAAATTATTCTCAAGATGAAGCAATCAACGTGACTGTTTATGAAAAAATCAATCCCTCTATCGTTTTCATAGAGGCAATCTCGGGTGACGAAGTTTCAACAGGCACGGGCATTGTCGTCGGCTCACACGGCGAAATTCTAACAAGTGCCCACGTCATCGACAACAATTCTTCAATCGAAGTCAGAACCTACAAAGGAGAAGTCTATAAAGGAGAAATTCTCTACAAGCCCGAAAAAGGTCACAACGACTTGATGTTAATCAAAATCAAACCGAAAGGAACACTTCCCGCTATAAAATTAGGCGATTCATCAATATTAAAAGTGGGTCAAAAAGTCCTCGCCGTCGGCAATCCGTTCGGTTTCAGCGGAACACTCACAACAGGCATAATCTCAAGAATTGACTACGAAAAAAATAAAATCCAAACCGATGCCGCAATTAACCCCGGAAGTTCGGGCGGTCCAATCGTCAACGCATCAGGCGAAGTTATCGGAATCAGTCAATCAATTTATAACCCCGATAACAATCGCTCAAATATTGGCATAGGCTTTGCAATACCTGTCAACGACGTCAAAAAACTTCTCGTCGCTTACGGCAAAATTAAATAACCTATTTTCTCATTTGTTGTGCTTGCTTCATCTTAATATCCAAAGCAGCATTGTGTCCCATCATATAAATCGAACACATTTTGAAATTCTTAACGTACAATGCACAAGCATCTTGCACACATAAAACCGCACTCGGTTGTCCGATTGTCATAATCGGACATACCGGAATTCCGCCGGTTCTGTCTTTTCTTTTTTCTGCATATCTTCCGGGGTTGTTAAGCATCTTGGAACCTTCTTATTTCTTCAATAAATTACATTCTTCGCATCTTCTGCGTTCTTCAGGTTTATAAATTTTTGTTCTGTTAATGACTTCATCAAAATCAATTTCATGAGCGTCAAAATCAGGTCCGTCAACGCATGCGAACTTAACTTTTCCGCCAACTGTCAATCTGCAAGCACCGCACATGCCCGTTCCGTCAACCATAAT
>CAKVJR010000153.1 GCA_934754855.1 uncultured Candidatus Melainabacteria bacterium
ACGGAAGATGTGTTTTACCGTATCGCTTTGGATTTCGTACATCATTTTGTTAAACAAGTCATACGCTTCTTTTTTGTATTCGATAAGCGGATCTTTTTGACCGTATGCTCTCAACCCGATACCGTCTCTGAGCATATCGATGTTGTGCAAGTGGTCAATCCATTTTGCGTCAATTACTCTGAGCAAAATATCTCTTTCCATTGAACGCATTACGTTGTCGCCCTCAAACGGAACTTGCGGTTCAAAGTTTTCTTCATATCTTGAAATGATGTCATTATAGAATTTAACGATTTGAAGTTCGTGAGTTCTGTATGCATCGACCAAAAGTTCTTTTGTTTTGTCGTAAATGTTTTCGTATCTCAAATTCATAATGTCTTGAGGTTCGATTTTGCCCGAAATTTGCGGAGCAAGCGACACGAGTTCTTTTACGAGAGTTTCGATGTCTTCTTTTGTATAATCCGCAGGGTCCATGCCCGGAGCGATGTAACTTTTTAACAATCTGTCCAATTCGCAATCAATCATATACAAAATATCTTCGTAAAGGTTTTCGCCTTGAAGAACTCTTCGTCTTTGTGCGTAGAATTTTTCTCTTTGCATGTTCATAACATCGTCGTATTCGAGGACGTGTTTTCTTATGTCGAAGTGATAAGTTTCGACTTTCTTTTGTGATGATTGAATTTGTTTTGTAATTAACGGAGATTCAATAGCCATGTTGTCGTCAGCGTTAATCATATCCATCAATTTAATAACTTGGTCGCCGCCGAAAATTCTCATCAAATTGTCTTGAAGTGATAAGAAAAATCTTGTCGAACCGGGGTCACCCTGACGTGCGGCACGACCACGCAATTGGTTGTCGATACGTCTTGATTCGTGTCTTTCTGTACCTATTACGTGCAAACCGCCCAACTCAACGACTTTTGCGTGTTCTTCATCTGTTATTGCTTTCGCTTTTTTGTAAATCTCATCTTTTATTTTTTGATAATCGGGATTGTCAGGGGTAATGCCTTTTGATTTAAGTTCTTCATACGCCATGTACTCGGGGTTACCGCCTAAAAGAATATCGGTACCACGACCTGCCATGTTGGTTGCAATTGTAACTGCTCCCAATCTTCCCGCTTGTGCGATGATGAATGCTTCTCTTTCGTGATGTTTTGCGTTCAAGATGTTGTGCTTGATGCCTTTTTCTTTCAACAATTTTGAGATGTATTCCGATTTTTCAATACTGATTGTACCGACTAAAACAGGACGTCCGATTTTGTGCATTTCGATGATTTCGTCGCAAACCGCTTGGTATTTACGAACTTCTGTTTTGTAAATAACGTCGGGCATGTTAATTCTGATATCGGTTTTATTTGTCGGAATGACTGTTACGGGGAGGTTGTAAATCTTTCCGAATTCTGCTTCTTCTGTCAATGCAGTACCTGTCATGCCCGAGAGTTTCGGATAAAGTCTGAAAAGGTTTTGGAAAGTAATGCCTGCGAGGGTTTGCGTTTCATCTTGAATTTTTAATCCCTCTTTTGCTTCAACTGCCTGGTGAAGTCCGTCAGACCAACGTCTTCCGTCCATCAAACGTCCCGTAAATTCATCGACAATCATAACTTCGCCGTTTTTGACAACGTAATCGATATCGATTTTATAAAGTTCTTTTGCTTTTAAGGCTTGAAGTAAATGGTGAGCGTATTGATTTGAAATATCAAACAAATCTTTGACGTTCAAAAGTTCTTGAGCCTTGTCGATACCTTCTTCCGTTAAGATGATATTCTTATTTTTTTCGTCAATTTCGTAGTCTTTAACCGCTGTCAATTTCGGTGCAATTTTTGCCATTGTGCGGTAAAGTTCTGCTGATTTATCCAAACGACCGCTTATGATAAGAGGAGTTCTTGCTTCGTCGATTAAGATACTGTCAACTTCGTCGATAATCGCATAATTAAAAGGTCTTTGAACCATTTGTTCAAGACTTGCCGCCATATTGTCACGAAGATAATCAAATCCGAATTCGTTGTTCGTTCCGTAAGTGATATCGCATTCATAGGCATGCTTTTTGAGGTTAAAATCGTCGTAATTGGTTCTGTCGGAAAGAATTACACCAACACTCAAACCTAAGAATTTATAAATCTTACCCATCCAATCGCTGTCACGTTTTGCAAGATAATCGTTGACCGTTACAATGTGTACGCCCTTGCCTGTCAAGGCATTGAGGTATGCGGGAAGTGTCGCAACCAATGTTTTACCTTCACCTGTTCTCATCTCTGCGATATGACCTTCGTGGAGGAAAATACCGCCGATTAACTGAACATCAAAGTGTCGCATATTAAGAACTCTCTTGCCTGCTTCTCTTACTACCGCAAAGGCATAAGGCAAAATTTTATCGAGTGCTTCTTTCTCAAGTTTTTTATCCTCTTTCGGGTCGGAAGATGTTTTTCTTTTTGACAGTTCTTCCTTAAACTCGTCTGTTTTTGCTCTGAGTTCTTCGTCCGAAAGTGCCGCCATTTGACCTTCAAGCGAATTAATAAAGTCGATTGTCGGTTGAACTTTCTTTATTTTTTTCTCATTAGGGTCGCCAATTAATTTTAATAAAAAATCTATCATATAATTTATCCTCTTTGATATTCAGTTTATCATAAATATGATATAATTTATTTTATAACAGAATTATCTGTCAGTCTAAAATTTAATATTTTAAGGAGTTTTATGAATAAATTTTTTATCGGACAGGATTTGAACGAAGTTTTTAATGCCATCATTTCGTCAATCTGGTTCAGCCTTTTTATGCGAATTATCATTCTTTTGATAATTTTGAAAATTGCAGACGTCTTAATTAAAAAAATCAGTTTCAGAATTCTTCTTAAAACTAAAGATTATGAAGCAAGAAAACAGATTGAAACATTGTTTCACCTTGCAAAAAATATAATTAATTTTCTGTTGGTTTCACTTGCGGTGCTTGCTTTTTTGGGTAAATTAGGCGTTGATGTCAGACCGATGCTTGCAACCGCCGGTGTTGCAGGTTTGGCAGTAGGTTTTGCCGCAAAAAGATTTTTGGAAGATTTGATTGTTGGTATAATCATAATTATGACAGGTCAAATCAGAATGGGCGATTACGTAGAAATTGCGGGAAAATCAGGTACTGTCGAAAATATTGATATTAAACTTGTCACTCTTCGGGATACAAACGGAAATATTCACTATATCAGAAACGGTTTAATCGACATAATCACAAACTATTCGAGGGATTATTCATACGCTCTGTTGGATATGGGCGTTTCGTACGATTCTGATCCCGATAAGGTTATGGCAGTTCTGAAAGATATTTTTGATAACGAACTTAAAACTCAACCCGAAATGGCAGAAAAAATTATTTCCGATATTGAACTCATCGGTTTGGATAGGTTTGAAGACTCAAGTATCGTTATCAGAGTGAGGATTAAAACTCACCCGAAACAACAATGGGCTGTCCAAAGAGAATTTAATAAACTGATTTTGAAACGGTTTAAAGAGGAAAATATTGAAATTCCTTATCCGTATCGCAGTGTTTTGCTCACAAATGTTGATAAATAATATATTAATTAATGTTCATGTATATAAAGCCACCTTAGGGTGGCTTTATAATTATTTTCACTCAGTTGTTTATATAGCATGAAAAGAGGAAAATCAGACAAGTTGCGGGCATGAAAACCATGATTGTGCATGGATTTGCAATTGTTAAGTAATGTTAAGATAAATATATACAAAAAAGCAATTTTTTCTTCTCCGAATACTTTATAAAAGAGTAGAGAGATTGAAGTCCTGAGAAAACTTCAAATAAG
>CAKVJR010000154.1 GCA_934754855.1 uncultured Candidatus Melainabacteria bacterium
ACGTGGGCCTTTGCGGTATGTTCGCTGATACTTAACAGGTTTGCAATGTCGTTGTTTGATTTTCCGTCAACAACCAATTTCAGGACTTCATATTCCCGTTCGGTCAAATTGGCATGCTGAGAGCGAAATGCCGCTCTCCCCGTTTGTTTTACTGGAACGGTTGTTCCTCCTTTTTCCCTTATTGCAGGGACTATATGCGGGTCAAGCCATACCGCACCGTCGTTGACGGATTTTATTACCATTTTTAAAATTTCTGTATTAATATCTTTGATTACGTATGCGTAAACTCCTAATGAAAGTGCTGAGGTGACTTCATTTACATCGGTATGAGAGGTCAAAATTATAACTTTTAAAGACGGATTTTTTTCCAAAATCGATTTTGTCGCTTTAATTCCGTTGATATCCGAAAAACCTATATCCATTAATATTATGTCGGGTTTGTGTATTAATGCTTTTTCGATTGCTTCTTTCCCGCACGCTGCTTCGGTTATTACCTTAAATGCTCCGTCCTCTTCAAAAAGTGTTTTTAACCCTACACGCATAAGTTTGTGGTCTTCTGCTAACATTAAACTAATCGGTTTGTTCATAGTTATTCCCCTCTTTTCCCCAATATAAACCACGATTTTCGATTTACAATTCCACGAAAAATTTTGGCGATGAACAATCGAAAAATTTTCAAAATGTTTAGAAAAAAATCTATTGGCTTTAAAAATTAAATGATTATTTTTTATTTATTTTAAATATTGTTAAGCATTTTAGAACTTTTTGGCTTTTATCTCGTTTTATTTAGTGAAAGAATTTAAAAATTATTACGAAAAAAATACTCTTGTCTTTTTTGTGTTTTTTCTTTTCTTGGCTGGCAGTGACGGCTAAGGATTTTTTGTATTTTTTTGAAAATACAGATTTTGACTATGCAAAAAATACGGTAAATCTATATGCCGAAAATAAAAATTTTTCGCTAAAAAAAAACGGGAATGATTATTATCTTGAGGGCAAAAAAGGTAGAAATTGGCTGATTTCTTTCTCTCAATCAGAAGAAAACATTGAGGTCTGTTTTTACACCCCGAATAAAAATTCAAAGGAAAAGAAAGAAATATTTTGATTATAAATTAGAAAAATTGATGATTTTTCAAAAAAGACGACCTTGCGGTCGTCTTTTCAAAAAATGTTTTTAATTCGGTGACATTATGTTCAAACCCTGTTTTACTATGTCTTTGTTGAGTTTTCCGGCTTCGGCATCTTCGTTCAGAATTGCTGCGGTTTTTTCGTCCGAAAATCCTTTTTTGTAAACTCTGTTTTCTTTCAGTGCCGATGTTTCGTCGCAAAGCGATAAAAGTTCGGTAATTCTGTCGCCCGTTTGCTCTTTGTGGTGATGGTTTCTGATTGCATTAAGCGATGCTTCGCTAATGCCCGAGTCTTTTAGAAGTACGTAACTCAATTCGCTGTGAAGGTCCATAACTTCACGTTCTTCTGGGGTAAAGCGTCCCGGTTTGTTAAAGACTTCATCAGGAATGAGTGCTTTTCCGATATCGTGCAGAAGAGCGGCTTCCTGAAGAGTATATCTGTCATCGTCAGAAATTTCGTAACCACCTTCACGAGTAAGGTTTGTGGCATAATTGTATGTCGTCATAAAATGATTTTTTGAATCTTCCAAATGCGACATATCAACTTTCGGCGTGTAGCCGTATTTTCCTAAAATCCCGTCAATTTCCTCTTTATGAGCCGCAACCGATTGGTTTATGTAATCTTCATTCAAAAATTTGTTCATATACTGTTCGGGTGTGTTTCTGATTTGAAACTTCCGAACTGCATCGGACATAAACGATTGCAACAAATTCAACGGATTGTTGTTTTTTGCTTTTTTCGTTGATGAAAATTCTACTTTATCCTCTATCGGTTGATTTAAAAGATATGCATAACTTCTGTTTTGTGATTGATTCACGCCTTGTGTTTTTGTCAGCGTGTTAAAACTTACACCATTAATTTGTGACATGGTTTTCCCTTGGTTTGTAAACATCATTTCTATCGACATTCTTGAAAAAAACTTTAAAAATTTTCGATTTTTTTACAAAAATTAAAAAATTTGTTAACTTTCGTCAAATCGAATGATAAACATGTTTTATTTTTGAATTAATTTTGTATAATAAAATTGAGGGAATTAATAATATGGAAAATAAAAAAGTAAAAGCGGTAATTCTTGCAGCAGGTAAAGGCACAAGAATGAAGTCTGATTTACCGAAAGTTTTGCACCCTATTTATGGTAAACCGCTCGTCGGATACGTTATTGATGCGGCAAAAAATACGGGTATTATTGACGAAAGTATCGTTGTTGTCGGTCACGGTGCGGAAAAAGTTGAAGAATTTGTCGAAAGTTATGACGAAAATTCTAAATGCGTTCTTCAATCGCCACAACGTGGAACGGGTGATGCTGTTGCAAAAGCAACTCCTTTGCTTGAAGATTTTGACGGCACGGTTGTGATTTTATACGGTGACACTCCGCTTGTTACTCCCGAAACATTGAACGATTTTATTAAACAACACCACGAATCAGGTGCCGCATTGACTGTTATGTCGGCTATTTTTGATGATCCGACAAATTACGGAAGAATTGTCAGAAATGCTGATGGCTCCTTAAAATGTATTACGGAAGAAAAAGATACAACTCCCGAAGAAAAGAAAATTAAGGAAATTAACGCAGGACTTTATTGTTTGGATAAAAAGGTTATTTTCCCGTTATTTTCCGAACTCAAATGCAACAATGCTCAAGGCGAATATTATTTGACTGATATTGTTGCGTTGACGATTGCTAAAGGTTTGAAGGCTGAGGCGTATGTTCTTCAGAATAATGAAGAAATATACGGAATTAACTCAAAAGCGAACCTTGCCGAGGCTACAAAAATTTTGAATAAGAGAACTAACGATAAGTTGCTCGCAGACGGCATAACTATCGTTGATCCTGATACTGCATATATTTCACCTGATACAACTATCGGACGTGATACAATTATTTTCCCGAATGTTTATATTTCGGGTAAAAATACAATCGGTGAACATTGTAAAATCGGACCTTTTGCACATATCAGAGATGGTGCGACGATTGGTGACAATGTTAGAATCGGTAATTTTGTCGAAATTAAAAAGTCAGTCATTAAGTCAAATACGAATGTTTCTCACTTGAGTTACATCGGTGACAGTGAACTTGGCGAACACGTAAATATCGGGGCAGGAACAATTACTGCCAATTATGACCCCGTTTTGAAGACAAAAACTAAAACAATTATTAAAGACGGAGCGAATACAGGTTCAAATTCAGTACTTGTTGCACCTGTTACAATGCACGAAAACTCAATGTGTGCGGCGGGTTCTGTCATCACGAAGGACGTTGAGGCGAACGCTTTGGCATTAACACGCAGCCCTCTCAAGATTTTCACTGATTGGGTTACGAACAGATTGCAGAAAGGTAAATCAAACTAATGGAACTCAAATCGGTATTTCCGCAAGGAAACAAACAAATTAATCCGACCCACGATATTAAATTGTTTTCGGGACGTGCTAACCCGAAATTAGCGGAAGAAATTGCAGAGTATTTAGGAACGACTGTCGGTCCGATGGTTATCAAAAATTTTGCAGACGGTGAAACTTACGTTCAAGTTCAAGAAAGTATCCGTGGCGATGATGTTTTTATCATTCAGCCTGTTTGCTCCCCCGTTAACCAAAATGCAATGGAAC
>CAKVJR010000155.1 GCA_934754855.1 uncultured Candidatus Melainabacteria bacterium
CCTTAAAATCCGCTGACAGCAAGGATTACACTGATAATTTCATCGCAGGAATTATGGCACATATCAAAGAAATGACCGCATTTTTAAACCCGACCGAAAATTCTTACAAACGACTCGGGGAGAAAAAAGCACCAAAATACATCACTTGGTCAAAAGAAAACCGCTCTCAATTAATCAGGATTCCCGCAGCAACAGGCGAATACGAACGGATTGAACTTCGCTCACCCGACCCGACCGCAAATCCGTACATCACATTTGCACTTTTAATTTACGCAGGAATTGACGGCATTTTGAGCAAAAAGAAACTCAGAAATTCAACAGACATCAACCTTTTCAAGGCTGACCAATCTGTTACAAAAAACCTTGATGTTTTGCCGTTAACGCTAAAAGATGCGGTAAAATTTGCCCAAAACAGTGAATTTATCAAAAAACATCTTCCGGAAGAAATTGTGACTCAATTAAAGGCGTAAACAGAAATGAAAACCTCAAAAACTCCTCAGCGGGTTTTGGTTGTGTCAAACGATGAAAACGCTTTCACTTATTTGAAAAAAATTCTTCCCCACGAAAGTTTTAATCCGATTTTAAGAGCCAAAACAGCAAATGAGGCAAAAAGATTTTTACTCACAAACACCGTCGATATAATGATTATCGACGCACCTTTGACTGACGAATTCGGACTTGATTTGGCACAAGAATATTCTCAAACGTCAATCGGAATTATGATTATGGTAAATGCATCTTTATATGAGCAAATCGCTTACCGTGTCGAGGATTTGGGCATGTTTACAATGATAAAACCGAACTCGAGCGAAAACCTCTACTCTGCCCTGAAAATGCTTTCCGCAATGCACAAAAAACTTGCAAAAATGGAAACGAAAACAAAAAAATTGCAGGAAAAAATGCAAGATATAAAAATAATTAACCAAGCAAAAATTATCCTCATTCAAAAACTCAATATGTCCGAAAATGACGCCCATTACTACATCGAAAAACAAGCCATGGACACAAGATTGCCAAAATCAAAAGTCGCTGAAAATATCATCAGAACCTATAACTATTAGTAATTTACTTTTATTTTGGTTTATATTAAAATAAATATATTGTTGTTTTAACAACATGCGGTATCTGCAACAAACAAAAACAGATTTACGCTAAAAAGTGTGTATTACAGTGTAAAACAGAAAAAAGGAAAAATCATGAATTTTAAACCAAGAATGGCAGACATTGCAGTTATTATTATAACTGCGGCATTGGTAGCAGTTTTGAAAATGTTTGGAATAAACGAAATTCCAGAAAACAGTTTGGTTGAAAATGTGCAATTGATTGCACTGTTCGTCGGAATCGTATTCTGCTTTTTAACTCGCAACAACCCAAATTACAAGGCAATGAACACATTTATCGCTATGATATTGATATTAATGTTCTTGAGAGAAATAAGTTACGGCAGATGTATTTTCTGCCAAATCGACGGAAATCCTCACGAATTTTATCCTTGGAAACATTATAAATACGGCTATTTAGCCCACGTTTTCATCGGTTTATACATAGCAGCAATCGCAATTTACGGAATAGTCAACAAAATTTGGCTCAAAGCATGGAACGCACTTAAAACAGTCAAATTTCCTATCATCAGCGTCGTTCTCGCAATTATTTCCGTTATAATTCAACTCTATGCAGAAAAAGTTGCAGAAAGTACTTTTATTGAAGAAATTGCGGAATTGTCACTTTATATGCTCATCGCAAGCGTCATCTACTACTACAACAAATGCATATCAACTTCAAAAGATTGACAAAATCAGAAAAACATGTTATGTTGTTTATGCAACATGTTATACAAACAACGTGTTACTTATACAACGTAAAATCATAATCCTATGTAGTATATATTCTTTTTTCATTCAGAACATCAATTCTGTCCCCCTGTGTATGACAACATATACAGGATTTTTTTTGAAGTTTTGAAATTCAATTCAAATGAAAATGCAAAGCGTTCATTGTCTGAACCACAGGTGGAGTTCATACATTTATCAAAATGTAGGGGCGACTTCAGTCGACCATACTGTTTCTATTTTTGTCAACAATCCGCAGATTCTTCGCCACAAATGGCTCTGAATGACAATGACCGCTTAAAGTTCTTTATTCCCTGTCATACTGAGGAACGAGCGAGCAGAGTGCGTAACGGTCAAGGCGAGGAGCCTTGCCGTGAAGGCACGTTTATTGCGAGCGAAGTGATAAACAAGCCGAAGTATCTGTTTTCAGCAATTTTTCGCAGATTCTTCGGGTTTCACCCTCAGAATGACCATTATTGATTGGTCGACTAAAGTCGACCCTACTGTTTCAATTTTCGTCAACAATCCGCAGATTCTTCGCCACAAAGTGGCTCTGAATGACAATGAACATTTAAAGTTTTTCATTCATTTATGTAAAAAAATCTTCCTCAACACATCTTCCCCCTCTCATTTCTCAAAATCTCTCTCTCCGTTTTCAAAAAATAAAAAGGGCGGCTTAATGCCGCCCGAAAACTGTGGTAAGTGTGTGAATGTGTTTTTATATCTCTTTTCTCTCCTTAACTGAAGATTTTGAATGAAACTTTGATATTGTTTTCAATTACTTTCTTTACTGAATCATATTCTGTTTCAATCGCTTTGTGTTGTGTTTCGATTTGTTGCAATTCCAAATCTAACATCTTATCTTGATTTGACAATACCAATGATTTTGATTCATATTCTGCTTCTGCAGCCGCATCATCTGATGTATCGTATGCATCATTGATTGATGAGTTTCCGCTCCATGATACGCATTCGTATGTGCAAGTTGTCTTCTTATCTTTTCCTTCGCCTGATGTTACTTGGTTTGTTGCTTGGTACAAGTAAAAACTTCCGTTTCTCAATGCACTTTGGAAAAATGAATTGTTTGATGCTCCTTGTACATAATCCATTTGCGGCTTGTATTTATTAATCAATTCGTCTGCTGAACTGTAATTCGACAAAGAATCTCCGCTCGCTGCTGCCAATTTCTTCGCAACTGCATATTCGCTTTCTTTTCTTTCTGAAGTTACACCGATAATGTTTCCATCACTATCTTTTACAGGTCTTAATGTTTCTGATCCTGTTGTTAAGTATTTTCCGCTTGTTGTCTTAATCAAGTAATCCCCTGCTGCTGCTGAGTTTTCTGACATAAGACCTGCGTATGACAAATCTTCTTCCAAAATTTTGCCTGATTGACCATCTGCATAGTAAATGAACTTCATTCTTCTATTTGACATTGCTGTTGAATAGTCTGTTGCAAGTTGTTGGGTTTGCATTGCGATATTCATTTTTCTTTGAGAAATTGCTTGTGATCTATATTCAAGATCGCTCTTTCTTGCAGTCAATAACAATATTCTCGCTTGTGATGATGCTAAGCCCATTGCTTTGCTCCTTGATTTTCACTTACCTACATCATGGTTATCGGCTAAATCATTCGGAAACTTTAATTTTTTCTTCCGTTTTGTTAACATTTCGTAATGTATTTCGCCTCAATCGCCCTATCCATAAGGCTTTTACATGCTTAACATTCCCAAAACCATGTCACCATGCATGTTTTACATGCTTTTTATATTCCAAAATTTTTACA
>CAKVJR010000156.1 GCA_934754855.1 uncultured Candidatus Melainabacteria bacterium
GTCATTGGGTGCTTGCCTCGGAGGAAACTTAACAATCATCGGCGCGGCCGCAAACGTTCTCGTAAGCGAAACCGCTGCTGCAAAAGGCTACCCGATTTCATTTATGCGCTTCTTAAAATACGGTGTTTTGACAACATTCATCTCACTCGTTTTAAGTTCAGCATACTTGTATTTGAGATATTTACACTAATTCTCATAAACACAAAAGACCGTCTGCACTCAAAAGCAGGCGGTTTTTTTATTGGCAAAACGCACTTAACACAAATAGTAGCAACAATATATTTCGACATTCAAAGTACGTTATCGCGAATAAACATTGCACCAACACCCAAAAGCACAAATAGTTGTAAGCAATAAAAAAGGGGCAATTAAGCCCCTGTTAAATCCCTAAATCGTCCTCAATTACTAAGCAATTGCCGCTCTTTGCTTTCTCTTGCTTACGAAACCGTTGTTCAAAGCGTAGAGAACCGCTTGAGTTCTGTCATTTACCTGTAATTTTTGGAAAATATTATTTACGTGTGTTTTTACAGTTGTTTCACTAATGAAGAGTAAGTTTGCGACATCTTTGTAGTTGTGACCTTGAGTCAACATATCCAAAACTTCTTCTTCTCTTGAGGTCAATTCAGAAAGCAAACTGTCTGCTGCTGTTTGAGCCTTTGCTTCGTCTTTGAAAGATTGTTGGAAGTATTCAAAGAATCCTGTTGTAAGACCTTGGGGAAGATAGATTTTGCCTTGAGAAACTTCTCTGATTGCTCTGATTAATTGAGAAGATGCCATAGTTTTTAAGATGTAACCTTTAGCACCGACTTTCATTGCTCTGAAAATCAAATCAGAATCGTCATAAGCAGTAAGAGCAATAACCTTAACGTTTGATTTCATTTTTTCAATTTCTTGAATTGCTGTCAAACCGTCTTTTTCCGGCATGTTCATATCCATTAAAACGATGCTCGGTTGATATTTTTTGATAAGGTTAAGAGCGATATTTGCGTTTGTTGCTGCTGCAACGACGTCGATATCGTTTTCCAAGTTGATGAGTTCACGAACCCCCATTAAATGATCGTAATTGTCATCTACTAACAATACTCTAATTTTTGAATTGAATTCACTCATCATATACATACCCCTTTTTCTGTTTCGCTGTCATTTACATTATCAGATTACAGTGTTTGGCGTAGTTTTACATCGATATCAGTGTCGAAATTACGGCATTTGAGGTAGTATATTTAATCTAAACCTTAGGGCTTAGATGGGGCTAAAAGCCTTGTGGGGAAATGTGTTTCGGAGCGGGTGCGATTTTTTCTTCTCCAACTAATAAACTATTTTTTCAAATTATTATTCAAGTTTTTTCCTTAAATTATACTAATAAATTTATCAAAAAAATCAATAATTTTGGTGATTTTTCAAAATTTTGAAGAATTTTATGAAAATATATTCTTTAATGCGAGTGAAGAGAAAATCAATCTCAACGTCCATTGTTTACTCATTCACTTGATAATACAATCCTGCCCACCTCGCAATGATAAGAAACATTTGTGGTTATGCGGTTTTCGTCATACGATAAAAGTTATAAAAAGAAAAAATATTTAATAATTTGAAAATCGTGATAAAATTTTGTAAAATATTTAGAGAAATTATGAAAAAATTTGGCAAAATATTATCGACAATAGCGTTTTTGGCAATTCTTTTGACGGTTGGCGGATTTTACACGATGAAAACCAACGGGGATAAGGTTCTCACGTTTTATGCAGACAGACTTTTTGCTGACAAAGAATTTGAAAAAGCGTATTCGATTTATGACACAATCAATGCAACTTATCCTCAAAATACTGACAGTGCAACGAAAATGGTCGAATGTTTGTCAAAAATGCCTTTGACATATTCTGTTCAGAAAAAATTACTTGAATTTGCCCAAAAGGACGACGGGACAGATGCGGAAAGACTTGCGACGAAAATCGTTTTGATTGTTCGGCAAAAGGTTTACAAAAAGTACGGTGACACCTATTTAAACAGTGCGTTGAATAACGGACTTGTTCTTCGTTGGAGCAAAAAATCTTCGCCATTGACTTATTATATAACTTGCGAGAAAAACACACCGTCATATTTCTCAGAACAGGCGGAGAGTGCTTTCAAGGATTGGGAAAGAGAAACCGACGAACTCGTTAAATTTGAGCGGGTAAATAATCCTGTTAAGGCGAAAATTTATATCGATTTCCATGGACAGCCCGCAGATGGCGTGGGCGAGTACCATACGGCACTTACAACGCCCGTTATCGAGAATGAGAAAATCCTCAAACAGATGAAAATTAATGCCTTTGTGAAAAACAACAGGGGCGAATATTTGACTAAAAATCAGGTCAAAACTATGACAACGCACGAAATCGGGCATGCCTTGGGCTTTTGGGGACACCCAAAGGACAATAAATCTGTTATGTATTATTCGTTGAATAATACGTTTGATTTTTACGAAAGACGTGTAGATACGCCTATTTCGGGGAAAGATGTAGAAACGATTAAGTTGCTTTATGCACTTGCACCCGATATTTGCGACAATGCCGACGAACTTGAGCATAAAGAAAAATTTATCTATCCCAAAATGCTTACAAGCCCTGTTGATAGCGAAAGTGAAAAATCTGTCGAGCGTGCAAAAGAAATGCTTGTTGAACACCCCGAGGACTTCGGCTCGGCACTTGCTCTTGCAGATGCTTACAATGAAAGCGGAAAATACAAGGAAAGCATTGATTTGATGCTGTTTTTGGAAGAGCATACTCTTGATAAAAATTTAAAAAATCTTCTTTTTTATAATATTGCGAACTGCTATATTTCTTTGCAGGATTTTGATAAGGCATTTTACTACGCAAAAGAAGCCCAAAATTGCGTAAATTCAATCGATAACAGATGTCTTGCCGCATATATTAAATATTGCAAGGGCGACCTTGATGCGGCGGAAAAAGATTTTTATGAAATTCTTGAAAAAGCCCCGAATTGCAAAAATGCCTCTCTCGGACTTGCTGACATATATATCAAGAAAAAACAATATATGAAGGCTCGGGAAATTTTGAAATACCTTTTGCGTCAGTATCCCGAACTTAAAAACGATAAGATTTTTAACCCTTATAAACTTTACGTCTTGTTCTGATTTTGATAAATTTAAACGGTTTTTCTCTCAATGAGCGTGAATGCTGAAATTTAAGAAGTAACCGTCATTGCGTGAAAAAAAACAATGAAAAACGGCCGCCTTGTGAGCGACCGTTCAATTCATTCGATTGTGTCGAATTACAATTTTTCAGCAACCATCTTCAATGTTTCTGCCAATCTTGTTGAATAACCCATTTCGTTATCGTACCAAGAAATGATTTTAACCATGTTGTCGCCCATAACTCTTGTTAACAATGCGTCAACTGTTGATGATTGTGATGAACCCACGTAGTCTGATGATACGAGCGGTTCTTCTGTGTAGCAAAGAACGTGTCCGTCAGCACCTTCTTTTAATGCTGCGTTAACTTCTTCAACTGTAACTTTCTTTTCAGTTTCGAATACAACGTCAACCAATGATAC
>CAKVJR010000157.1 GCA_934754855.1 uncultured Candidatus Melainabacteria bacterium
CTGATTGTTGGTATTACAAATGTTAAAGAGCCTTGTTGGGTGTATGTTGACGACAGATGTATAACTTTCGACGGCAATTTTGAGGGCTTAATCGACAAAATAGATAATTTTAAACCGTATTATAAAATGTAATTTCCGACACAAATCGTCATAAAATTAAATTTTGTAAAAAAAAATTATCAAATTCGGCATAATTTTAAAAAAGTGCTATTATTTAACAGTAATAGATTTAGGTTTCATGTTGGAATTTGAAAGGAGAAAATATGAAAAAATTATTTACAGCAATGGGCGTTTTAGCATTGTTATCATTGCCTGCAATGGCATCTGAACCGTTAGGTTTTGTATATCAAAACACAACTCACCAATTATTGGGCTCAGGCTCTGTTGCTCCCGCAAAAGTTGGTACTGCTACTTGCACACAATACTTCGGCGTTGTTGCATTGGGAAATTGCAGCGTTAAGCAAGCAATGACTAACGGCAATATCAGAGCATTATCACACGCTGACCAAGAAACAAAAAATATCCTCGGTTACAAAAAAGTAACAACAAGAGCATACGGTCAATAATCAATTATTTTTCTAAAAGAAAGGCTATCGAATTTTCGGTAGTCTTTTTTTTGATTAAAAGATACTAAAATGGTGCAAAATTTAACACGACGAGGAATGTTTGAAGTTATAAGTTTTCGTCATTCTGAGCGTAGCGAAGAATCTATAAAACAAACGCATTAAAACAGATTCTTCGGTTTTTGCAAAACCTCAGAATGACGGCGAATGAAGAACTGTATTACGAGAAATTCAAACTTGCGATTTTTCTTCATCACAAAAATTGACAGAAAAACAATTCCTGTCAAAATCAGTCGCAGACGCCAATGTTAGTCAATCGTGAAGTCACGAAGAGCAATGTCGTCCTCATTATCTTCTTTCATTGCGGTTTCAAGCAAAATATATGTCATATACGCTCCCAATGCAACCGCTTTCGGGTCGAGTTCCGTATTATTTGCAGCCTCAATTATCGCCGAATTAATCTCGGGATTTTCGGTTTTGATGTAATGAATCATCTTTTTACGCCAAGCATGCACGTCTTGGAATATTTCAGCAAACACCAAAGATGATTGTTCTTCTGTAATAATAGGTAACACGATTTATCTTCCCATACCTTAATGTGACAAAAAGAGGAAGGAATAATCCTTCCCCTTTAAAAAACTATGCTTCTTCGTCAGTTGCATCTGTTCTGATTGATGCTTTTGAGCCTTTAATCGTCTTGCTCTTGTGCTTTTCAACTTGACGGAGCAATTTATCTGCCAATAAATCGATAGCGGCATACATTGTTTCAGCAGTTTCTTCCAACTTAATTGTGCCTGATGTCATTTTGCAAATAACTTCAGCCGTGTGACTTTCACTAACCGAAGGATTTTTGATTACGTTCAAAACAACTTCAATGAGTTGGATTTGATCATAATGGGTCAAAACCTTACCGATTTTTTCCTTTGTGTACGCTTTGATTGCATCTGTGATTTCAATGTTACGTCCGTTTACGATAATTCGCATAAACTTTTTGCCTCCTACATAATAACTTTTAAATTATAAAACATATTTTTAAATAATGAAAGTACCTTTTTAATTAATGTTAAGCAAATCGGCAAAAATCTTAATCTTTTGCCGAAACTCAGCACAAAAAGGCTATTTCATTTTCGGGAAAACTCTTAATTTGCCCTCGTCAGTTCTCCATTTAAACCAGCCGGTTTTATAGACAGAACCTGAATCCACAACCGTTACCAATGCCCAATTGCCTCTGATTATACGCAATGCAACCTGTTCGGGGTATGTAAATTCTTCGACAACCTGAGCGTCCTCGGAATCTTTCGAGTACAATTTAAACTGAGTTTTCGGAACGTCTGTCATCAACTTTACGCCATTTTCCCGTCCGAATTTGAAAACAAACTCTTTCCACGTTAAGAAATTTGAATCGTCCTTAATCTTAACCCAACCGAGTTGATTTCCGTTTTGGTTGATATAAATTTGAGCCCAACCGTTTTCGGGATATTCGGCAATTGCAGTATAAAACTCGCCAATTGACGGCATATTGACAATATAAGGATTGAAAACTGTTCTGCTATCTCGAACTATTGCAGATCGACTATTCGCAACGGGAAGAGCAAAATGTTTAATTTTTTTCGCCTTTTCCGTCGGTGCAACATAAGCATCAAAGTCCTTTTCCATCTTCAACAATCCGATTCCGTAATGTCGAATGTTTCTTGATGATGTCGGAAACTTATCGACAGCGAATGCCGATAATACAGTCATAGCAATAATTATAGAAGAAATTAAAAACTTCTTAATCATTTTTTACTCCGATAGCAGGAACTGATGTTTTTGCCTTAATTTCATCAAGCACCGCATTTGTAAATTCGTCAACACCCATTGTACCAACGGCACCAACGGCTCTGACTCTTACGGCTACTTGATTTGCTTCAATTTCTTTATCGCCGACAACTACAACATAAGGAATTTTCTTATCTTGCAATGCTTCTCTGATTTTGTAATTCATACTTTCCGAACGGTCATCGAGTTGAACTCTTATGCCATCGGCAAACATTTTGTCATAAATTTGTTTTGCATAATCGTTATGACGTTCTGCAATCGGAACAATGCAAACTTGTGTCGGAGCGAGCCAAGTCGGGAACGCACCCGCATAGTGTTCGATAAGGATACCGTGAAATCTTTCCATTGAGCCGAAAATAACTCTGTGGAGCATAACGGGAGTTTTCAATTGACCGTCTTTGTCTTGATATTTAATATCAAATCTTTCGGGCAAGTTGAAATCGAGTTGGATTGTAGCACATTGCCATGTTCTGCCGATTGCGTCTTTAACCTTGAAGTCGATTTTCGGACCGTAGAATGCACCGTCACCCTCGTTGATGTCGTATTTCATACCACGTTTATCCATTGCTTCTTTCAAGCCTGCTTCAGCCAATTCCCAATTTTCCAACTTACCGACATAACTTTCCGGTCTTGTTGAAAGTTCAACTTCAAAACTCATATTAAAGATTTTCATTGTATCTGCAACAAAGTCAATGATTGCGTTAATTTCATCAACCAATTGTTCAGGTGTACAGAAAATGTGAGCATCGTCTTGAGTAAAGCCTTGAACACGGGTCAAACCTGACAAAGCACCTGATTTTTCACGACGATAAACCGTACCCAATTCAGCCATTCTCAACGGCAATGAACGATAGGAATGTCTTTGTGATTGGTAAATCAAAATGTGGAACGGGCAGTTCATCGGTTTAACAATATATTGATCGTCTTCTTCGTTTTCCTTTTGAATGAAGAACATATTGTCTTTGTAATGGTCGATGTGACCTGAAATTTCCCACAATTTCGATTTTGCAATCTGAGGAGTTTGAACGATTACATAACCTCTTTTTCTGTGTTCTGTTCTCCAATAATTTTCAATTTCTTCACGAACAGTGTA
>CAKVJR010000158.1 GCA_934754855.1 uncultured Candidatus Melainabacteria bacterium
CTCGACGGTTACAACTACAACGATTTCCTCAACAGATATCTTGAAGAAAACGGCATGACAATGGCTCAATTGCTTGACAGACTCAATATGACAGCAAATGATGCAACTGTTGAAAAAATTGTAGCAGCCCTCACAGGTAACGTTTTAGGTGATTATGTTCCTGCAAAGGACAATAATAAACAAACTGTAAAACCTGAAGATACAGTTACACCTCCGAAAGATGAAGCAACAACAACACCGAACATTCCAGGTGATGGAGATGTCACAACAAAGGCTCTTAACGAAGAAGGTGGCGAAGCATCAAAAATTCCTAACATTCCGAGTGACGGAGATATGACGACAAAGGCAATCGGCGAAGAAGGTGGAAACACTCAAAATGACACAGTTACAGAGTTAGAAGATGAAGCATTCATCGACTTTACAGACAAAATCGGTAATGACAAAAAACTCCTTACGAAGTCATTAAATGAAACAGGTGAAAACATCTAACAAATAATTAAAGGGGCTAATGAAAATTAGCCCTTTTATTTTTTTATTTAATTATTTATCAGGAAATCACAAATGGTATCCGTAATCGGGTAACCGGATTTTTTTTCAAAGTAAATAAACATCGGAGCAGGATTTGCCTCAATAAAGACATATTCGCCATTAGATTTTGTTTTAATATCAATTCCTGCAAATTTCAACTTGAATTTATCCATAATTGAAAGACAATCATTTTTAATATTTTCGGGCAAGGAAACAGGCACAATTTCAGCATTTTCATCAATTCTGAAATCGATTGAGTTTGTACGAATTTCTGATGCAAAAAATTTATCGCCTATAACATAAACTCTGATATCGACGCCGTCCAATCTTTCTTGAAACTGAACAGCACCTGAATTTAGACATTTTAATCTTTCGTCGCAAAGGTCATTTTGGCTTAAAACCTTTGTATAGCCGCCGCCTTGAACAGGTTTAAAAATCAAATCGCAATTATTTTCTTCAGCAAATTTTCTGACTTCATCTTTATCATTTGAAATTAGCGTTTTGGGAACTCTTATGCCCATTTGAGCCATTGAAAAAAGTTGAAAAGCCTTTGTTTTATGCATATTTATGGCAGCGGGACCATTTACCCACTTGCAATCCAAAGCGTTATACAAACTTTCCGCTGTTGCCGTAAGTTCATAGTTTAAAATCGAATCAGTACGTGGATTTTCAGAATTTTTTAATTTTACGTTAAAGCCGTAATTCCATCTCCAAAAAACGCATTTTACATCGGAAAAATCAATTTTTTTGTTATTGATAATGAAATTTCCAATGTTTTTACCGTCAGTCGGATACCAATTAATTCGGTTAGTTATGGGGAATTTTCTTGTATCCCAATATTCAACATCTTCTTTTCTCTTTTTGAGAGCATCGAAAATGTGCCGAGAATGGGTTTCTTCCTCTGACCCGATTATCAAAATCATAACTTAACCTTTATTAGAAATGTCATTTTTAAGATGCAAAATTGAGTTAATTGCATTAACAATTTTTTCCGTAATTTCTTCGATATATTCTGCCGTAGTTAAGCCATTTACAACGATATCAGATGTTTGCATAGTCGGTCTGATATAAATTTGAGCAGACTGGTTAACGTTTTCAAATTGCATATCGGCAGCATTGCCTGTTTTACCACGGGTTGCCGCTCTTGCATACCAACGGTCACGAATTATGCTAAACGGTGTAAATACGTAAATTTTAATGTCGTCAACGTCTGCAACATCGTCATTCAAAACGAAAAGACCTTCATTCAAAATAATCAAAGCAGGATTTTTCTCGACTTTATCAAGTTTGCTTTCGCAAGTTACGAAATTATATTCGGGTGACTTAATTGCGACACCGTTTTTCAAACTTTCAAGATGAGATTTCATAAGTTTCAAATCCAAAGCATCAGGAGTATCAAAAGAAAATCCCGTCATAAAAAGATTTTCATAACTGCCTGCTCTTTTCAATTCTTCGGAGGCATCTTTATAATAGTCATCACAAGAAATTGTCGTGAACAAATCACGTCTTTTGTCTTTCAAAAGTGCTTTTGCGGCGTTTTGAACAAGTGTTGTTTTACCTGAAGCAGATTCACCTGCAATGCCGATTACATAGGATTTTTTAGGGTTTTTAACTATTCCTGTCACCAATTTCAACAGGAATTGTTCGTTAATTGACAAGAAAAGAGGTTGTTTTTGTTGTTGATCCTCTCTTAAAATTTTGTTCAAAGACTCAACTATTTTAAATATTAAACCTGTTTTATCGCTTGCCAAATCCTGCATTTGAATATCCTTTTGCAATACTTTCCTGACTAATCAATTCATATTTTTATCATATATTAAAATAGAAAAAATTTCACCATGAAAGCAAAAAATCGACAAAAAAATTTATATATTAAACAAAATTTTCTGAAAATTCGCCGATATAGGCAGAAAAATCCTTAATTTTATCTTCATATCGCTTAATCAAATTTTCGACATCAACGAGATGCTTCCTGTGATTTTTAATTATATTTGAGAAACCGAAGAAATTTTCTTCCAAATCTTTTGACAACTCAAAAAGGATATTTTTTGACTCAGAAATCAGCATCATATCTGCATTTTTAATCAAATCATCTTTTTGCAAAGAAAATTTTATAATCAAATTTTTTATTTCTTTAATGTTATTTTGCTGAATTTTCGTTTTAATATTTTTGAGAATATCAAGAGAGGTTTCATAAAACGGCAAAATCAGTCGTTTTTTATCGACTAAAGTTTTTGTAAAATACTTAATCGTCGTATCGTAACCGATTTGAGCCAATTTGTCTTTTTCATCATTACTCATCTGAAAATCAAAAAGCAAAACATCTTTTGTGTCGATTATAATATAATCAAATTTTTCTTTTTCACCAAATATATCACTCAAATTTTCCGAGCAAAAATACGACATAGAGCCGTAAACCGTGTTCATGTAATCCAAAACGGATTTCAAATTCATGCAATTTCCCTCAAGTCGAAACTCAAGTATTCTGCAATCATCAAGTTCTTTAATACCTTTCCAAAGCGGCAAACTCTTTGCCAAATCGCCGTCAACAAGAATTTTATCATCAATCTCGGCAGGCTTCATCAACCCCGGAAAACTTGACGAAATTCTTATTGCCTTGGCAACTTCAAATTCAGGCGTCGAATATTTTGAAAAAACAAAACGTCTGTTTGTCTTAATATCCGTAGATAGAATAAACAAATCCTTTGAAATATCAGAAAATTTCACAGGTTCGTTTTCGCCTTTTTTATAACTGTCGCCATAAAAAGATGCTTCGATTTTTTCTCTCAACCAATTTTCAAAAATTTCTCCCTTAAATCTCAAAAGAATGTCGTCTTTAATATCATCGGGAATATCTTTTTCGCCGTGATATCCATGCGGCGTGATCAAAATGCCGTCCTCGACCCGGGCCGAATAGCC
>CAKVJR010000159.1 GCA_934754855.1 uncultured Candidatus Melainabacteria bacterium
TCCTCTACTGCTCCAATCCCAAAACCTGCCCTGCTCAAATCAAAGGCAAAATCGAATTTTGGTGTTCAAAAGACGGTATGGACATCGACGGACTCGGAGAATCAATCGTCGATGATGCAGTCGAAAAAGGCATTATCTCTGACGTTGCAGACATTTATAACTTGTCCGAACAGGATTTAATGCAATTGGATTTGATTAAAGAAAAGTCGGCTCAAAACCTCTTAAAATCGATAAATGAAACAAAAAATCGCTCGCTGAAACGCTTTTTGACCTCCCTTTCCATAAAATTGGTCGGAAAAGAAACGGCAGAATTGATTGCAAACGAATTTTTGACTCTCGACAAGGTTAAAAATGCCTCAAAAGAAGAATTGACGGCGATTGACGGTGTAGGAGCAAAAGTTGCCGACAGCGTTTTTGAATTTTTCAGAAACGAAAAAAATCTGAAACTTTTAGACAAATTGGCATCGTTCGGCATAATTCCCCAAAGTGCAGAGAGCGACAAGGTTTCAGACAAATTCAGAAATATGACTTTTGTCATAACGGGAACTTTATCAAAACCGAGAAGCGACTTTGAAAACACCATAAAATCAATGGGCGGCAAGGTTTCATCATCTGTCAGCAAAAAAACGTCATACGTTGTTTGCGGCGAAAATCCCGGTTCAAAATTTGACAAAGCCACCGCCTTGGGTGTTATAATATTAAACGAACACGAATTTATGGAATTGGTTGAAAAAGATGCATAAAAGAGGAAGAATAATTGAAATAAGAGGTTTTCGAGGATTGCTGACGGCAATTTTCATCGTATGTTGTTTGATTACGGGATTCACTGTTTTCCCGGGATTTATTGCGATGAAGTGTTGGAACTTGCTCGTACCGTACATTACGGACATGCCTCAAATGCAGTTGCTCCACGGAATTATGCTTTGGGCAATTGTTTTCTTGATTTGGTTCGCTTTCAACGGACATTTACCAAGTTTGCATTTCGGCTGCAACACTGCCATGAACGACGATGAAATCAGAGATTTTATCGAAGCAATCAAAAAAGAAAAAGAGCAACAACATATCGAAATGACAAACGAAGATAACTCAAACGACAAAGGAGATTTGGAATGAAAAAAACAGCGTTATTATTGATTTTAGCACTTATCTTTTCACAAAATGCAATCTATTCTGCCGCAATCGAAAAAGTTACGGAAGCACGTGGTTACATTTCCGCAAGTGCAGAAAAAGATAAAGACGTTTATCCGAATATAGCCGAAATTACCTTCACAAAAGAAAATACGGCAAAATCAATCGAAGTTGCATCACAAGAAAACAAAACCGCAATGTCAGAAATTCAAACCGCACTTTCCGCATACAAGAATGATGACACGGAAATCCGCACAGGCTCTTATTCCGCAACTCCTAACTATGTTTATAAAAACAATAAAAAACAATTAACAGGATATACCGTCATCAACTCTGTTACGGTAAAAACAAAATCAACCGACAAATTGGGCAAAATGATTGATTCTGCAATCAAAGCAGGTGCTGACAGAGTAGGTTCACTTTCATTTTCATACCAAAATGACGGAACAGTTTGTAAAGACTTGATTTTCCAAGCAACAAAAGAGGCTCAGGATATTGCAAACCTTACCGCAAAAACCACTAACCAAGTGATTAAAGGGGTAAAATTCATCAGCACTGGCTGCTACATTCAACAATCAAATTCTGCAAGTTACAGAAACTTCTCGGCAAAAGCAATGGCGTTCGGCTCATCAGCAGATACTGAAGCAGCAATGCCCGAAACAACAATCACCCCCGGAAAAATTAAAGTCAGAGCAAACGTTAACGCTGAATTTTACGTAAAATAAGAAATTTTTAACAAAATCAAGCGACTCGAAAAATCGGGTCGTTTTTTTGTTGAAAAAAAATTTAATCGAAATGTGCCGAAATGTTAATTTTATGCGAAAATAAAAATATAAATCAAACTAATCGAAAGGATTAAAAATGAAAAGCGATAATGTAAAAGAAGGTATTAACAAAGCACCTCACAGAGCCTTATTGTACGCAACAGGCGTCAGCAAAGAAGGCATGAAAAGACCGTTTATCGGGATTGCAAGTTCATTTTCCGAACTCGTCCCCGGACACGTCAGCATGAGAGATTTGGAAAGATATATTGAAAAAGGTATCCACTCAGGTGGCGGACAATCGTTCATTTTCGGCGTTCCTGCCGTTTGTGACGGTATTGCAATGGGTCACTCGGGAATGAAATATTCACTTCCGTCAAGAGATTTGATTGCAGATTGTGTCGAAACAGTCGCATCTGCTCACCAACTCGACGGCTTGGTTTTGCTCACAAATTGCGACAAAATCACCCCCGGAATGCTTATGGCAGCATTGAGATTGGATATTCCGTGTATCGTCGTAACTGCAGGCCCGATGATGGACGGTCATTGCAAACACAAAAAATTAATGTTCATCAACGGAACATTTGAAGCAATCGGCAAGTACAGAATTGGCGAAATGACTGAATCAGAACTCTATGAATCAGAAGAAAACGCTTGCCCCGGAGCAGGCTCTTGCCAAGGTCTTTACACAGCAAATACAATGGCTTGCTTAACAGAAATGATGGGAATGAGCCTTCCTTTCTGTGCAACAGCAGGTGCCGTAACCGCTAAAAAACGTAGAATCGCTTTTGAAAGTGGCATGAGAATTGTCGATATGGTAAAAGAAGACTTGAAACCTTCTCAAATCATAACAAGAGAATCACTCAGAAATGCCATTATCACTGACTTGACCCTCGGCGGCTCAACAAATTCAATCTTACACTTGCTCGCAATTGCCCACACAGCAGGCGTTGACATCACTTTGCAAGACTTTGAAGAACTCAGCCACAAAGTTCCTCAAATCATCAAACTCGACCCGTCGTCAGACTTAACAATGACCGATTTGGACAACGCAGGCGGTATCCCCGGAGTTATGAAAACCGTATTCGGAAAATTAAAAGACTTCTCAGATACTCAAGGCGTAAGCGGTATGAAAGTGTCTGAAATTGCCGAAAAGGCTTGGGTTGACAACGATGTAATCAGAACTTTGGATAACCCGATTACCTCAAACCCCGGACTTGCAGTCCTCAGAGGTAATTTGGCTCCTGACGGTGCAGTTATTAAAGTTTCAGGCGTTGACCCGTCAGTTTCCGTATTTACAGGTAAAGCAAAAGTCTATACGTCCGAAGAAGCCGCTATGCACGCAATCGAAACAGATGAAGTAGTTGCATTAAAAATACCAAAGGATCAAGAAAGAGCTGATAATACTTTAGCTGAAGGAAAAGAGTTACAATGTTGCAGCCATGAAAATATAGTAAGACTAATTTGGATGGGAAGAGTAGATGGT
>CAKVJR010000160.1 GCA_934754855.1 uncultured Candidatus Melainabacteria bacterium
CAAAGCACAGAGCGAAATCGAGGAAAACGACTACCCGAATAATTCAATTCATCAAAAAAATCATGTCATTCTGAGCGAAGCGAAGAATCTGTTAATTTTCAACTATTGATGAAAACAGATACTTCAGCTAAAGGCTCAGTATGACGGTTTCATACATCTGCCCGCTTGTTTCTCAATATAAAAGTAATCGTCGACTAAAGTCGACCCTACTTTTTTGATGAATGAGAAAAACAGATACTTCGGCTGTGAAATGCCAATTAATTAAACAATTCGCAAGCGTTAAGAGTT
Organism: uncultured Candidatus Melainabacteria bacterium; assembly: GCA_934754855.1. GTDB lineage: Bacteria > Cyanobacteriota > Vampirovibrionia > Gastranaerophilales > Gastranaerophilaceae > RUG841. The sequence continues at coordinate 289 of CAKVJR010000160.1, forward strand.
ATCCTTCTTCATCTTCAGTAATCACTTTCGGGCTTTTGGTGATTTTTAAGGTGTCATTTTCTATTGTATATCTTACCTTGTTAACTTTCGGGTCAACACCTAAAAGTTCTAACATAGTAGAATTAAGTGTCATCGCCCAACCATTGCCGTTTCTTATTAATTTTCTATCGTATGCCATGTTACATATAACCTTACATTGTCCTTGACAATATAATATAGTTCATTTAATATTAAAGATAATGTTACATGTAATCATACAATGTCATATCGAGGTTATTAATGAATTATCCTAAAGTATCAATTATAGTGCCTGTTTATAATGTAGAAAAATATTTATCAAAATGTTTGAATTCTCTGATAAATCAGACTTTAAGAGAAATTGAAATTCTTTGTGTCGATGATGGTTCAACGGATAATTCAGCAAAGATTTTAGAAAATTTTGTTCAAAAAGATTGTCGAGTAAAAGTTTTTTCTCAGAAAAACAGTGGACAATCAGTTGCTCGAAATGTTGCCATTGAGCATGCTTCGGGCGAATATTTAGGATTTGTAGATTCTGATGATTGGGTCGATTCAGATTATTTTGAAAAACTTTATAATGCGGCAAAAAAAAATGACTGCGATATTGCTTGTGCCGGTTTTAAGCGTTGTAAAAGGTTTAGAAGCCCAATCAGAAAAGCATATAAAGAAGTAAAAATATACTCAAACATTAATGACAAAGTTTTAATTGACAAACTGCCTAAGTATAATTATTTGTGGAATAAAATTTATAAACGAGAGAAATGGAATTTTAAATTTACTGAGGGCAGAATATTTGAAGATATGGCAATATTAATAAAAATATTGTTTAAGTACGACAAAATGGTTACGGTTCCTAATACATATTACAATTACAGGAAAATTCAAGGTTCATCGGTGACATTAAGAAGTCAAAAAAGTAAAGATGATTTCAACTGGGCAAGAAGAGAACTGTATTCTTTTGCTGAGGAAAACGGAATTATTTTGCCAACATATAAGTCGTTTAATAAAAAGGAAATTTTTAAATTTTGTGGAGTAACTATTTTAAAAATCTATTATTATAGAGATGTCAGGAAGTACAAACTTTGCGGTTTTATACCCTTTTTAGAATACGAATGCAGCAGATAAATCAGTCCGCATATTCAAAATTTACAGCTTAATTTTCTGTAAGTTCCCAACGTTCGAGGATTTCAGGTGAAATGTGTTCCGTAAATCTTGACGGTTTTGAAAGCACCATGCCCGTTGCTCTATCAAACATATCAATCGGGTAACTTACGTAAAGATACGTTTTTGCTCTTGTTACGGCAACATAGAACAATCTCAACTCTTCGTCCAATTCTTCAGGCGAGTTAAACGAGTACATTGAGGGGAAACGCCCGTCCACTGCACCGATTACAAAGACTGCTTTATATTCTGTTCCTTTTGCACCGTGAATTGTTGAAAGGGTCAGGCATTCGTCCATAACAGCACCCTCTTCGGCGTCCGTAATTGAAGAATCGGGCGGTTCAAGAGCCATATCGGACAAGAAATCTTCCAAGTTTAAATATTTTGACGACAGATATAAAATGTGGTCAAAATCCTTAAGCCGCTTGCTTGCGTCGTCATAATGTTCCATTAAAATCGGTTCATAATATGCCAAGACTTTTTCGGTGACTGTTTTTGGGTTGGCAATTTGGTTTCTTGCTTCGGAAAGAAGTGTCAACAAATTGCCCAAATCGGCTCTCTGCGACGGCTTCACGGGCAACATTTCCGCAGTAGCCTTTGTGCCTTGAATTGTCAAAACCGGCAACAATTTATTCACAGTTGATGCACCGATACCTTTTTGCAAAAGTAAAATTCTGTTCAAAGAAATTTCGTCAAACGGATTTAAAATTATTCTCAAATATGCCGTAATGTCTTTAACGTGTGCGGTTTCGGTGAATTTTAACCCGCCTATTTTTCTGTATGGAATTTTTTGTTTTACAAGTTGAGTTTCGACGTCGAACATTAACGATGAACTTCTTGAAAGCACCGCAATGTCATCAAGCGACAAACCCTCTTCGTTGCAAAATTCCAAAATTCTTTGAACGACAAATTCGCCCTCTGCATGCGTGTTTTCGCAGCAAATCATTGCGGGTTTTTCAGAACTTTGTATTGTTGAAAAAAGTTCTTTTGAATATTTTTCTTTTGCCTGTTCTAAAATTTTATTTGCAAAATCCAAAATGTTTTGAGAACTTCTGTAATTCTGCTCAAGAGTAACGATTTTGGTATTTTCATACAAATTCGGAAATTCCAAAATATTCTTAAAATTTGCACCTCGAAAAGAATAAATACTTTGCGAATCGTCGCCGACAGCCGTAACGTTGTTGTGTTCAGAGGCAATCAGACGGACAATTTGAGCCTGAATGCTGTTTGTATCCTGATATTCGTCAATCAAAACGTATTTGTATTTGCGGCTGATTTGCTTTCTGACTTCTTCATTTGACATCAAAAGTGCCTTTAAATAGAGCAAAAGGTCGTCATAGTCAAGCATTGAGCGTTCTTTTTTATAATCATTGTACGCATTTGCAATCTCAATCAATTTTTCCGTGCAATGCTCAAATTGTTTGTATTCTTTTTTTACAATTTCTTCAATCGGGATATCTTTGTTGATAGTTTTTGAGTAAATATCGAGAATTGTTGATTTTTTGGGGAAACGTTTTTCTTTTTTGTCTATAATTTTCCCTCTGATGTGGTTAACGACATCTTCCGCATCACTTCTGTCAATTACCGTAAAATTGTTTCTTAAATCGGCAAAACGTGCATAACGACGCAAAATCATGTTTGCAAAAGAGTGAAACGTTCCGCCTGTGATTTTTCCAAGTCCAGCTCCGAGGATATTTTCGGCACGGGAAATCATCTCTCTTGCCGCCCGTCTTGTAAAAGTTAAAAGCAAAATATTTTCGGGAGAAACACCGTCTTCAATCAATCTTGCCACTTTGTACGTCAAAGTTCTTGTTTTGCCCGAACCTGCACCTGCTATAATTAATAAGGGACCGTCCTTGTGCAAAACAGCCTCGAGTTGTGCCTTGTTTAACTC
>CAKVJR010000161.1 GCA_934754855.1 uncultured Candidatus Melainabacteria bacterium
TTCAGAGCCACTTTGTGGCGAAGAATCTGCGGATTGTTGACGAAAATAGAAACAGTAGGGTCGACTTTAGTCGCCCCTACATTTTGATAAATGTATGAACTCCACCTGCGGTTCAGACAATGAATGATTAAGTTTATATATAAGTTTTATTCAAACAAAAAAGCGGGCTGATAATAGTCCGCTTTTTTAACAAAATATTTGAAAAATTATTCGCCGAGAAGTGCATTAATTTCTGTAACCATTGCATCTGCGTCGAAGCCGTGAACTTTTGCACCTGCTTCAAGGTTTTCAAATCTTGCTGCTGCACAACCGATACAACCCATGCCGTATTTTGCGAAAATTTCAAGGGTTTCGGGGTGGTTTTGAACGATATCGATAATGCTCATATCTTTAGTAACTTTTGCCATTTTGTCCTCTTTCTTGATTTTTTTCAAAATCTCATTAAATTATAATCACCACAACATTATACTACAAAGGAGAGAAAAATGGAGTTTGAAAAATCAAATTTGTTCAAAAAGTTGCAAAATTCCATGCCGATTGGTCTTGCGGCTATGGGATTAAGCCGAAAACAACAAAAAAAATCGGACAAACGTACTGTCTATCCGACTTTTTTCAAATTTGACAGGGTTACACCAATCGGGATTTAACTGTCCGAATCGCCATTTTCTTTGAGCAATCGTTCAAAATCCGACGGTTTTATGCTTTGGACAAAGTTGCGAAATTCTTGTGCTTCTTCTTCGTCCTTTTGTTCGTCTGTTGAAACCGAGCCGTCCATCAACACGTTTTCTGTTACGTAAATTGGTGCATCGGCTCTGATTGCGAGTGCAATCGCATCTGACGGTCTTGCATCAACTTCGAGGACTTTGCCCTCATTGTTTGACAAATAAACTGTTGAAAAATATGTTTCGTTTTCAACATCATTAATTTCAATTTTTTCAATATCGTAGCCTGCTGCTTTGATGAAATTAATTGTCAAATCGTGCGTCATCGGACGCATAACTTTGATATTTTCGATTTTTCTGATTATTGAACTTGCTTCTGCCGAGCCAATCCAGATAGGCAATGCCTTTCTGTTGTCCAAATCGTTCAAGACAACAATCGGGTTACCCGTTCTTGTGTCTATCGCTATTCCCATAACTCGCATTTGAATCATATTTTTTCCTCTTAAAGTTTATAATTTTGTCAAAATGTCTGCACCGTCGTCTGTTACAAGACAAGTATGTTCAAAGTGTGCCGCAAAGGATTTATCCTTTGTTACAACTGTCCATTCGTCGTCCAAAACTTCGACGTCATCGCCACCTAATGTCAACATCGGTTCAATTGCAATTGTCATTCCTCTTTTTAATTCAAAATTTCCGCTCGGAACTCTATAATTGAAAACAAACGGTTCTTCGTGCATTTCTTGACCAACGCCGTGTCCGCCGTATTGACGGATAATTCCGAGGTGATTTTCATTTGCGACATCTTCTACCGCTCCTGAAACATCATTCAACATTGCACCTGTTTTGAACTTTGAAAGTCCTGCAAACAAAGCCTTTTCTGTTAATTCTAAAAGTCTTTTGTTTTCAGCAGAAATTTCTCCGACTCCATAAGTCCAAGCTGAGTCAGCAACATATCCTCTGAAAGTTGCACAAGTGTCAACCGTAATGATATCGCCCTCTTGGAGAACTCTATCTGACGGGAAACCGTGGACAACTTCTTCGTTGACCGAGGCACAAATCGTATAAGGGAAACCATTGTATCCCAAGCAGGACGGGTCACAGTGGTTGTCTTTGATGACTTGATATGCAACATCGTCCAAATACTTCGTCGTTACCCCCGGTTTAATAATGTTCTTCATCTCTTGATGAACAAGGGCAACAACTCTGCCGGCTTCTCGCATTAATTTTATTTCGTAACCTGATTTTCTTGATACTGCCATTATCCTATTACTTCCTTTAATGCAGCAAATACTTCGTCAATTGTTCCTGCTGCGTTTACTTTTACCAATTTGCCTCTCTTTTCGTAAAGGTCGATAAGAGGTGCTGTTTGTTCAAAATATGTATTAAATCTTGATTTTGCTATTTCTTCATTGTCATCTGCTCTTTGGACAAGTTCTGTTTCGCAAAAATCACATTTGCCGTCTTTTTTCAATGTCATTGTTTTTACGTTGAAAATTGCTCCGCAAGACGGGCAAGAACGTCTGTTGACAATTCTTTCGATAAGGTTGTCAATCGGCATATCAAAGTAAACAACTTTCATATCAACATCTTCGTCTTTGTCCAATTCTGCAAGAATGTTATCCAAAATTTCAGCCTGTTCCAAACTTCTCGGGAAACCGTCCAAAATAAAGCCTTTCTTGCAATCATCTTGTGAAAGTCTTTCCTTAATAATTCTTCCTACGATTTCAACAGGAACAAGTTGTCCTTTGTCCATGTATTCTTTCGCAATCATTCCTGCTTCAGTTTTTGCAGCAACTGCTTCTCTGAGCATTGAGCCTGTATCAACATGTTTCAAACCTGTTTCGGCAACCAATTTCTTCGTTTGCGTGCCTTTTCCGCTTGCCGGAGGTCCTACCATAATAAGTTCTTTTTTCATTGTTGTAACCCTTTCTTGTTTATAGCGAAATTATATCACAAAACAAAAGAGATAAACATTTTCATGCTTATCTCTTTTGAATTTTATTTTCCAATTCCTCTAAGGTTTTTCTTTGAGGAAACTTTCGTAATTCTTTGAAAGGAGTTGTGTTTTAACTTGATTAATAAAGTCTAACGCAACACCAACCATGATGATTAACGAAGTTGCTCCTAAACCTTGCAATGTCGTGATGTTTGTAACTGTTGATGCAAATGAAGGAATCAACGCTACAACACCCAAGCCTAACGCTCCAAGCAATGTAACTCTGCTCAAAATTCTGTCGAGAGCCTCTGCTGTCGGTCTGCCGGGCTTGATACCGGGAATTGACGAACCGTACTTTTTCAAGTTGTTCGCAATTTCTTTCGGTTGCATGTTCGGAATGATTGATGCGTAGAAAAACGTCAATAATACAATTAACAAGAAATAAATTACGTTATAACTGATTGTTGACGGATTAAATACCGCATTCAACTGCAATAATACGTCTTTGATAGGTCCTTCCGGGAAATTCATAACAAGACTCAATACCGTCGTCGGGAACATCAAAATCGCAATCGCAAAAATGATAGGCATTACACCGCCGGGGTTAAGTTTGAACGGAATATATGTATTCATTCCGCCGTAAACCTTGTTTCCGACTTGGCGTCTTGGATTTACAATAATGATTTTTCTTGCCGCTTCATGCATAATTACAATTAAAACCATTGTTGCAAAGAAGATTAACAATAATGCCATTAAGCCCCA
>CAKVJR010000162.1 GCA_934754855.1 uncultured Candidatus Melainabacteria bacterium
CACTTATGCAGAATACTCCGCAGATATTACCGCATACGGACAATGTGCGAAATTCGCCGTCGATACCGTCAACAACAAGTTCAAAGTCCCCACAATCAAAGACGGTTCCTACATCACTCAAGCCAATAGCGACGCCGAAATCGGCAAGTCTTACAAAGAATCTTTGCCGAACATCACAGGCTACATCGAATTTGACTCAATCAACGGTCAAGGTGCGGCTTCAGGTGCTTTCAGATGTGTTTCTTCCGCAACTCCGTACGGCGGAGCAACAAACACCCAAAACAGCCGAAAAGACTTCACTTTTGATGCCTCACTCTCCTCATCGGTTTACCAAAACGATGCCAAGGTTCAAGGCGACAACGTTCGGTTGCGTTGGTTCGTTGTCGTCGTAAACGGCACTATCAGCCAATCTGCAATGGATTGGTCAGCGTGGGCGGCAGGCTTGTCAACAAAAGTTGATAAAGACAGTCTTGTCGATTTGGACGGCGGTTTATCCTTGCCCTCAACAACCTTTGAAACCCAAACAGTCGGAGCAAGCGGCTCATCTTACACCGCACCCGCAAACGGTTACTACTGCGGTAAATGCACGGGCGGCGGGGTCGTTTTGGAAAATACATCTTGCAATAATTTCGGCTCACACTCCCCTCAAACAACCTTTGCAGGCGGAAAAACCTACTTGCCCTGTCATAAAAATGACGTTGTCAAATTTTCTTACGCAGGCTCAAGTGCCGAATTGACGTTCTATTACGCCGAGGGCGATACCCCGGCTGAATAAATATATTCATTGTCATTCTGAACCCGCATTGCGGGTGAAGAATCTGTTGACTCTGTTAATCGTCGAGGGAAACAGATATTTCGGGGACAAGCCCCTCAATATGACAGTGAACGCTGATATTTAAGCAGTAACCGTCATTCTGAGCGTTAGCGAAGAATCTTGGAAAGAAGTAGGGTCGACTTTAGTCGACCGAAATCATGCTTGGTTGACTAAAGTCAACCCTACGCTTTTTGATGAATATTATGCAAATCTGCAATATCGCAAATAATAACAAAGTGAGGTTTAAATGTTTTTAGCAAAAAATAACGGACAAATAGTTCTCGCAAGAGATACGGAAGAACAACTTTTATCGGACTTGGGCAGGCTCCAAACTGACGAAATCGTTGAAACGGACGAAAATTACATCTCGCACAACGGGCAATATTTGACCGAAAATCAAGTCTTGATTGAACTTAAAGCCCAAAAACAACAGGAAAACACGGACAAAGCAAAACTTGCCGTCGAAAACGGTCACGTCGTTTTTAAAGGTGCGGAGTTTGAAACAAACGCACAAACCGTGGGCGATTTGACCGCAACAATGCTTTTATTGCAGGCTCAACAATCCGCCACATCGGGCGATGACGAAAATTCTTCGGCAACGCCTCAGAATGACTTGACGTATTTGTGGCTTTCCAAGGACGACCAACCGATATCATTGTCAATAGCGGATTTTGGCACATTGGGCGGGTTAATTGCGGAGTATAAAAATAATATTTGGCAGGAAAAATACCTTGCTTACAAATCTGCAATCGAGCAAGCCGAAACGATTTCGGCGGTTGAAAACATTGTAATTGACTACAATGCCGACGTTGCGGGCGATGAGGTCGAAAATGCAGGTATTTAAAAAAAATAAAAAACTCCGTGCGGTCAAACAACAGGTGACGGCGTTCGATAAGAGTAAATTTACGGTCGTCGGAACTCCGACAATCACCAACGACGGGCTTTCAGTCGGGTTTAGTTCCGGCAGTTACATTAAAATTACGGACTTGGATTTTTCCAAACCTTGGGTCTTTGAGGCGACTGAAAATGTTTCGTCGCAAATGGCGGGTGTTTACGGCGGTGCAAATGGTTTCAATGTTCAGCCACAAGCACAGACAGGTTTTTATTTTATTCTAAAGTCCTTAAACAGCGGTAATCTTATTGGTGCTTTTGATGCCCGAAACAAGGAAAAAGTATATTACCGTGTGTCTTGGAACGGTTCCGTCTATAAATTGGAAATGAAAGCCGATGACGACCAAACTTACACAATCGTTAAAACTTTTGAATCAACTCAGGCGTTGACGGGTACGCTCCTTGTGCTTGGCTACAACTCAAATGCCGCTCATTACAGCAACGGGGGTTACGATTTGAAAGATGTTCGCTTTATCTCGGGCGGCGTCGAAGTCTTTTCAGGTACAAAAACCACAAAAAAACTCTTTGCCGTTAATGAGGAATAAGGGGACTTCGTTCCGCTCCGTTTGTGTCTGCTTGTATTTTTATGCTGCCGTCATTCTGAGCGACAGTAAGTAGGGTCGACTTTAGTCGACCGAAATCATGCTTGGTTGACTAAAGTCAACCCTACACTGAGCGTTTTTCGTCATTCTGAGGGTGAAACCCGAAGAATCTGTTGCAAAATTCAGAAAACAGATACTTCGGCTAAAGCCTCAGTATGACGGTAAATGTCATTCTGAGCGAAGCGAAGAATCTGTTTTGCAAACGTATTACGAGGATTTTTGGAAACAATAAAAACGAAAGGAAAAACTATGAAATTCATTGAAATTTTGGCATTTATCAAAGAAATTATCGCTGACGACAACAAAATGGCGAAGTTCAGGGAAATCGTCGCAGACATCAAAGAACTCGTGAACGATATTAAAGACGTCGTCGGTTTTTTCAAAAAAGATGAGAAACAAGCATAATGATTGCGTTCGTTTCATCGGCAATAAAGGCTTTTGCGGATTGTTGCAAGAGCCTTTTTGACTTATTCAAACAAAACAAAATGCAGCAATCTGAATCGGCAATGCTCAAAGACCGTGGAAAATTACAGGTCGCAACGGATTTAGCGGAGCAGATTAATTGGAATATGCGGGAATACTTCGCCGCCGACAGTCAGTTCACGATGTGGGTTGCCCGCCTGATTTATGACGGCTTAAACAAAGATGAAAAGCGGCTTTTCCTCCGATTTTACAAACAAAAAATGAAAATCAAAAAACGCATCGAAAAATTGCAAAAAGAATTTGATAAGGTGAACTAAATGACTTTTGAACATTACATAACATTTGCGGTGGTGTGTATAAGTATTACGGCACTCGGGATTTTCGGGGTGATTAAGGCATGCGATTGGCTCATCGGTCTGAAATACAAAACAATTGCCGATTGCTCGAAAACCCGCCACGATTGGGCGGATTGCCTCAAAAAAGAATTTGCAAGCAAAGAAGTCGTTTCCAATCTCAAAGAAGATATGGACGAAATGAAAACCAAAATCGACGATATCCACGACGTGATTATGAC
>CAKVJR010000163.1 GCA_934754855.1 uncultured Candidatus Melainabacteria bacterium
TTTTCGTACCCATTATTCTTTCTTTTCGTCTTGATACTTTCGCAATAAACGTGTCTTCACGGCAAGGCTCCTCGTCTTGACCGTTACGCACTTTGCTCGTTCTTCGCAATGACGGTTACTTCTTAAATTTCAACGTTCATTGTCATATTGAGGGGCTTGTCCCCGAAATATCTGTTTTCCTTATCGATACATAGATTTTTCGGTCTTTTCAAGACCTCAGAATGACGAAAAGAATTTGGAATATTTACAAAAATCAGGTAAATCAACAATCCCGCCAGTACATTTTTGATAAATAAGATATATTATTCCGTTAATGCTTTTATAATTTTATAAAAATCTTTTATTTTATCTGGATTATTATCCAAAATTTTCATAACTTCCGCTTTTAAATTTTCGTAAGAGTCAAGATGTTCAAATTTGAACACATCGGCGAAACTGATTTCCAAGATATTCAGGATTTTTTCAAGTGTAGAAAATAACGGATAATTTCTTCCTGTTACGATATTGCTCAAAGCAGTTGGCTCTATGCCGATTTTTTCAGCCAATTCATCTTGTCGGAGCCCTTTTTTCTTTATCAATTCTTTAATTCTTTTGCCTAATAACTGTTTTGTATTCATTTTCAAGCCTTTCTGATATTTTACAAAGGCTTTTGTGTTTTTTGAATAAAACAATACTGAATAAGTTTCTTGTAATTCAGTATAAAATATATTATATTGGTTTTTGTCTGGATTATCTCTCAAAAAATCAGCATGATTTGTATTGAAGAGTAGAAGTATAATATGAAAATTTACGCAATAATTAATAATTTATATACGAATACTTTTGATACTTTGTTTTATGAAAGTTTAAAAGACGATTCGGTTGATATGAAATTTGTCGTCATTCCGTTTAAACAACCGGGTACAAATGAAACGATTTCAATGAGTGAGTTGCGTCAATATATGGAGAGCAAAAATTATCCGTATATTGAGGGTTATAATGAAAAAACGGGCGTTTATTACGATTTATACAATGAAAAGCCCGATGCGGTATTTTTGCAGTCGCCGTACGATTTGCAAAGAATATCAAAGTTGTATTCATCGAAATATTTATACACTTTTACCAATGTTTATCATATTTCTTACGGTTCTACGATGTTGAATTATGACTTCCCTCCGTATGATAATTTGTTGACAAATGCTCTTCAATATTTTGATGCTTGTTTTGCGGAATCGACTGATTTGGTTAAAACTTTGGATAAATATAATCCCAATAAATATGTGCCTGTCGGGTATGCAAAATGTGATAAATATTTGCATTACAGAAATAATCCCGATTTTAAATTTAAACCAAAAGATGAAGAATATGACATCTCAATCGCTTGGAAACCAAGATGGGTTGCAACTTTGGGCGATTCTAACTTCTTAAAATATTTTTATTCTTTTGTTGATTATTTTTCGCAAAATCAAAATTATCAGTTGATTTTTGTTAAACATCAATTAATGGAAAATATCGTGTGTGCAAAGCAGATTGCGACACAAAAGGAAATCAGAAAAATGTTTGACATGTTGGAAAACATGAAAAACGTGAAAATTATTGAAGACGATGATTTTCTTGATTATGTGATGAATGCCGATATTTTTGTCGGTGATTATTGCTCAACGATTATGGAATTTGCTCTGACGGGAAAACCTGTTATATACACTCCGACCGAAGTTATACTCAGCGATTACGGCAAAGAAATTTTAAAAGGAATGTATATCGCCGATAATTTTAATGAAATATCAAATATAATTGCAAACCTCAAAAATGGCGAAGATGATTTGAAAGATGTCAGACAAAATGTGAAAAATTTGATTTCGGATACTCCGCCCAATGGCATGACTATTGGAAAATATATTTTGGAATATATAAAAAATGCCGACAAAAAAGTTGAAAATCCGAAACAAAGAGCAGAATTGCTTAACGAAAAAGTCGTTAAAAAAGAAGTTGAAAAAGAAACAAAAATAAAATTTAAAGATAAAATCAGATTGAAAATTTATAAAAGATTGTATAAAACCTTGCACCGCAAAAATTTAGTGTAGGTAATTTTCAGTCAGGCATAACCGTTTTGGCAAGTGCGGTAACTGTCTTTCTGAGGAACGAGCGAGCAGAGTGCGAGGGCTTGGCGATGAACTCGATTTGTCATTCTGAGGTCTTACAAAGACAGAAGAATCTATAAATAAAGATATTAAAACAGATTCTTCGCCTTGCAGACTCAGAATGACGAAAAATATTTAAAATATTTATAAAAATAAAGTAAATCAACAAACCCGCATTAACATATCATCAAACAAATTAAAAGGTCGATTGAAATTCAACCGACCTTTTTAAATCTTATTTAAGTTTCAAACTATGCTGCGAAGATGTTTCTTTTCTTTTGGTTTTCTTGGTTGTTTTTTGTATAACCTTCAACCAATTGGTAACCGAATTTTTTCATTGTTCCTTGAGCATCTGCTTCGTACATTTGGTTCAATGCTTTATCATCGCTCATCCAGTTTACTGATTTATCCAATGAAGTTACGCTTGCGATTTCTGCTTTTGCTGCTGAAGGAGTTAATTTCATAAATGCTTGAGCATTGTTGATTGAGTTAGTTGCTGCATTTTTGTAAGTTGAAAGTGAAGTTAATGATGAACCTGTTGCGTTAGTGTATGCTTTGCCTGCTGCAACTGACATTGCGATAGTTGCTGCACCGCTTCCGATGTCTTCTAATGCTGCTCTTTTTGCGTCGTCTGTTGTTGCTTGTGATGCGTTGTAAAGACCTTTACCAACTTGAACACCACCGAGAACTGCACCGCCTGCGATGATGAAAGGAGTTGCTGCACCGCCTGTTACTGCGATTAATGCTGCACAAGCCAAACCGCCTGCTACTGTTTTTATTACGTTTTTAGGTGATGAAAACATATTTGTGAAAGATTTTACTACACCTTTCAAAAGGCTTTTTGCTGTTTCGCCGAAAGTAAGTTTGCCATCATCTTTGCCATCTTGTTTTGCTGCGAAGATTGAGTTTGAGAGAAGTTGTTTTGCATCAGTTGTGCTTACTGATGATGTTGAATTTGAGTTGAGAGCGCTGAAGATTGAAACTGCTTGTTGAACATCGCTTGAAGAAAAATTAGCACCTGAAAGTTTTGTTTGGCTTAATAATTTTGCTGCTGCATTTAAGTTATTTACGTTCAACATTATTTTCTCTCTCTCGTTCTCTCTACTCC
>CAKVJR010000164.1 GCA_934754855.1 uncultured Candidatus Melainabacteria bacterium
GTTTATATTTATCTTTATATTTATTAAATTCTTTTGTGAACTCTTCATCTTCGCCTGTTTTAATAGCATTGAGGTAATTGTGCATATCGAGTTGAGAAGATTTCAACTGAATTACGCAAGCCGCAATGTTTGAACAGTGGTCTGAAACTCTTTGGTAGCAATTCAAGAGGTCAGAGAGTTTGAAACCCAATTCGATTGTGCAGATACCGTCTTGCAAACGTTTAATGTGGCGGTTTTTGATTTCAAGAACCATTCCGTCGATAACCTGTTCTAACGGTTCAACTTTTGTGGCACTGTTCATATCGCCTGTTTCAAAGGCTTCACGAGTAAGTTCGATAATTTCGTGCAACGCATCTTGGAGAACGTTGAGTTCTTTCATCGCATCGGGTGAAAAATGAATGTTCTTTTCGTGCATTTCTTTTGCAACGTAAGTTATGCTCAATGCATGGTCGCCAATTCTTTCAAAATCACTCAACGAATGCAAAAGTTTAGAAACCTCGTTTGCGTCACGCTCAGAGAGTTCCGTACCCGAAAGTTTTACGAGGAAAGTACCCAATTTATCTTCATAATTATCAAGTTTTTCTTCTGCCGTAAAGATATCTTGTGCCTTTGTTGCACTGTATTCTTTAAGCATATTAATCGAGTCAAAGAGGATATCTTCCGCCAAATCCGCCATTGAAACTGCATGGTGAGTGCATTCTGAAACAGCAAATGACGGAGATAGCAAAATACGTTCGTCGATAAATACTGCCGTTTTATCGTTCTTATCATGTTCATCTGCTTTATCTTTAATCGCTTTATGAGCAACTTTTTCGAGGAATTTGCCGAAAGGAAGAAGGCAGATTGTTGTTGCTACGTTGAAAATTGTATGAGCCAAAGCAATTCCGACAGGATTGATTGTCATTTCGACAAGTCCCAAATGCAATAAATAATTCAAACCGTAAAATACGGGCAAGAAAATCACAACACCCAAGATGTTAAACGTTATGTGAATAACCGCAACCCGTTTAGCATTTGTCGAAACACCAACGCTTGAAATGATTGCAGTTACGCAAGTTCCGATATTTTGCCCCATAATAATCGGCACTGCCATTCCGCAAGAAATGCTGCCTGTTAATGACAAAGCCTGCAAAATACCGACTGATGCTGCGGAACTTTGAATAATACCCGTAAACAAAGCACCTACGATAACGCCCAAAATCGGGTTCGTGAATGCTGTCAAAACCTTTGCAAAATCAGGTGAATCGGCGAGCGGACTCATTGAATCCGTCATCAATTGCATACCGTACATCAAAATTGCAAAACCTACAAAAATCGAACCGACACTGCGTTTTTTAACACTTTTTGATACCATCATCATACAAATACCGACAAGTGCAAAAATCGGAGAAAAACTTTCGGGTTTCAAAAGTTGCAAGAAGAAATTGTCACTTTCAATTCCTGCCAAAGACAAAATCCACGCCGTAAGGGTTGTTCCGATGTTTGAACCCATAATTACGCCGATTGTTTGTCCCAAATCCATAATGCCCGAGTTTACCAAACCGACGAGCATTACCGTCAAGGCTGATGAAGATTGGATTGCGATTGTAATTCCCGCACCCAATGCCAAACTCTTAAAAGGATTTGATGTCATCTCTCTCAAAAGTTTTTCAAGTTTTCCGCCTGCAACGTTTTCAAGACCGCCTGACATAACCTGCATACCATAGAGGAAGAATGCCAAACCGCCGCATAATGTAAATATTGAAAATATACTCATATAACTTCCTATAAATTAATTAACCATTTACCTTAATTGTAATTTAAGGGCAGTCCGTATTAAATAACATGTTACGGAAATATTACAATAAATTTTATATATTATATTTATAATATTTTTAAATACAAAAAACAGAGCCTTAAAAAAGACTCTGTTCGTTTTGTTCTTATTGAATTTTACGCTTTTAAAGACTCAATGAGTTCTTTAATTGTATTTTCTTCAACGGTAAGTTCCTCAATTCTTGCCTTTGTTTGTTCAAGAACTGTTGCAGGAGCATTATCGACGAAGTTTTTATTGTTCATTCTGCCTGTCAAACCGCCCTTTTCCTTGGAAAGTTTTTCAAGTTTTTTGTTTTGACGAGCAATTTCTTGGTCAATATCAATCAAACCTGCCAAAGGAACGATTAATTTTGCATTTCCGACTGCTGCCGAACCTGCTTGTTTAACGACGGTTTTATTGTCGATGTATTCGATATTTTCTACTCTTGCAAGGCGTTTGATGTATGATTCAGCCTTTTTGAAGATTTCCGTTTGGTGTTCATCAGCCGCAATTTTAAGGTCAACGGGTGATTTTACGGGAACGCCGAAACTTTGTCTTACGTTTCTGAGTGATTTAACCGTTTCAAATACTGTATCTGCTTGTTCCGCTTCATCTTCAAATACGAATTTTTCGCTGAATATCGGGAAATGCGACTTCATCAAAATCGGATTGTCAAATTTTGCGGGGAGCAATTGTCTGATTTGTTCCGTAATGTGCGGCATTACAGGGTGCAACAATCTCATAACCGCATCTGTTACGTACAAAAGAACTCTTTGCGTGTTAGCCTTGAGATTTTCATCAGCAAGTTGAACTTTCGCAATTTCAACATACTTGTCGCAATATGAACTTCTGAAGAAATCATAGAGTGTTTGAGCATATTCGCCGATACGATATGATTTAATGTTTTCATTAACGACTTTTGCGGTTTTGTTGAGTTCGTGCAAAATCCATTTATCAATGATTGTAAGGTTTGCATAGTCAATCGGTTTGTCATCAACGCCCTCTAAGTTCATAAGAACAAATCTTGATGCGTTCCAAATTTTGTTTGCAAAATTTCTTCCGTATTCAAATCTTTCTTCGCTGACCTTGATGTCTTGTCCGCCATAAGTACAAAGCGATGTAAGCGTAAATCTCATTGCATCGCAGCCGTATTTGTCAATCAAAAGAACGGGGTCAATTGTGTTACCCTTTGATTTTGACATTTTTTGACCGTTTTCATCACGAATTAAGCCATGAATAAATACTGTCGGGAAAGGAACCTGGTCTGTCAATTCGCAACCCATCATAACCATTCTTGCAACCCAGAAGAAAATAATATCAAATGCAGTAACGAGAACGCTTGTCGGGTAGAATTTTTTATAATCGGGAGCGTCCGTATTCGGCCAACCCATTGTTTCAAACGGCCATAAGCCCGATGAGA
>CAKVJR010000165.1 GCA_934754855.1 uncultured Candidatus Melainabacteria bacterium
ATCGTCGTTAATTTCGGGGATAATGATATATTTCGTTTGCACAAGTCCTGATTGATATTGAGCGTGATTGTATTTCGAGATATTTTCCCAAACTTGATGATAAAGGTCAGCCCCTTTAATCCATTTATACATTTCAGGAGAGCCTGAATCTACCGAAATCACTGTATTTGCGATATTAAATCTCAATCCTTCCGCAAGTGCATCAGAATATTTTACGCCGTTTGTCAAAACTCTGACGGGGTGAATGTCATTGTCGATAAACAATCGCATTAAGTCCTCAAAACCCTTACTAATCGTCGGTTCTCCGCCTGCAATCGTAATAAATCCGCCCTGTCTTAATTTTCCCGCATCGGCAATTTGTTTAATAACGGGATAAACGTTGTAATCGTTTGCATCATCTGATTTTTCGCCGTGTGCCAATGTGCAATAAACACAATTCAGGTTGCAAGTCGTTCCCTGATTGAAATTTATGCTCGCAATATAGTCCTCATCGTCATAGTCGTGAGTTTCAAGGTAAATACAATTTTCGCATTCGGGGATACCCTCGCCCGACTTCATTTTGTTGCGATATTCACGTTTCAGGGCAAAAAATTTGTCCAAGTCCAAAAGTTCGCCGTGATAATTTTCGATTAATTTTTTAAAACCGCCGCCTTTTGTAGTCGTTCGACAGCAAAAATTGATTGAATTAGATGCAAAATCAAGACCGTGTTCAATTAAATCGCAACTTTTATAAATCATTTTCGCCTGCCTTTTTTAACATTTTCGCCGCTGCCGTGTAAAATTCAATATTTAATGATAAATTTCGGGCTTTCTTATTGATATAATATATCAAATCATACATTTTGTCAGAATAATCGCCGCAACAATTATAAAACCAATTTTGTTCAACGTCGCATGCAACGTTTTCAACTCCGCTTTCAACCACCAAATCAAACCAATTGTCAATTTCCTCTTTATTGTCGTTAATTTCAGGAATGACAATGTATTTGACCTCAACTTTTTTCTTATCGGCAGCCGCTGAAACGTATGATTTTATATTGTCCCAAACTTTGTCGAAACAATCAACCTGTTTTATTTTTTTATAAATTTCAGAACTTCCCGAATCGGGAGAAATTACAAGGCTGATTTGCCCTGATTGCAAGCCTTTCAACACCGATTGAGAAAGAGTAATTCCTGAAGAATGAACCCTGATATTTGAAAAATTATTATCCAAAAATAAATTCATAATATCTTCAAACTCGGGAAAAATCGTCGGTTCTCCGCCCGTCAAAACCACGCAACTCGTCGGAGTATTTTTGATTTTTTTCTCGTCAAAAAGTTTTTTCAAAACGTCATAAACGTTATAAGTCCTTTTTTTAATCTCGTCGGGAACTTCATTTGCGTAGCAATAAATGCATTTTGAATTACATTCCTGTCTGTGACCAATCAAAAAATGGTCGAAATAATCTTCATCAAGCCCGTCCCAATCCGATTTTCGGAGAAAGGAGCATGCCCGACAACCCTCAGGGATATTGCCGTTTTTGAACTTTTGTTTAATTTCTCTGATTTTTTCAAAAATATTTTCGTCAACGAACTCGCCCCGATAATCTTCAACGACAGTCGGGTGGTCGCCAATACTTTGATTTCCGTAGCAACAAAACCCCAATCTTGTCGGCTGAAAATGCAATCCCGAGTTTATCCATTCACAACAAAAATATTCTTGCGGCATGGTTTTATTTAACCTTTTTTCTTGATGCGATTGTGTCAATCAAGCCTTGGAACAGCGGGTGCGGGTGTTCGGGACGTGACTTAAATTCGGGGTGGAACTGACAAGCCACAAACCAATCATTTTTCGGGTATTCAATCATTTCGCAAAGCATTCCGTCAGGCGAAACTCCCGAGAACACAAGCCCTTTGTCCGCAATCATCTGCTTATATTCGTTGTTGACTTCATATCTGTGTCTGTGACGTTCAAAAATCACCGTCGAGCCGTATGCCTTGTGGGCTTTTGACCCTTCTAGAACATGACATTCAAACTGACCCAATCTCATAGTTGCACCGTAGCCTTTAACGTGCTTTTGTTCGGTCATAAGGTCAATGACAGGATAAGGCGTTCCTTCGCTGAATTCGGTACTGTTAGCCTGTTTCAAGCCGACAACATTTCTTGCAAATTCGATAACCGCACATTGCATGCCGAGGCATAATCCCAAAAACGGTAAATTATTTTCTCTTGCATATTTAATTGCATTGAGTTTTCCCTCAATTCCACGGACGCCAAATCCTCCGGGGACAACAAGTGCATCAACGCCTTTCAAAATCTCTTTTGTTTTGGCATCATCTGTGCATTCGTCCGATGCAATCCATTTGATTTTGATTTTTGCACTGTGGGTGTATCCTGCGTGTTTTAAACTTTCGACAACAGAAATGTATGCGTCCGAAAGGTCTGTGTATTTTCCAGCAATTGCAATATTAAACTCTTGTTTCGGATTTTTAATTCTGTCATTGAGTTTAATCCATTCTGCCAAATTAGCCTTTCTGTCTGTCGGCATTTGCAATCTTTGCAAAACAACATCTGCAAGTTTTTGTTCTTCCAAAGCCAACGGAACTTCGTAAATACTGTTCATATCACGGCATTCGATAACCGCATCTTGTGCAACCGAGCAGAAAAGAGCCAATTTTTCGAGTTCTTTCTTCGGAACTTCCATCGACGTTCTGCAAACCAAAATTTCAGGCTGAATACCGTAACTTCTAAGAGTTGCGACACTGTGTTGAGATGGTTTTGTCTTAATCTCACCCGATGTCGGCAAGTAGGGCAATAATGTAACGTGAATACTTAATGAATTACCAAAACCCGCTCCAGTTCTGAATTGACGGATTGCTTCAATAAACGGCAAACTTTCGATGTCGCCGATTGTTCCGCCGATTTCGGTAATCAAAAAGTCAGGATTAAATTGTTTTGTCGCCTTGACAATTCTTGATTTAATTTCGTTCGTAATGTGTGGAACAACTTGAACCGTCGCCCCCAAATATTCGCCCTTACGCTCTTTTTGAATTACTGTTTGATAAATACTGCCCGAGGTGACGTTGTTGATATGACCTAAATTTGTATCCGTAAATCTTTCGTAATGACCGAGGTCAAGGTCTGTTTCGGCACCGTCCTCGGTGACGTAGACCTCGCCGTGCTGAATGGGGTTCATGGTGCCGGGGTCGACGTTCATATATGGGTCGA
>CAKVJR010000166.1 GCA_934754855.1 uncultured Candidatus Melainabacteria bacterium
TTGAAGTTCTGTGTTCTTCGCATTTACCCAAGTAAGGTTCATAGCAGTACGTTCGTTTGTTTTGTCGTCCAATCTTGTCATTGTGACCGCACCTTTTTGTGTTGTCGGAAGCAATCCGCCCGCATATTTTACAAGTTGATTTAATGATTCTTTGTTGCCGACTTCATAAATTCCGGGGGTAGATACACCGTTTTTAAAAGCGACAACTTTTCCGATTGTATCAACAAAAATTTTGTCGTTTGCTTTTAAAATTACATTGCCGTCATTGCCCGTGAATATTGCTTTATAAAGGTCAATTGACTTTGTTTTTCCGTTATTTGTATATTTGATATTTCTTAATGTACCTGTCTTTTTAACTCCGCCTGCGGCACTCAATGCTTCGATAATGGTTGAATTATTGCTGATTAAAACCTTTCCGGGGCGGTTAACCTGACCGTAAACAAATACTGAAAATTCATTGCCTGAGCCGACTGTCAATTTGACTTTGAGGCTTTTGTATTTTTGTGCTGCCAAAGAATTAACAGAACTTTCAACCTCGCCCAATGTGCGGTTTTCAGCCTTAACAACGCCAATTCCCTGAATAAAAATATCACCTTTTGAATCAACTTCTGTTTTTGTCATCGGGTTGAGGAGATTTGCCCCTGAAATAGCCATAATATCTACCGAATCGCCGTATAAATATACGTTGACTTTTTCTCCAACATTTAGTTTGTATGAATTGCCAAATTTTCCTGTAGAACCTTGATTTGAGCCATTTACTGCTGAAAAGATATCATATCCTACTTGTTTTAAGATGTTGCCAGATTTTTTTGCATCTTTTCCGTTAAACAATTCTTCAATTTGGCTTAATGTTTTATCAACTTTGTTTTCAGTTGAAATTGTTTGGTAATTGTTGTCGAAAACAGCATCTTGTTCATTTGTACCAACTGTTTCAGCACAAATAGGCTGTCCCCAAAAGACTGTCGATAAAATTAATGTTAATAATATTTTCTTCATAAATTTTTCCTGTTATGTTATGGCAATTTCCATTAAAGACTTGATTGCAGGCCATTCTAACTTCCAAAGACCTGATGCATCGAGTGCGTAATTGCCCACGCACGCCAATTTACAATCCTTGCATTTGTTAACCGTTTCAATGAAAAGCGGATCTTTGATAACGTCTTTCAAAGGTCTGTTTCTTACGCTGATAAACGGTTTTCTGTCATAGCATCTGAGCATGTCACCGTTTGAGTAAATAACGGTCGCAATTCTCGGCCAATGACATTCATAATAATTTTTCTTATCGATAATATAATCCATAAAATAATATGAATTTCTTATCGGATAACCTTGTTTTTTGAGTTCTTTGATTTTGACAAAAATTTCTGATAATTGATCAGTTTCAAGTTCCGTATCCTTAACATTTTGTGCTTCTTCAAGGGCTTGATTTGACTTGTTAACAGTGAAATACAAAAGAATGTCTGCATCTTTACAATATTGTGCAACTTCTTTGATTTGGTCAAAATCTGTTTGTGCTGAAACCGTGCAGCAGATGTAAATTCTCATTTTTGGCGAGTGAATTTTGTGGTATTCAATACCGCTCACAACTTTGTCACAAATCCCAGGCAAGTGTCTGATATCGTCGTGTGCCTTGCCGATTGCATCAAGCGATACGAACGACAAATCTGTGTATTTTGCAAAATCAGGATTTGATTCTAAAAACCAACCGTTTGTGGCGATTTTTGTGTAAAGACCGGCATCGTGAGAAGTCTTACAAATTTCTGCAAAATCTTCTCTCAAAAGCGGTTCACCGCCCCACAAAATACTGTCCATATATCCGATTTGTCCTGCTTCTCGGATTAATCTTTGAATTTCATCTAAGGGCATATCGTCCTTGTCGCTGTTGTGTTTCCAGAAACAAAAATCACAGTTGCAGTTACATTGCGACGTTACCATTAATGAAAAACAAAGCGGTTTCGGGTTCTTAGACAATCGGCTCAAAATGCATTCGATTGCCCCGCCACCCAAATGTTTATAATATTTAAGACGTTCAAACGTCATTTTATTTCTTGACTGTTTATCCATATTTACCAACACTATTGTCTGTTTCTACCTGTATATCTTATCACGGGCAAAATGATTTTAAGTCAACAAATGCCTCAATTCTCGTGATGTAACCCGCTTTGCCTGTTTGTTCGTCCAAAACAAGCGAAAGTACAGGAATATCCTCGTTTTTTGAAACTTTTGGCAAAATATTTTGGGCTACAATCTCTGGCATACAAGAGAATGGAGAAATGTGTATAACCCCGTCAACACCGTGTTTTGCGGCATAAACAACATCGCCGATTGTTTCTATACATTCGCCGCCGATTGCACGCTTCATATAATCTTTTGCATAGCGAACTGAACGCTCACGATGAGATTCCTTATGATAAAAAAGTGACGGCTTCAAAACATGCTCAAGCCAGTCGCTGAACATAATTTGTCGTTGCACCTCGCAACCCATTTCTCCAAGTTCTTTCTCTATATTTTGGTTCGTAAATGGGTCTAACAAAACAAAAAATTCCCCAATCAAATATATAATTGGAACTTCCTTGTTCTTATCAATTTCTATTTTATTAAAGTCTTTTATTATCTTGTTTTTAAGCCTGCGACAAGCGAAAACACTATTAGTGTTATCGATTATCTCAAGCCATTTTTCATAGCATTTTTCAGCGTCGCCCTTGTGAATTTCTCTTGGACGAATTTTGAATAACATTTTTTCTGCAGTATCTATCGCAAAAAATTTGTTAAAACCAAGACTGAATGCTTTGTAGTATTTCCAAGGGTTTATACACCTTGTAACGTGCCAAAATGCGTGCAATGTCTGCTTCATCTTGCTTTTATACATATCAAAAATTACAAGGTCAAACTCATAACCCAATGATTTTAGGGTCTTTTGAGCCATTTTTGTGTAATTTCCGAGCCTACATGACCCGGGGGCTTGAAACATCATCAGGGTGTTCGCACCGCCTTCAAGTGCCATAAGATAGTTTGCGAGATTTAATTTGTACGGCAGACAAATTCCTTCAATACTGTTTTTGACTCCAATTTCGAGTGCTTGGTTGCTATTTTGGGGCGGAATGACTACTCTCGCACCCAATGACACTAAAAGTGCTTTTAATGGAATGTCAATTCTACCCATTCTCGGCCACGCAATTACACGGTCTTTTGCCGGAATATTGTCCT
>CAKVJR010000167.1 GCA_934754855.1 uncultured Candidatus Melainabacteria bacterium
ACGCAGTTTTTCAAGGTCTATGATTTCGAGCGAGGCGTATATCAAATTGACGAAAGATGTTAATGAAATTGATATAGGTGGTTTAACCAGTGATGAGTTGCTCGAGTTTATAATAGAAACTGCAAT
The DNA here is from genome assembly GCA_934754855.1 of uncultured Candidatus Melainabacteria bacterium. Classification (GTDB taxonomy): domain Bacteria; phylum Cyanobacteriota; class Vampirovibrionia; order Gastranaerophilales; family Gastranaerophilaceae; genus RUG841. The sequence goes on from CAKVJR010000167.1 coordinate 127, forward strand.
AAGGTATTCAAAACCTCGTTGCTTAGATAAGGTGAAAGATAGAATAGCGAGAGCTGAAATAGCAAAAATGTGGATGGAAGGCCAATCGTATTATTCAATTAAAATGACAGCTGATGAGCGTGCTTATAAAATTAACAAAAAAAATAGAGGGTCTATTGTTACGATGGATGAAATATTCACAATTTGTAATATCGATTTCGGATATATTATATCTCTCTTAATTAACAGCATTTGCGAAATTTTAAAGGTAAACGGAAACGAAGAGGAAGGCCTTGTGTATGATGCTGCTGATCGTCTTCAAGAAATATCTTTAAAATTGAAATATGGTCTTCCGACGCAAACGGATATTTTCATCTATGAATTAGGTTTTAATGATAGGTTTTTAGCTCAAGAAATGCATAAAAAGATAGGAGAATATGATAATAAAAAAGATGTAAAAAAAGCAATAAAAGAGCATTTTGATGAAATTGAATTATTTTTAAAAGATTATCCTTTAGTATTTCAATATCGACTAAATAATCTATGATATCGTTCTACCGTATTGTATTCTGCAGTTAATTGAGAATTTAGAATAAAAACTACGCAGAAGTTCAATTCTATAGTAAAAATCGAAGAAATATCTTTTTTATAGTCATTTGACAAAGATTTAACATAAAAGAAGCAGGGCTGAAGCCCTGCTTCTTTTATGTCACACTTTCGCCTCGGCGAAAGTGTGAACTTCCTATTCCGGAAGTGACGCGATTGCGGACAATGAGTTGCGAAAAAACCAAAGTTGAGCGAGTCCGAACAATCGCTAATCCGTCGCTACGCTCCTTACAAATCTTCTCACTCAGACCACGCAAAAAGGGCAACGAACATTCGTTGCCCTTTTTGCGTGGTCTGAGTTCGGTTGATGTGAATCAAATTTTTCTGATGAAGACCATAAATTGATTGAAAAAAAATAACGAAAAATAAAAGCATAATCGAAGAACGGAAAAATTTGGTTCACGTTTGCAACTCTGTTGCAAACCTTGCCGAGGGAGTCCCGCTTGCGGGAAACGGCAACATTTCTCACTCAGACCATATTAGGACGATAAAAAAGATATTGCCCGCAAAAAGTCCGATTTTATCGGACTTTTTTCATGCTCAAAAGCCGAAATTCAAGTGTCAAAAACCGTAGATATTTTTTGCCGTTTTTCCAAAAAACGATTGAAAAAAACAAATTTGTATGCTATACTGTAGAAAATAATTAATATAAAGGCGATTCAAATGGATAAGAAAGATATAGAGATTCTTGATAAAAATATTATTTCGATTTTTGAACAAATCAAGACTGATATATTTCAAACGAGGGGGAAAGTTTTATCGGATGCCAACAGGGAATTACTTTCTATGTATTTCAGAATCGGTAAATTGATTGCCGAAAATTCTAAATACGGAAATAATTTTATCAATGAACTTTCTAACAGTTTGAAGTTGGAGTTTCCGGGAAATAACGGTTATTCTCCGCGAAACCTTGCAAGAATGCGTAAACTTTATGAGACATACAAGGATTTATCAATTTTGCCAACGGCGTTGGCAAAATTGCCGTGGTCTTTTAATTGTTTGCTGATAGATAGAATAGCGAATTTAGAAGAAAGAGTATGGTATGCCGAAAAATGTATGGAAAACGGTTGGTCTCATGTGGTTCTTGAACATCAAATTGATTTGAAATTATATGAGCGGCAAGCCGATTCTTCCCAAAAATTGACAAATTTTGAAAACAGACTGCCGGCGCCGCAGAGCGAATTATCGAGAGATATTATTAAAGATCCGTACATTTTTGAACTTGTTGGTTTAAAAGAGAAAATCGTCGAGAAAGATATAGAGACTGCAATGCTTGAACAAATTAAAACTGTATTGCTTGAACTTGGTAAAGGTTTTTCTTTTATCGGAAATCAATATAGAATTTCTACGCCGAATAATGATTATCTGATCGATTTGCTGTTCTACCACCTGGAACTTAGGTGCTACGTTGTGGTGGAACTGAAAAACGTGGACTTTAAGCCTGATTTTATAGGACAATTGCAATTCTATATTACTGCGGTTGATGAAACGCTTAAAAAGGATGTGGATAATCCGACAATCGGGTTGTTGCTTTGCAAAGGGAAAGACAGGTATTCCGTTGAATGGTCTTTGAAATCGACGACGGCACCGATTGGAGTTGCCTCTTATGAAATAAGGAATTATTTGCCGACCGAGGAAGAGTTGAATAAATATTTGAGATAAATAAAAACGGAGTCGGAAGGAAGAATCGATAGATATTCGGTTGAATGGTCATGAACCCGACGACGGCTTCGATCGGGGCATGTAGGGCAAGATTCGTATTACTCTTGTCGGCATACTGCGAAATAAGGAATTGTTTGCCGTAGGAAGAAGCGAACGGAATTTGAATTAAAAGTCAAATTCGGCGTCGGCAGAATATCTGAGAAATATCTGAGAGAGGAATTATGAAGGGAGTAAGAGCAAAAAAAAGGAAATTGTCGTTAGTTACCGTTTTTGCTTTGATAGAAATAATAATTATTTTTCTGTTCGGTTTACTGATATCGGTAAATCTGTTCGTATCGAACAGAACGGCAAAAAACAGGACGAGACAAATCGTGGAAGACAGTTATGCCGCGTTAACGGAGAACCTTGAAAACGATATCAAAAACATATCGAGAGCGGGATTTTCGCTGATGAACAGCGATACCGTTATTCGCCTTAAAGCCTATTATTACGATAAAATATCGGGCGATTCCTATGCGCGTAATACCGCGATTAACAGAACGATAGACGATCTTGTTTCGCTTACGACATATTACGACGTAATCGATTCGTGCGCGCTATGGATCGCTCCCGACGGGGAATTATCGTATAACACGCTATACACTTTTGTCGGCGACGATTTTCGTAAACATTTGCTTGATAAGGCTATAGAAGAGCATCGTTATTCGCCTACCTACGAAGGCAATCTCAGAAATAACGGCGAAATATTGATCACGCTGTCGCTTTCCGAACAGGATAATTCCGTATTGGCGGTATTGCTCGATGC
>CAKVJR010000168.1 GCA_934754855.1 uncultured Candidatus Melainabacteria bacterium
ACATAACCGTTTCCCTCTGCTTTCCAATAAGCATATTGCAACGGAGAAAATTTTGCCCCGATACTTTCAAAAAATTTCTGAATTTTATCTGCCTGTTGAGCCGAAAATTTGTTTGTGTAAATATTCATATAACGAGCATAACACAAAAGGACAGACAAATGAAAATTCAATTATTTGTAGAAAATCCGATACAAACAAATTGCTGGGTCGTAATCGATGAAGACTCAAAAGAAGCAATCATCATCGACCTCGGCGGCGGTTACTCAAAAATTAAATCCTATATTGAATCTCAAGGTGCAAAATTAAAAGCAATCCTCTGCACTCACGGACATTTCGACCACATCATGGGTATTCCGAAAATGCAGGAAGGTTCAGACAATATTCCCGTATTATTAAACGAAAAAGACAAACTTTTCGCCGAAAATATCAACGATATGCTTGATCTCTTCGGCTTTGAAAATAAATATCCGCCCGTTAAAATTACACAATTTATCGACGAAAATTCAGACCTCTCAATCGGTAATCACAAAATTCAGGTCATCGAAACTCCTGGACATACCCAAGGCGGAGTATGTTTCAAAATCGACAACCTCTTATTCAGCGGAGATACCCTATTTGCAGGTCAAGTCGGACGATGCGACCTCCCGGGAGGAAATTTTAACGATTTGATTAACTCCCTCAAAACAAAACTTGCACCTCTCGAAGGCGATATCCTCGTTTACCCCGGACACGGCCCTTCGACAACCCTTAAAGCAGAAAAATTATACAATCCTTATTTCAAATAACACTATTCGTGTTTTTGCATATAAACAAAGAAAAATAGAGATTTTAACACAAATAGTGTTAATCGCTCAAACAATTACAGTACAAAGTATAACACTATTTGTTGCAAACAAGCATAAAAAAAGAAACCGTCCTCAGCGGTTTCTTTTTGTTAACTAAAACTAAAATATTTTTTAACGAACTATTTGTTCAAAACATTAACGATTTCATTCTCAAAAGTATTGAACATTTCAAAAAGACTCAAGTTCAAAACTACTTCATTAACTACTTCGTTCATTGTCATTGTAAACACCTTTCAACTTACCTTACTCTATACTTATCGGCACGTTCAGGCAAAAACTTTAATTTTTAGTATGCGATTGTAACATTTTCGTAACAATAAATTTACAATAAAAAAACACTCTCCGAAGAGAGTGTTTTCAAATCTGAGCATTGGATACCGATTAGTGAGGAATCAATGAAAGCAAAACGCCTGCTGCAACTGCCGAGCCGATAACGCCTGCTACGTTCGGACCCATTGCGTGCATCAAAAGGTAGTTTTGAGGGTTATATTCAAGACCGACCTTGTTAGAAACACGTGCAGCCATAGGAACGGCTGATACACCTGCCGAACCGATAAGCGGATTGATTTTTTCTTTGAGAAATAAATTCATAATCTTCGCCATAATTACGCCTGCCGCAGTAGCAAGTGAGAATGCGATGATACCCAAAATCAAGATAAACAATGTTTGGGGAGTCAAGAATTGTTCTGCCGAAAGTTTTGATCCGACTGACAATCCCAAAAAGATTGTTACTATGTTAATCAATGCATTTTGCATTGTATCTGACAATCTGTCTGTCACTCCGCATTCTTTACACAAATTACCGAATGTCAAAGCACCAACGAGCGGGCATGCATCTGGCAAGAAAATTGCACAAAGAACCAAAACTGCGAGAGGGAATACGATTTTTTCTCTTTTTGTAACTTCTCTGAGTTGTTTCATTTCAATTTTACGTTCTGCTTCAGTCGTCAACGCTTTCATAATAGGCGGTTGAATAACAGGAACCAAAGCCATATAAGAATATGCGGCAACTGCGATTGCACCTAAGAGTTCAGGAGCGAGTTTTGATGTAACAAAGATTGAAGTAGGACCGTCAGCACCACCGATGATACCGATTGCACCTGCTTGCGGAAGAGTAAATCCGAAGCAAACAAGAGCCATCAACAATGCACCAAAGATACCAAATTGAGCGGCACCGCCCAAGAGCAATGTTTTCGGGTTAGCAATCAACGGGCCGAAGTCAGTCATTGCACCAACGCCCATAAAAATAATCAACGGGAACAAACCTCTGTGAATACCGATTTCATAAACGATACCCAAAAATCCGTTCGGACCTGCCATATCGCAGACAGGAATATTTGAAAGTAAACCGCCGAATGCGATAGGAACCAAAAGCAACGGTTCAAATTGCTTTTTAATACCGAGCCAAAGCAAGAACAAACATACGATAATCATAATCGGAGCACCGAATTGATGCATGATTTGTTCAATACCGCTCAAACTCGGGTCAGCAGGCTTAATGAAGTTCATAATACCTGTTGACATCCAAAGATTTTGTAAACCTTCTGCTAATTGCATTTTCGACCTCCTAACCTACTGTTGCCATAACTTGACCGGTTTGAACCTTGTCGCCTTGTGCAACAGAAATTGTGTTAATCGTACCTGCAACAGGAGATTTAATCGGTGTTTCCATCTTCATTGCTTCGATAACGAGGATTTCTTCGTTTTCTTCAACTGAGTCGCCGACTGATTTAAGAACTCTCAATACAGCACCCGGCATCGGAGCCTTAACTTCTGTACCTTCGCCTGAGCCTGCGTTTGATGAAACTTCTTCAATACCGTCTTTAACATCGACAGTGTATTCTTTTCCGTTAACAACAGCTTTATCGCCATTAAATTTAACTGCGAATTTTTTACCGTTAACAGTAACTGTGCAACCGTCTGAATTTGCTGAAGTTGAAGTTGCCGCTTTTGCTTTGTTTGCTGATTTATCAACAGAAACAACGCCTTTGCCGAGCAAGAAGTCGATACCTTTATCAACGTTGCCGTCTTTGCAAGCGGCTGCGATGAAGAGGTTTTCATCAGTTACAGGCAAACCTGCTGCTTCAAGTCTTTTCTTTGCTGCTTCAACACCTTTTTCAGGGTCTTTTTCGTTAATATCAACAACTTTTTCTGTTGTCGGTTGCATGTTCAATTTTTCTTCTGCCCATTTAACCAATTCGGGATCAGGTTCGCAAGGAGTTTTTCCGAAGTAACCCAAGAGCATTTTTGCATAACCGGGGTTAGCCTTTTCCCAAGGATGTTCTGTAATTGCGTTCAAGAATGATTGTTGAGCATAGAATTGTGA
>CAKVJR010000169.1 GCA_934754855.1 uncultured Candidatus Melainabacteria bacterium
CAATCCGTACCAAAAACGACGCCTAATACATATTTGCAATTCTTTAACCGTCTTGGAACCTTTCTTTGTGAATTATACTCATTTAAAGATTCCGAAATCAAGTTCAAAAAATCACCTTCATAAAAAACAGTATATAATTTTTTGTCACTTAAAATCAAGTCCTGATTATATTTTTCACTGTATTTTGACGGAAAATATTTTGCATATAAAAATATATCCGTCGGGTATATTTCATCTTTATACTTGTCAAAAATGTCCGATTTGACCTGAAAACCGACGTATTGAACAGAATTATTCTGATATGGTGCAATAAAAGAAGTCGCCTGAGTCAGCAGCAAAACAACCGAATTGTCGCTGAAATTCAAATCTTTAGCCTCTGTTAATTTCTCAATGGATTTAACATCTTCAGACACAGCATCTTTCCAAAAACATAAATTTCCAAAAGACGAAATTCCCCAAGAAAAAAACAAAATTATTGATAAATTCAGGCAAATAAAGAATTTTGAGGATTTCAAATTATTAAATATTGCAAAAATCAACGAAGCAACAATTAACCCCGTCAAAGGAAATATTCCCGTCAAAAATCGTCCGTTCGTCCCGAATGTCGCCAAATCAAGCACATAAGACACGCTCACAAAAATTAATATGCTCAAAAGTTTTTTTCTGTCCGCAAAATCAAAAAGATTTTCAAATTTTTTATTTTTATAAGAAAAAATTAACATCACAAACAAAACAATAACCGCAACATAAGCAAGTCCGAATCTCGGCTCAAATCCGCCATTTTCCAAGAAAAAAACAAGATTATCTTCTCTTAAAAACGGGCAGAAAATCCATTGCAAAAAATTCTTCGGCGTAGTGCTGAAATACTCATGCGGCAAGTGATTTACGATATCGCAATATGGAGATTGAAAAAAATTATTAAAATAGGGAAAAAACGGATTTTTAAAAACAGAAAAACACTTCGCAATCCACCACCCGTCGAACATCAAAAATGAAGTCAAAACGCCAATTACATAAGAAAAAATATCCTTGATAATATTTTTTGACTCTTTAAAAAATACAAAAAACAACACCCCTAAAGCAACAACAATAGGATATACCGACAATTTTAACCCCAATGCCGTGCCAAATAAAATTCCGCACAAAAATAACAACAATAATCTTTTTTTGCCGAAATTATCAAAATAATTTCTTATAAAAATATAAAATCCGCTCAACAAAAAAACTCCGACAAAGGCGTCATTTCTTGAAAAATCCGTTTCATTAATTATCAACGGAGAATATGCAAGAAACAAAAACGAAAAAATCAAAGTCGTATTTTTCAACCACGAATTTTTTGTTCCCCAAAATACATAATTAATAATTTTATAAGCAAAAAACATCAAAAATGCCGTATCCAAAGACGAAAGCACAAAAAACAAATACGGGTGATTATTGAGTTTTTCCATCAAAAAATAATTTATAATATTACAAATCGGGTTAATGCAAGACCTCGAATTTGCCGCCAAAAAATCGAAATTCAATCTGTCGTTAAGCACTGCCCAAGCGTTGTAATGGTGATAATTCAACCAATCAAAATCAGGCATTACGGGATTTATGACACTCAATATCGAATAAAAAGCCCAAACAGATAAAAATATTAAAATATCAGTTTTTAACGACTTTGACATAAGACATTACTCATCTTTGTCTTTTAATTTAGCAATGTCTTCTTTTATATCGACAATTTCGTATTTAAGTCTGTTCAATTGGCAAGCAACAGGATCGGGAATTCTGTTGTGTTGAAGTTGTCCGTCCACATAAACTTTTTGTTGAACAATTCTGCCGGGAATACCGACAACAGTAGCATGCTCAGGAACAGAATCAATTACGACAGAACCTGCACCGATTCTTGCACCCGTTCCGATTAAAATATTGCCCAAAACCTTTGCTCCCGCACCGATTACGACGTCATTGCAAATCGTCGGGTGGCGTTTTCCCGCCTCTTTTCCCGTACCGCCCAAAGTTACGCCCTGATAAATCAAAACATCATCGCCAATAACAGTCGTTTCTCCAATAACGACGCCCATTCCGTGGTCAATAAAAAATCTGTGTCCGATTGTCGCCGCAGGGTGAATTTCAATTCCCGTAAAAAATCTTGAAATTTGAGAAATTAATCTCGGAATAAACGGAATTTTCCAATAATTCAACTTATGACAAATCCTATGGCAAATCAACGCATGCAATCCGGGGTAACAAAAAATCACCTCTGCAAGGTTTCTCGCTGCAGGATCTTTGTCATAAATCGTTTTAATGTCTTCTTTTATCTGTGAAATTGTCCGTTTTAATAACCGCATATTAATTCTCGAAAAGTTTTGTTGATAAATATCTTTCGCCGAAATCGGGAAGAATTACGACAATCAATTTATCCTTAAATTCTTCTCTTTTTGAAAGTTCGATTGCTCCGCAAAGTGCCGCACCTGAGGAAATTCCGCATAAAATACCCTCTTTTGTTGCACAAAGTTTTGCATATTTTAAGGCATCTTCCGTTTTGATATCCATAAATTCATCAACTACGTTTTTATCAAGAATTTCGGGAACAAAATTTGCCCCAATGCCTTGAATACCGTGACTTCCAGCCTTACCCTCAGTCAAAAGCGGACTTTCAAAAGGTTCAACCCCAACCGTATAAACGTTCGGATTTAACTCTTTCAAACGCTTTGAAACGCCTGTCAACGTACCGCTTGTACCGAAAGCAGAAACAAATACGTCAACTTTGCCGTCCGTATCTGCCCAAATTTCTTCAGCAGTTGTCAAATAATGGATTTTTGAATTGTTCGGATTTGTAAACTGTGACGGCATAAATGAATTTTGATATTTCATCATCAAATTCAATGCCTCGTCAACAGCACCTTGCATGCCCGCTTTCGCAGGAGTCAAAATGAGTTCCGCCCCAAAACCACGAAGAATTTTCTTTCTTTCTTCGCTCATTGATTCGGGCATGGTCAAAATCAATTTCATGCCGTAAACAGCCGCACACATGGCAAGTCCGATACCCGTATTCCCGCTTGTAGGTTCAATAATTACGGTATCTTTATCAATTTTGCCCTCTTCAAAAGCACATTTGAGCATATAATATGCCGCTCTGTCTTTGAC
>CAKVJR010000170.1 GCA_934754855.1 uncultured Candidatus Melainabacteria bacterium
GTCTTTATTATGCTCCATATCAAGCAGTGACTTGAAATGCAAATATCTCGGTTCACCCGACATATCAAGGGCAATGTCACCCGCCAAAAATTTCATCATAACTTTTTGCGGAGATTCATAAATGAAAATACATTTTTTCACATACAAAAGTGAATCAAACCAATCAATCGTGAGAGGGAAAGGCTTTTGCTCCTTTTGTTCACCCTCTTTGATTTTTAAATTTTGCAATTTGTTTATATCGACATACAAATCGTCAACCCCGAATTTTTGGAGTTTAATTTCTTTTGAAAAAATCTTGGAAAAATTCACGCCCGATTGCATATTTTTGACATTCAAAAGAGTTTCACCGTCTTTAACAAGCGTCAAACCGTCGATATCAAAGGTAATTTCGGGTTTCAAAGATGTTTTAAGGCACGGATTTGAAACAACCAACTCCGCCCCGCAAGTATCTTTAACTATTCCATTAACATAAACCCACAATTCGGGAATAGCAACAACTTTCGGCAATACAACCAAATACAAAGCCAAAATTGCCGCAACAAAGAAAGCAATAATACTTGAAATTATTATTGAAATTTTCACTTTTTTTGACATATCAATAAGTCCCTTAATACTTGAAAAGTTTACCACATTTTGGCATAATATACGAGTATGAAACGATTTTTAATTTTATTTTCTTTATTTTTTTTAACAAGCAATTCAATTTTGGCGGTTGAACAAACAACACCCACTCCCGAAACGACAACTCCGACAGTTTCCGCAACAAAAGAAACGACGGACACTTTGACCGTTTTTTCAACGGACAACAAATTTTTCGGACTTAAAGACAAAAGCGAAAACATAATCGTTAAACCGATTTACAGAAAAGTAATTCGCCTCGGGCAAAACGCTTGGCTTATCCAAAAGAAAAATTATAAATTCGGACTTATGGACTGCGAGGGAAAAATTCTCGTCGAACCTAAATATACTCACGCCGAAAGACTTTTTGACACGTGGGTAAAATTAGGCAACGAAAGTGATTACGGCATTTATGACCAATACGGAAAAATTATCGTTCCGCCAAAATTCCACGGAATTGAACCACTCTTCGGCAGAAAATTTTTGACCGTAAAAAATTTCAAATACGGAATATACAGTGCCGACGGCAAAATGCTTATGGACAACAAATGCCAATTCATCTACATGCCAACTCCGACAACAATGAGAATTAAATACAACAACTCTTGGTTTGAAATTGAAAAAATTTCAACAGAAGAAGCCATCGCACTCCCTGATGATGCAGTCAGAAGAATTGACGATGAGGCGTTTCGTATCACGGAATTGCTTGCAAACACAGGCGTTGGAGCAGGTTATTCCGTAGTAACAACTGCCGACTATACCTTAAAAATCTTCTCAAGTATTTCTATCGCTTATGAAGAAACCATCGACGAATTGCTGCTCTCACAAGGGCTTGACACCATTTCTATCTTGATGAAAGCAAGTTGGTTGCCAAAATTCCCGTTTATATTTATGAAAAAATATTGTAATAACCTTGTCCAACCCGACGGCGGCCCGCTCGCCGACGTCCGAGAAACATTGTTGGAACAAATGAAATAAATTTTCAGTTTGATTTTTTGAAATTTTGCGTTTCCTGTCACTGCTAGGGCTTTGCCCGTGGCAGAAGTAGGGTCAACTTTAGCCGACCAAGACAATTATTCACTCCCCGTCATTCTGAGTTTTTGTGAAAACCGAAGTATCTGTTTCACGCATTTATCGTCATTTTATTATTCTATTAATTGGAAAAAATAAATCTGATAAATTTTCAAAGAAATTTTTTGATGTGTTATAATTTTGTGGCAAAGCATTTGGCGGAAGTATGAAAACAAAAGATGATATTGTTATAAAACAAAGAGCGGCGGGGATTTCGGTCGTTTCTAATTCTGTTTTGATTATTTTAAAATTAATCACAGGCATTATAACAGGGTCGTTTTCTGTAATTTCCGAGGCAATCCATTCAACAAGTGACCTTTTGGCATCATTTATTGCTTTTGTTGCGGTCAAAAAAGCCTCAAAGCCTGCCGACAAAGACCATGCGTTCGGGCATGGGAAATACGAGGATTTTTCGGGGTTAATCGAGGGATTGTTGATAATTTTGGCGTCCGTTTACATTTTGTGGGAAGCGTCAATGAAGGTTATCAGCGGAAAGTACGAGTCTGTTGATGTTGACATTGCTATTTATGTGATGTTATTTTCTGTTTTTGCGAATATTTTTGTCAGTGCATATCTTTTCCGTTGTGCAAAAAAGACCGGCTCAATTGCACTTTATGCTGATGCTGAGCATTTGAGAACAGATGTTTATACGGCAGTTGGCGTTATGGCGGGTTTGGCATTGATTAAAATTACTAATATTCATATTATTGACCCGTTGATTGCGATTTTTGTTGCGGTTTTGATTTGGGAAGCGGGATTTAAGATTTGTAAGAAAACAGTCGCAGATTTGCTTGACGCAAGCCTTTCCGTTGAAGAAGAAACAGAAATTTTAAATACAATAAATTCTGTTAAAAATGCTAAAATGTTTAAACTTTGCGAACTCAAAACAAGACGTTCGGGAGTCAGAAAGCAAATTGAACTTAAAATTTGCGTAAATGGCGATATGACGGTCAAAGAAAGCCATGAATTTTGTAATGAGGTTGAAAAAGCACTCTCCGATAAAATCGGCAATACCGACACTATTATTCACATAGAACCGCTTTGTGATGTTTGCGAAAAAGATATTGTGTTAAATAATTAATTTGTAAAAATATTTATTGTATAAAATACAATTATTGTTTGTTTTTGTTATAATAAACTTGAGCATGTAAAATGTGGAACACACGTATAAGGGGAATTTATGTTTGAATCTTTAGTAACTGACTACGGTATGGTTATATCAGGTGCAATCCTTTTGATTGCATACATTTTCATCGCAACCGAGAAAATTCAAAAATCAGTTGTTGCCCTTGTCGGTGCTTCTTTGACAATGTTGTTGGGATTGTTGCCGTTTCACGG
>CAKVJR010000171.1 GCA_934754855.1 uncultured Candidatus Melainabacteria bacterium
ACAGGTCACAGAATTTTCAGCAAGGAAGAATTGGCTGCAAGATACGATATTATGATGGAAAATTACTGCAAAGTAATTAACATTGAAGCGTTGACAATGCTTGATATGTCAAGAAAAGACATCTTGCCTGCAATGAGCGATTATTGCAAGGAACTCGCTGAAACAATTTCCTCAAAGAAAGCAGTTTGTGCGGATATTGATTGCACATACGAACAGGAAACTCTCTCGAACTTGAGCAGTTTGGTTTCTGCAATGTATAAGCAAGTCAATAAACTTGATGAAGATTTGATTAAGATTAAATCGACAGAAGACATTACAGAAATGGGTGATTATTATAAAAACACTATTTTGTCAGATATGACGGCAATCAGAATTTCGTCTGATATGATGGAAACGGTTGCGTCATCTGAAAAATGGCCTTATCCCTCATACGGCGAACTTCTTTTCGGCGTAAGATAATTTGCTAAAGTCAAAGGCAGAACACACATAAATAAACAGACACATATTATAGGTACAACAACAACATGAATAAGACACTTTACAACTCAAAATTCGAACACGATGCGTGCGGTATTGGTGCAATCATAGATTTAGACGGAAAACCGAGTTTTTCTATTGTAGATGATGCTCTGACGATTGTTGAAAAACTTGAACACAGAGCAGGAAAAGATGCAACGGGCGAAATCGGTGACGGCGTCGGAATTATGGTTCAAATACCGCACGATTTTTTTTCAAAAGTTGGAAAGGAAATGGGCATAAACCTCGACAATCGTCGTGATTACGGGGTCGGAATGTTCTTTTTCCCGCAAGATGTCTTATCAAGATTACAATCCCAAAAAATGTTTGAAATCATTTGTGCAAAGGAAGGCGTTGAGTTCTTGGGTTGGCGTAACGTCCCAGTTAACACCAATGTAATGTCTATGAAGGCTCAAGCCTCGACACCTTTCATTTGCCAATGTTTCGTTAAAAAACCTAAAAAATTAAAACAAGGCTTGGATTTTGACCGAAAATTGTACGTTATCAGAAGATTGTTTGAACAAAGTAACGAAAACACTTATGTAGTGTCGTTTTCATCGAGAACAATCGTTTATAAAGGTATGTTTTTGGTAAATCAGTTAAGAAGTTTTTATACGGATTTGCAAAGTCAGGATTTCAAAAGTGCAATCGCAATGGTTCACTCAAGATTTTCGACAAACACGGAACCGAGTTGGCAGCGTGCCCATCCTAACCGATTTATTTTGCACAATGGCGAAATTAACACTATTCGTGGTAACGTTGACAGAATGCTTGCAAGAGAAGAAACCATGCACTCTCCTTATATGGAAGCGGATATGGATAAGGTTTTGCCTGTAATTTCTCAATCGGGTTCGGATTCGGCAATGCTCGATAATATGCTCGAATTTCTTGTTATGAATGGTATTCCTCTCCCGCTTGCGGTGATGATAACTATTCCGGAACCTTGGAAAAATGACCCGAATATCAGCAGAAGAAAGCGTGATTTTTACAGATATTACGCAACGATGATGGAACCGTGGGACGGACCTGCGGCGATTTTGTTCTCTGATGGGGATATTATGGGGGCAGTTCTTGACCGAAACGGTTTAAGACCTGCAAGATATTATGTTACGACGGATAATAAATTGATTTTGTCCTCAGAAGTCGGAGTTTTGGATATTCCTGCCGAAAAAATCGTAACAAAATCACGTTTGCAACCGGGCAAAATGCTCCTTGCGGATACCGTTAATAAGCGTATTATTTCTGATGAAGAATGTAAGGAATATTATGCAAACAGACAACCTTACGGTGAATGGCTCGATTCTCATTTGATTAAACTTGCGGACTTGCCTATTCCGAATAAGAAGGTTCCTTTCTATTCACAAGAGGAAAGAGATAAACTTTATAAAGTTTTCGGCTATACTTATGAAGATGTATCGAATGCAATTTTGCCCATGGCAACGAATGGTGCAGAGCCTACTGCATCAATGGGTACGGATATTCCGCTTGCAGTTTTGTCGGAAAAACATCAACCGTTGTTCAGTTATTTTAAACAACTTTTTGCACAAGTCACAAACCCGCCGATTGATGCTTTGAGAGAAAAAGTTATCACAGATACCACGGTTTATGTCGGCTCGGACGGTAATTTGCTTATGGAAAAGCCCGAAAACTGTACGGTTTTGCAAATTAATAATCCGATTTTGACAGGCGTTGACTTGATGAAAATCAAGAATATGAAAGCGAAAGGTTTTAAAGTTGAAACAATTTCTTTGCTTTATTATAAAAACACTTCGCTTGAAAAGGCTTTGAACAGACTTTTTGTTGATTGTGACAGAGCGTATAGAAACGGTGCGAACATTTTGATTTTGTCGGACAGGGGGGTGGACGAAAACCACGTTGCTGTTCCGTCATTGCTTGCAGTTTCGGCTATTGAACAGTATCTTGTCACAACGAAAAAACGTACTGCTCTTTCAATTATTCTCGAAAGTGCGGAACCGAGAGATGTTCATCATTTTGCGACCTTGCTCGGTTATGGTGCAAGAGCGGTTCACCCGTATTTGGCTCACGAGTGTATTGAAGAACTTGTCAATAAAAATATGCTCAATAAAGAATGCTATACTGCGATAAATGACTACAATAATGCTATTTTGCAAGGTATTGTTAAAATCGCATCTAAAATGGGTATTTCGACTTTGCAATCTTACCAATCTGCTCAAATTTTTGAGGCTGTGGGTATTTGCAAAGATGTTATTGATAAATATTTTACAAATACGGTCAGCCCTGTTGACGGAATCGGTTTGAAAGAAATTAACGAGGGCGTTGAATGGCGTCACAATCACGCTTTCGACCCGTTAGGACTTGGCGTTGACACAACACTTGACAGTATGGGTGAGCATAAACTTCGTAACGGAGATAATACGGAATCTCACATGTATGACCCGAAAACGGTTATTACATTGAGGGAAGCAACTCATTTAGGCTCTTATGAAAAATTCAAAGAGTACAGTGCAAT
>CAKVJR010000172.1 GCA_934754855.1 uncultured Candidatus Melainabacteria bacterium
ATAGCACGCTGATTGTGAGCGGAATTTTCCGAAATCTCCTTAGAACAGGGACAAAGCGTTGCCACGGGTACTTTTACACCAAGTGTAAACTTGTAATCATCACCGTTTAAATTTCCCTCAAAAGAGCAGTCATAAGCCAACGGGAATGACAATTTTGTCACAGGTGACTTTTTCTCAATAAAATACTGAAAAGAAAATTTTGCATTTGCACTTTCAGCCTTTAAAACTTTTTTAATGTCTGCCAACAAGCACTCAATATGCTCAGACGAAAAATCTTTCATTCGATAAAGGTTCAACACTTCCACAAACCGTGACATGTGAGTTCCCTTATACTTTCTCGGCAGGGCAACACTCATTCGGACTTTTGCGGAAACAGTCTGGTTTTTGCCGTCTTTTCGCTGAATACGCAAAGGAACATCGACATCATTAATGCCGACTTTTTGAATATCTATTCCTCTTTTATCATTCTGGTTTTGTACGTCTTTTAAAATTTGTTTCGTGACGTCGTTTGTGTGTGTCATTACTAATTATCTGTTGTGTCTGCCAATTCGTCGGAACTGTTCATTTCCAACGCAGTCAAGAGTTTCAACGCCGCCGTACGTTGAGTTTCCGGAGGTGCAACTCTTAACAATTCCACCGCTTTTAACATAACGGGGTCGTTATCGTACCAACGATTACCTTTTCCTGCATATTTTGTTACCATATTGTAAACGCTATCGATAACATCTTTTGCGACTTCCTGCTGAAGTTTAATAATAAAATCGGACGTACTGTCATCTGCATTTCCGCCCTCAGATTGCAGTTTCAAAAGTTCAAGAGCCTCTCTCAAAATGGGGTCTTTGTCGTACCAACGTCTGTACTGTTTTTGTTCTGCCATATTATTTCCTTTTTACAAGCCTGCTATATCCATTATAAGCGATTTTACGTCGTTGTAAACACTTTCTTTTGATTTTTCGGCATTTATTACCTTAATTCTGTCGGGATTTTGCTCTGCAAGCGTCAAATAGCCCTGTCTTGTCCGCTCGAAAAATTCTTTTCCCGCAAGTTCGAGTCTGTCCAAATTCTTACCTGCACGTTCATGCCCTATTTCAACGCTTACGTCAAAAAGCAACGTCAAATCGGGGACAAGTCCGTTTGTTGCGATTTTGTTAAGTTCCGTCAATCTTTCGACATTTCCGCCACGACCGTATCCCTGATATGCAATTGTCGAGTCAGTATGTCTGTCGCAAAGAACGACTTTTCCCTCTTCAAGCATAGGTTTTATGAATGTTTCTACGTGTTGAGATCGGTCAGCCAAAAACAAAAACATTTCGCAATTATCAGCGACCATGCCGTCGTAGTGCAAAAGAATTTCACGAATTTGAGAACCGAGTTTCAAAGCCCCCGGTTCTCTTGTCGTTACACATTCTATGCCATTTTCTTCGAGTAATTTTTTGACATTTTCAAGTTGGGTTGTTTTTCCGCAACCGTCAATGCCCTCAAATGTAATAAACAGACCTTTTTTCGCCATTATATTCTATCCGTTCCCATATATTTTTGCAAAACTTCAGGAATAAGGATAGTTCCATCTGCTTGTTGGAAGTTTTCAACGATTGCTGCAAAAGTTCTGCCGACAGCCAAGCCCGAGCCGTTAATCGTGTGAACAAATTGGAGTTTACCCTCTTTATTTCTGTATCTGATATTTGCACGTCTTGCTTGGTAATCGCCGTAATTTGAGCAACTTGAAATTTCTTTATATGTGTTGTAAGACGGCATCCAAACTTCAAGGTCATAGCATTTGTTTGCACTAAATCCGATATCAGCCGTGCAAAGTGCGACTCTTCTAAACGGCAAGCCCAACATTTTCAAGCATTGTTCGGCATCTTGCGTCAATTTTTCGTGTTCTTCGGGGCTTGATTCGGGAGTTGTCAATTTAACCATTTCGACTTTGTTAAATTGGTGAACTCTGATAAGACCTCTTGTATCTTTACCTGCAGAACCCGCTTCACGTCTGAAACACGGAGTGTATGCAGTCATATATTTCGGCAAATCTTCTTCGCTCAAAATTTCACCCGCATAAATGTTTGTAACAGGGACTTCCGCCGTCGGAATCAAGTACAAATCTTCATCAACGCACTTGTACATATCTTCTTTGAATTTCGGCAATTGACCCGTACCCGTCATTGTTGCGGCATTAGCCATAAACGGCGGCAAAATTTCTTCGTAGCCGTGTTTTTCAGTGTGCAAATCGAGGAAAAATTGAATAATTGCACGTTCCAATTTCGCACCCTTGCCACGGTAAAGAGTAAATCTTGATTGAGAAAGTTTTACCCCTCTTTCAAAGTCAACAAGGTTCTTTTCCTCACACAAATCCCAGTGAGGTTTGAACTCAAAATCGAACTTCGTCGGTTCACCCCAAGTTGAAACAGTCGGGTTATCATCTTCCGATTTGCCGATAGGAGTAGTTTCATCGGGAATATTCGGAATATGGAGAAGCAAGTCTTTTTGAGTATTATCAAGTTCGATTTGTTTTTCTTCCAAAGCCTTGATTTCATCGCCCAAAGCACGGACTTCTTCTTGAATAGCGTCAGTATTTTCGCCATTTTTCTTCATCATACCGATTTTTTGAGATTCATTTTTTCTTTTAGAACGAAGTTCATCAGCCTCTGCTTGGATTTTTCTTCTGTCAGAATCGATTTCCAAAACTTTATCAATTGAAAGTTCAGGATTTCTTCTTTTTAAAAGTTCGTTAATTTTTTCAGGGTTTTCTCTTATTAATTTAATATCAAGCATAATTTACCTCACTTTGTAACTTGATTTTATTAAAAATATACCAAAATTAAAAGTATTTTATAAAAATTTTTTCAAAGAAAAAATAAAAACAAAAAACCTCGTCATATTGAGAAATGTGCAAGCAGGGACAGAAAACACTAAACTTCAAGCGTTTCACGTCATTCTGAGGAACGAGCGAGCAGAGTGCGAGGCTTGGCGATGAAAAGACAACGTCTTTGATATCGACAACCCGC
>CAKVJR010000173.1 GCA_934754855.1 uncultured Candidatus Melainabacteria bacterium
CAAATTTGAGTTCGATTGTGTCTTTTTCGCTTTCGTCATCTGCTTTTTTGAAGTAAACGTATTGAGACAAATCGGGAAGATATGTGTTTTTATCAGTTTCTACAAAAACCGCAAGTTCGTTTTCGCAGCCAACTTTGCTGTTTGTGTTGAAAGAAGTTGCAGATGTCAATGCTGCTTCTTTGAATTTTTCGTAATCTTCTTCCGTATAACCTTCTGTCACGCCCATTTCGACAAAATCAGCATAGGCATCAGGATTGATTGCAAAATGATATGCGTAATGTGCTTCGTTGCTTACGATTTTTGTACCTAAAGTCGATTGATCCGCATTATCTTTTGTTCCATCTCTAAAAGGTGACAAAATTTGTTGTTCTTCTGTCTGTGAGTCATCATACTTATTAAAACCTTGTGCAATTTGTACAGCGCCTGTGATTCCGATATTATTTCCTTCTTCCGCAAATGTTGCACCAAAGTTTTTTACATCTATTGCGGTAAAAAGATTTTTCAAAACCGTATTGCTTTCTTTTTGCTTTTTCAAATCTTCTACCCCGAAGATGTATTCATAACGCTCTTTTAATGAACGAGGACGAAGTTTTTTGTCTTTTTCATCTTCTTTGAAAGATTTAATATAAAGAACTTTTTCACCTTCATTTTGCCACATTTTTTTCATAGGGTATTTAAGTGCTTTATCGCTGCCAAAAACTTTTCCGTCTGAAATACTTTTAGGATTTCCTTCAAAATCAGCATTCCAATTTGCCATTACGGATTTAATGCCAATTACACCATAAACTCTTTTGTTCATTATTCTTCTCCTTCTTCATTCTTTTTATAAATCAACGATTGATATAAGTAGCCGCCTGTCAACATGTCAAAATCAACCGACTTTTTAGGTGCATAGCGGCATATCATTCCGTACAAATTGTTGAAGCGTAATGCGCTTGTCGGAATGGCATAATTATATTTCATATACATTTTTTGTAATTGTTTTTTGATTTTGTCAGCAGTTTTGCATTGCAAAATCGGCGAAATTAATGATTGCGATTTCTTTGTCGTTTTGTTCAAACTAATAAAATAGTTCGCAAGTTGACCAACGGCAAAATAAAATTCTTCATCACTTTCGATTTCTAAATTCGTTTTGCTGTTGATTTTTGTGTCGAGAGTTTCGACAATCGTTTTGATTTTTTCACTCATGTTGTTTCCTTTTTTATCGAAATAATTTATTAACGCTACTCTTAAATTAAATTGTTCCCGCGCTTTGGGGATTTTGAAATTTTCAATTGTATTTTTCAAAATTTCCATTGAAAAATATTCAAAGTTTCTTTCAAGATTTGTAGTTTTTCCCTTGTAAAACCAATCTGTCCAAAGATTTCTCGTTTTGAGCAAGATTGTTTTCAATTTGCCTGAGTCATTTTTGATTTTAATATCTTTTGCGTCCGAAAAATAATTGCTTTCGAGCCATTTACTATACAGAATTTCATTTACAACAGGAATTAACTCACATAACGACGTATATGTTTTATAGTCTAAATTTTGAGGATTTTTGTCCGAATATTTGATATTTAAAATATTATCAACTTTGACATTGATTTTATCTGTTCTTCTGTCAACTGACGAGCAATCCAGAATTTCACACTCTTTTTGCCCCTTCATGATTCTTATGAAAAATCCGCTAATATCACCTTTCGGATATTCTTTATTTCCGAATTTTTTTATTCCCTTGTCCGTGAAATACAAATAATATTTCTTTTGAGCAAAAACATTCAACAAATAATCAAAAAATAATTTTTGAACCAAAACTTCGTCTTGCGAAATTGCATATGGCAATCCGTTTTTTCTTGATTTGTTTTCAAGATATGGTTTCTTTACATTCAAGCCCATATTGTTATTGGGCAAACCAAATATTTCATCTCGCTTTGTATAATTAAATTTATTGCTATTATATACATTTGCTAAAATATAGCGATTACCTTCTTTTTCATATTCGGAAAAATCGACATCAAAGAATATAGCCAATCTTCCCTTTTGCGTGCCGGCATCGTATTCCGCTAAGAATCTTTTCACCGCATCTCTTGCTTTATCTGCCGCAATTTTGTTTGTTTCACCGTAATTTTTTTCATATTCAATATACAATTTCTTTTTGTCTGAATCCGGATTTTTGTTAAAATTCAAAATCTTTTCATAATATCCGTCTATTACGGCATCTGTTACTTTTTCGGCAACATTTTCTTTTTTCGCAACAAAAGAATAAATGTTGTTTGAGAAAATGTTTTTGTCCGCAACGGCTTTATTTGAGTCCATATACATACTCAAATATTCCATTTTGGCGAATTTTTCATACAAACTGCTCTTTTCGGTATTATTATCCACATCTAACTTTTCTTTAACCTCACCAGTTTCAATGTCAAGCAAATAATACGTTCCCGCTGTAAGGGCATAATCATCGGTAATAAAAGAAATTTCGTCCCCGTTTGGATTAGTTTCCTTATATTCTTCAATTTCTTTTTCAAATATTTCAATACAATCTTTTAACATATTTGCTCCTATACCGTTTTGACATTCACATAGCCGAAGCCTCTGGCATTCATTTCCAATAAGCCCGCACCGATTACCGCTTTTGCTAACTTTTGAGAACTTTCATTAGGCGAAATCTCAAACTCGAATTTATCGCACAATAGTTTTATCTTGCGGTTTTCACCCTCTTTTGAACCCTTACGATTAAATTCTCTGATAATCGGGTAGTTGTTCAATTTCTTGGAATTGATTATAAAATCTACATTTTCAGGAACTTCTTCTCCCAACAATGCCAACTTCTTTCTCGCATTTTGCTCAACCCTTTCAACCACGTCGTCAAGTGTGTGCGAGTTTTTCCAGTAACCGTCATCAAACTTGCATACGGCAGGCGTAACCGAATAAATCGTTTTAACCGTAGTGTTCGGCAAAGTTCTGTAATCAAACGTCAACGCTTGCATCTCAAC
>CAKVJR010000174.1 GCA_934754855.1 uncultured Candidatus Melainabacteria bacterium
CTGCCCGGGTCACGCAGACTATGTAAAAAACATGATTACAGGTGCTGCACAAATGGACGGCGGTATCCTCGTTATCGCAGCAACTGATGGTCCTATGCCTCAAACAAGAGAACACATCTTGTTGGCAAGACAAGTTGGTGTTCCCAGACTCGTAGTATTCTTGAACAAATGCGATATGGTTGATGATGAAGAATTGCTCGACCTCGTAGAAATGGAAGCAAGAGAATTGCTTACACAATACGAATTTGATGGCGACAACATTCCGTTCATCAGAGGTTCAGCATTGAAAGCATTAGAAGCAGTTCAAGCAAACCCCTCTATCAAAAGAGGCGAAGACAAATGGGTTGATAAAATTTGGGAATTGATGGATGCTATCGATGAATACATCCCGACTCCTGAACGTGACATCGATCAACCGTTCCTTATGCCGATTGAAGACATCTTCTCAATCACAGGTCGTGGTACAGTTGCTACAGGCCGTGTTGAAAGAGGACGTGTTAAAGTTGGTCAAGAAGTTGAATTAGTTGGTCTTGGCGAAACTAAGAAAACAACCGTAACCGGTGTTGAAATGTTCAGAAAACAACTCGATGAAGGTCAAGCAGGCGATAACATCGGTGCTTTGCTCAGAGGTGTTGATAAAACTGAAGTTCAAAGAGGTCAAGTATTGGCAGCTCCCGGTTCAATCCACCCGCACACTAAATTCACTGCAAACGTTTACGTTTTGACAAAAGATGAAGGTGGACGTCACACTCCGTTCTTCCCCGGATACAGACCGCAATTCTACATCAGAACAACTGACGTTACAGGTTCAATCCAATTCGACGGCGAAATGGTAATGCCTGGTGACAACGTTGTAATGAACGTAGAACTTATCGCTCCTGTTGCAATCGAAGAAGGTATGAGATTCGCAATCAGAGAAGGCGGACGTACAGTTGGTGCCGGTGTTGTTGACAAAATCAACGCATAGTTTTAAACCAATAAACGAAAAAAGTCGGTTCGAGAGAATCGGCTTTTTTTTATGCAAATTTTACCGTTTGAAAAATTAACAATATTTAATAAATTTGTATTTATTCAACAAATACATTATCATTATATTGTGTAGTGTCAGCGGTTTTTTGCTGACTTTAGGCATTTTGGATATAGTTATGTATAAATCAAAGAAAATTGTTATAGTTGATGATGAGAAAATGGTTACTTCGACGTTAAAGACGTTATTGTCGCTCGAAGGTTTCACGGACACTCATTTTTTTAATGTGCCGAAAGAGGCGGTTGAGTTTTTAAAGGACAACAAGCCAGATTTGATTATTTCGGATTTTGTTATGCCAGAGATGAACGGTTTGGAGTTTTTGAAGGCTGCAAAGGCACTTTATCCCGATACTTGTATGATTTTGATGACGGGATATGCTGATAAGGAAAATGCGGTTCGTGCCATTAATGAAGTCGGTTTATACAAATATATTGAAAAGCCTTGGGACAACGACGATTTGATTATCAACATCAGAAACGGTATTGAAAGAAGCAATTTGGTTCAGTCTTTAAAGGAAAAAATTTCTGAATTAAACAGTGCAAATGAAGAACTTGAACGTTATTCTTTGCATTTGGAAGATATGGTTAAAGCACGTACGGCGGAACTTTCCGAGGCTAATGCCAAATTAAATGCCGTAATTTCAAATTGTGCCGACGGAATTATTTTGATTTCAAAGGACAGAAAAATTGATTCTTTGAACAGCACTATGGAAACTATGTTCGGGCTTTCTGAATCAATGGTCAAGGCGATGTCTTTGGACGAACTTTTTGAAACAGAGAGCAAGCCTTTCTCAAAAATTTTCGATAATTTTGACAATAGCGGTATGGTTCAGGATATTATTGTCAAAAACGCCGTCAACAGTACGGATATTGTAACTGATATCAGTTATGCACTTATTCCGCAAGGTGATTATTACGTTTGTGTTGTGCGTGACGTTTCTGCTCAAAAAGAGGCTCAACGTTTGAGAGAGGATTTCATAGCGACTTTGACTCATGACTTGAGAACGCCTTTACTTGCGGCAATTCAAACTCTTAAATTCTTTACAGAGGGCAAACTTGGTGAGTTGACGGAGAAACAAAATCTTTTGCTCACGACTATGACACAAAGCAACAAAGATATGCTCGGTTTGGTTAACGCACTTTTAGAGGTTTACAAATACGAATCAGGCACAATCCCGCTTTCTAAAACGGATTTTTACCCGAATGATTTGGTAAATCAATGCTGCGACGAGATTGAATCGCTTGCAAAATCCAAAAATATTGAAATTATCAGAGAATTAGATGATACTTCTAATGTGGATATTTTTGCCGACAGGAATGAAATCAGACGTGTTATGATGAATTTGCTCGGAAATGCGGTAAATTATACCAATGAAAACGGCATAATCTCAGTAAAATCAACGCTTAACGGGGCAGATTATATGTTCTCCGTAAAAGATAACGGTATCGGCATTGCCCATGATGACGTGACAAAGATGTTTAAAAGATTTTCTCAGGGTACAAAAAATCGTCGTTCTGTCAGCACGGGACTCGGTTTATATCTTTCAAAACAAATCATTGAGGCTCACGGCGGCAAAATTTGGCTCGAAAGTATCCAAAATAAGGGAAGTGAATTTTTCTTCCTATTGTTAGATTCTGCAAAAGTAAAGAATAAGGTATAGTATGATTAAAGTTCTTTTGGTTGAAGATCACACAATGACAAGGCTCGGGTTGCAAATGGTTTTGGAGCAATGCGAGGATATAAAGGTTGTCGGCTCTGCTGAGGACGGCAAAAAAGGTGTTGAACTTGCAAAAGAACTTTCTCCCGATGTAATTTTGATGGACATCGGACTTCCGTTTATGGAC
>CAKVJR010000175.1 GCA_934754855.1 uncultured Candidatus Melainabacteria bacterium
GAACAACGATAAACAGGGGGGTCCCCGGCGGTTGCATAATGAATATGTTTCACGATTTGAATTCAAAAAAATTCTACGACAGCATAAAAGATTTGCCTCAACCCGATTATATTGTGTATTTGTGGATTCATGACCATTTGAACAGAATTTCAAATCCCTATGTATCGACTTTGACTTTTACCGATAATCCGCACTATGAAATAAAACCCGATTGGGTGTATGAAAACGGTGAATTGAAAGAAATTTATCCTCCACAATGGAAAATGAATGTGTATGCTTTATTTTCAGCCAAAGCGTTTCAGTACTTTTATGCCCAAAGTTTGACCGACGAGAAAAATGAAGTTAAAATGCTCAGATATTTTATTACTGCAAAAAATGTCTGCAAAGATAAATTTCCAAAAGCGAAATTTGTGATTTTAGAATACAACGATCGCAGCGGTTTTTATTTGTCTGACAATATTAAAGAACGTCTTAAAGAAGAAGGCATAACTGTTTTGAACGCAGATGATTTGGCAGGACATGAACTTGACGACATTAAAAAATGGCGGGCAAGTGATGAAGAACACCCGAACGGTAAAGCCTTTTCCGATGTGACTGACGGCTTTATTAAGGCATTAAACTTGTAATTTTGGAGAATAAAATGAAATTTAAAAAAATTCTTTTGATAAATTTGCTTGTATTTTTTATCCTGTTTGGAATTTTGGAATTTATCTCGTATCTTTATTTGCGAGCAGATGCCAAAACGTATATGGACGATTTTAACAAAGCCGCAAAGGCAGAAAAAAGACCAGCGATGACACAAAAATACGGTATTATAAAAATTGCGGACCAAAAAGATTATGACGAATGGCGAAAAGTCAATATCGGAGATAAAAACAAACCCTCTGTCCTGTTTTTCGGCTGTTCTTATATGTATGGCTCCTCACTTCCCGAGGAAGAAACTTTGCCGTACATTGTTAATCAAAAAACAGGGCGAACGACCGTCAACAGAGCAATTCCCGGCGGTTGTATAATGAATATGTTTCACGACTTGAAAGATAATTCGTTCGTCGAAAAAGTAAAAAAAGAATTGCCCCAACCTGACTATATTGTCTATTTGTGGATAAATGACCACCTTAACAGAATTTGCAATATTTATAGAGGTTCTGTCCGCTCTGAGGACAACCCTTACTACTTTATAAACACAAAATGGGTTGAAGAAAACGGAGAATTAAAAGAAATTTATCCGTCAAAATGGACTCTCCCTTTTTATGGTTTGTATTGTGTTAAAGCGTACCATTTTTTCTACGCTCAAAAGTTTGCGTTTGAAAAGAAAGAAGAGAAAATGCTCCGATATTTTTTAATGGCAAAAAATTCGTGCAAAGAAAATTTCCCGAACGCAAAATTTGTCGTTATAGAATATAAAGATGGCGGACATTGCCTAATGACGGATACTTTAAAACAAAGTTTGGAAAAAGAAGGAATAACGGTTTTAAATGCCGAAAATTTGGCAGGTCACGAACTCGACTCCGATGAATGGAGAGCAAGCGATAAGGAACACCCGAGCGGAAAAGCCTTTAACGACGTGGCAAACGGCTTAATCCGAGCATTGAATTTGTAATGTTTTTGCTTTGAGAATAAAATGACAGGATTTGGCTGATATTATCCAAAACATTCATCGTCACTGCGAGGACGAACGCAGTGAGGACATGGCAATCCATTGTTTACTCATTTATAAAAAAGTAATTTACCGTCATACTGAGGCGGAGCCGAAGTATCTGTCTTCGGCAATGTTACAGATTCTTCGGTTTTTACAAAACCTCAGAATGACGTAATAAAATTCTCCAAGATTCTTCGCCTTGTTTATCACTTCGCTCGCATTAAACGTGTCTGCGGGTTGTCGATATCAAAGACTTTGTCTTTTTATCGCCAAGCCCTCGCACTCTGCTCGCTCGTTCCTCAGAATGACAATTCATAGTCATACTGAGGGTGCAACCCGAAGTATCTGTCCTTTGTGCATTCACTGTCATTGCGAATAGAACGCAAGGTCGCTGTCGTTTTTGGTACTTATTCAACCGAGGCGATTATGCCGCCGCCGAGAACAACGTCGTCTTGATAAAATACCGCCGATTGTCCGATAGCAATCGATTTTTGAGCATCTTCAAAAACAACCTTAACTTCATCTTCACCAATCGGTATAATTTTCACGGGAACAGGTTGTTGTGTTGAGCGGATTTTCGCTGTAACGTTCATTTCTTCCGTCAATTTATCGATTGCAATCCAATTAAGTTTATTTGCAACCAAAGAATTTTTGAACGTTTTATCCGCAAAGCCTACCACAACTTCATTTGTATCTTTTCTGAGTTCAAGAACGTAAAGCGGTTCTGCTGCTGCAATTCCCAAGCCTTTACGTTGACCGATTGTATAGTTCCAAATTCCTTTATGCGTACCCAAAACTTTTCCGTTCAAGTCAACGATATTGCCGATTTTATCCTCAATATTCAAAAGTTCGTTATAATCACCGCCGTAAAAATCCTGACTATCGGGTTTTTCAGCAGAATTTAAGCCGTTTGATTTTGCAATTTCACGAATTTCATCTTTCGTCTTGCCGCCCAAAGGAAGATAAATGCCCTTCAATTGCTCTTGTGTCAAGCGATAGAGGAAATAAGACTGATCTTTTTTCGGAGCGACACCACGTTTCAAGAGAAATCTGCCGTTTTCCTCTTCCACTCTTGCATAGTGTCCTGTTGCAAATTTATCAAATTCAACGCCGTTTGCTTTTGCAAGTTGAGGCAAAAGACCGAATTTAACCTGTGCATTACAC
>CAKVJR010000176.1 GCA_934754855.1 uncultured Candidatus Melainabacteria bacterium
TCTTCGACTTCCGCCCCGATTGATTTTTTTGGAAGATAATAATGAAATGTACCTTTTTTCGCCTTGTCCGTTGCAACTTTGCAAAGAATTTTAGAATTGGCAACCCCCACAGACACGGGAACTCCGACCTCGTCTAATATTTTTTTATGTAAATATTCCGCAAGTTCTTCATAGCCGTTAAGCCCGTAAAGTTTGTATAAATCAGTCACGTCGATAAATGCCTCATCAATTGAGCAAACTTCGACATCTGGTGCAAAATTATTCAGCACTCCTCTGACTCGCTTTGAAATTGCATGATAAGTTTTCATATCTCCTGACAGATAAATTGCATTCGGAAATTCCTGTTTAGCCATAAAAAGAGGCATTCCCATTCTTATACCAAGTTGTTTTGCCTCTTGTGAGCGGGACACAACGCAACCGTCACAGTTGCTAAGCACGCAAACCGCCTTGCCTTTGAGTGACGGATTTTTTAAAATTTCGCACGAAACGAAAAAATTATTGCAATCCGCTAACGCTAAAATTCTTTCAGTCTTTCCCATCTCTAAACTTTCCTTATTACGCCGTTTATGACCCCGAAAATTTCCAATTTTTCTTTCGGATACAAATTCGGGTAATTTTTATTGGCAGGCTCAAGCCAAATTTTGCCGTTTTTATTTCGATAAGTTTTCAACGTAAAACCATCGTCAATATAAGCAAGTACAATGTCGCCGCTTCGACACTCGCAGGTCTTTCTGACGACTACCATATCTCCCTCAAAAATCCCCAAATCAATCATCGAATCTCCGACAACCGTGAACAAAAAAGTTGACGGACTGTTGATTTTGAATTGTTCATCAAGAGATACCCTTTTTTCAACATAATCCTCTCCCGCAGAAGCAAATCCAGCCCTGACATGTGACATCATTAACTTTGCTCCGAAAAACCCTTTGTTTATCCGAAAACGCTTATTTTCTTCCACGATAAGATTTTCTTCTTTGAATTTATTAAAATACTGCCAGATAGAATTTTTATGTTTAAAACCAAATTCTTCCGCCAAGACTTCAAAACTCGGCAAAATGTCCTGTCCGTAGGCAGATTTTAATTTTTCAAAAAATTCCTGTTGTTTTTGAGTAAGCATAATTTAATTATAGACAACTGTCTATAACTTGTCAATAGTAAATTTATTTTTTTTAAATCGGTATTTGTTGACCAACTGTTTACATTATGCTAATTTATAATAATAAAAGGAGATTGATTGTATGAAAAAAGTTTTATTGTCGATAGGAGCAATGATAGTTTTATTGCAATTCTCAAATGCGGCACAAGCATCGCAGGGAAGATATATAATTCAGGACAAACCTGTTACATTTTTCACGACAAACTCGATAGATAATTCAACAGTTGAAGATAAAAAAGAAGTTCAAGAGGTTAAATCAACTCCTGAAACCAACGTACAGGAAGAAAATGTAATTAAAGAAACTCCTGTTGTGAAAAAAGAAACTCCCGCCAAAACGGAAGAGGATAATGTAAAAAATATTCAACAAAAACAACCGCTTGTAGAAGAAAAACCTGTTGTAGAGGAAGAAAAACCCGTTATTGAAGAAGAAAATCAACCTGCTGTTGAAGAAAAGACGGAAGAGCCGACAGGTGAAGAGAAACAACCTGTTGAAGATGAACAAAAAGTAATTGACGAAAATCAACAATCAGAAATTGACCAAACTCAAGAACCTGATAATGCGGATGAACAAGAAATTTCAAGCGATGAAACACAAGTTGATAAAAATTTTGTAATTTTAAAAGATGTAAAATTGAAAGATATTGTTCAAGAAAAGGTTGAGCCTGCAACTCCTGAAGTTGTTGCAAAGTTCAAAACCGTTTTCGACAAAAACCTTGATAATGCCTCTGTAATTGTTGATAATTCAGACATTATCTCTTTAAAAGGTTTGTTTATGATGTATAAATCAATTTTCGGCGAAAGTGAACAAGCCAAGAAATACGAAGAAACTGTTTCTGAACTTGAAACAACACCTAACAGTCCCGAAAAAGCAGCAAGTATTTTGCAATTGAAAAAGGTGATTATTTTCGACGATTTATGTCCGAAAATGGAAAATTTTGACTTTGCATCACTTTCTCAAGAGAGAAAATATATGTGGGGACAAGGTACTTACATTCTTCAAATCGGTCAAAACAGAACAGAAAATGTTGCGATTGACATTGCTCCGTATTATCAATTGATTGCAAACGGAAAAATCAATCCGAAAGATGTTAAATCCCAGTTGGAAAAAGCGAGTGCATTAACATTGAGAATTAAAGATACCTTGGAAATTCAGGGTGCGGCTGTCGGTCTTGCGTCCAGAATTAACGAGGAAAATCAGATTAAAGTTACAATTCCTGAAAACGAAATGGCTCGTCAATACAAAGTAGGTTTGATTGTACCTTATCAAGACCAATTGTGGGAAATTCATGAGGCAGGTACAACTTATGAAAACAATGTTATTTCTCATCTCGGTGATTTAGTTGTTCAACCGCAAGAAAATTCTGAAGAAAACAGTAAATTTGTAGCAATTAAAGCGACATTGCTTTCTATCCAAAAATCGCTCGAGAGTGATCCTGCTTTCAAACTTAATGCCGATCAAAAAGAAATGATTAAGGCATTGCCGATTGATACAACGATTTTATCAAATATGTATTTTAAGTTTTCAAAAGAAGCAAACAAATTCAAAAGTAAAAATTCAA
>CAKVJR010000177.1 GCA_934754855.1 uncultured Candidatus Melainabacteria bacterium
ATTACTTTGCAGTAATTTTCCATCATAATATCGTATCTTGCAGCCAATTCTTCCTTGCTGAAAATTCTGTGACCTGTGAACAAAAGAACATTCTTTGTATCCATAAGATGTTTCAAAGCATCAGGAGTTGTCTTGAGGTTAGCAAGTCCTCTTCTTTCAGCCTCTTCAACCCAAGAATTATCGTAACCGTTGCCGTTAAATATAATTCTCTTATGTTTTGTGATTGTATCTTTAATAAGGTCATGAAGTTCTGATTCAAAATCTCTTGCCTTTTCAAGTTCTTCGGCAAAATATTTCAATTCTTCAGCAACTGCCGTATTCAAAATCGTGTTAACATCAGAAACAGATGATGCCGAACCTAACATACGGAATTCAAATTTGTTTCCCGTAAATGCAAACGGTGATGTTCTGTTTCTGTCAGTAGAATCTTTCGGAATAGTCGGCAAAGTGTGTACGCCGATTTTCATAAATTCTTTTTCTTTTGAATCATATTGAGTTTCTTCTTCGATTGATTTCAAAATTCCGTTCAATTCATCACCGAGAAACATTGAAACAATTGCCGGAGGTGCTTCGTTTGCACCCAATCTGTGATCGTTACCAGCACTTGCAACTGAAATTCTGAGCAATTCTTGATATTCATCAACTGCTTTAATTACTGCACAAAGGAATAATAAGAATTGTGCATTTTCTGAAGGTGTTTCGCCCGGTTCTAATAAGTTGATGCCCGTGTCGGTCGAAATTGACCAGTTATTGTGTTTACCGCTACCGTTGACGCCCGCAAACGGTTTTTCGTGCAACAAGCAAACCATTCCGTGCTTTTTAGCAACTTTTTGCATAATTTCCATTGTCAATTGGTTATGGTCTGCTGCAATGTTTGTCGTTGTGAAAATCGGTGCCAATTCGTGCTGAGCAGGAGCAACTTCGTTGTGTTCGGTTTTTGCAAGAATGCCCAACTTCCAAAGTTCGTCGTTCAATTCTTTCATAAATGCCGCAACTCTCGGTTTAATAGTTCCGAAGTAGTGGTCATCAAGTTCTTGACCTTTCGGAGGTCTTGCACCGAACAAAGTTCTTCCCGTATAAATCAAATCTTTTCTCTTGTCGAACAAATCTTTATCAACAAGGAAATATTCCTGTTCGGGACCGACTGTCGTGTTGATGTGTGTAACATCTGTATTTCCAAACAACTTCAAGATACGAAGTGCTTGTCTGTTAATTGTTTCCATAGAACGAAGCAGAGGAGTTTTCTTATCCAATGATTCGCCCATATAAGAGCAAAATGCTGTCGGTATGCAAAGTACACCGTCTTTGATGAACGCATAAGAAGTTGCATCCCAAGCAGTATATCCTCTTGCTTCAAAAGTTGCTCTCAAACCGCCTGACGGGAATGATGAAGCATCAGGTTCACCTTTAATCAATTCCTTACCTGAAAATTCCATGATAATTTTTCCGTCCGAAGTCGGTGAAATAAAACTGTCATGCTTTTCTGCCGTAATACCTGTCATAGGTTGGAACCAGTGAGTATAGTGCGTTGCACCCTTTTCAATAGCCCAATCTTTCATAGCATTTGCAACTACGTTTGCAACTGTAATATCAAGGTGTTTGCCTTGCTTAATAGTTCTTTGCAATGCCTTATAAGTTTCTTTCGGAAGTCTTGCTCTCATTACGGTATCATCAAATACCATTGAGCCGAATATTGAAGTAACTGTATCCATCTGAGTTCTCCGTTTAATTATCTTTTTCACAAAAAAAAGCGACAACAGAGCAAAGGAACATGTCCTCTGCGACGCCGTTGTCGCTTTTATGTGCATTTTATACCACAGCGGAATTTTCTTGTCAAATTCTTAACATCACATTGACGAGCAAAAATTCAGCAAATATAATGGTTTCAAGGGATTATTAAGATTAAATAAAGGATAAAATATGAATTTCGACTACGATGATGTTCTTGAATATATCGAACAAGAAGACGTAAAGTTTATAAGACTTGCTTTTTGCGACATTAAGGGCAATTTAAAAAATATTTCGATTATGCCTGATGAAGTCAGACGGGCATTTACAAGCGGAATTTCTTTTGATGCCTCGGCGATAAAAGGATTTGAAACAGAAGAAAAATCAGATTTATTCCTCTTCCCCGTACCGTCAACTTTAACGGTACTTCCGTGGCGTCCGTCACAGGGAAAGGTCGTCAGAATGTTTTGCAACATAAAATACCCCGACGGCACACCTTTTAAAACTGATTGCAGATATATTCTCGAAAATGCCGTAAAATACGCAAAAGATAACGGTTTTTCGATATATTTCGGAACAGAATTTGAATTTTATCTCTTTAAAACAGACGAAAACGGAAATCCGACAAATATTCCCTTTGACAACGCAGGTTACTTTGATGTTGCCCCTGAAGATAAAGGAGAAAATGTCCGCCGTGAAATCTGTTTAACCCTCTTGGAAATGGGAATGAAGCCCGAATGTTCACACCACGAAGAAGGTCCCGGACAAAACGAAATCGACTTCAAATACAGTGATGCAATGACGGCAGCTGATAACGCAATAAACTTTATAACAGTTGTAAAAGCAGCCGCACTCAGCAACGGTTTGTATGCCGATTTTTCGCCGAAACCGATAAAAGATTGCAGCGGCAACGGTTTGCACATAAAC
>CAKVJR010000178.1 GCA_934754855.1 uncultured Candidatus Melainabacteria bacterium
TTCGAGATGACGATTGAAAGTCTTGTCAAAAGAAAATTGCCGATTTGTTTTGTGACGGTAAATGTTTACAACGAAATGCTCGAAAAAATCAAATAGGCTATAAACCACATTTTTTGACAAGTTTTTTTGAAACCATATCCCACGCAACATCGTTCGGGTGCATATCAGTGGGCGAATTGTAGTATTTTTCCTGAAGCATATTTTGAGAAGTCAAATCGTTGGCGGAAACAACCTCAATGCCAACATTATTAAATTCTTCAAGGAATGGGAAATTTTCTGTCGGAATTTCAGAATAATTTAATATGATAAATCTGATATTTTTATTTTTTTCTTTCAATTTTTGAAATGATTGCATTACCAAATTATAAAAAACATCAGCAGAATACTTGCCGTTTTTATAGTAAATCGGAAACACGAACTCCCATGCCCGATAGATAAAAGACATTTTTTGGAACAGATTAGGATACTCTATTTTCAAAGAATTATCATTTTTCAGATTATATTTAGGCAAAACGAAATCCAAAAAATGGGTACATCTGAATTTACAACTTCTTAATTCGTGGTCGCTTATATAGACATAAATATAGGTATCGGAATCGTCATTAATTTTGCCTTTTTCAATCGCATAGTACATCATCTGCGGACCTGTGCCGGGGATTGAATAATTGTAAACCGTTCTTTTGGTTAATTTTGACAAATCACTTGCGAACAAATTTTCATCTCCCGCATATCCTAAAGAGCAGCCAAATATAGTAATTGCGGGCTTTTTAGAATTTTTAACAAAAATTGGTTTGTGAATATAATTTTCATAATTTTCATCTTTAAAATCAATAATATCCAACACCATTTTAACCCCGTATTTTTTGATATCTTCCTTGATATAACTTGCCGAAGTAAAATACAAAAAAGCAAAAACGAAAAATTCAAAGAAAATATATATCAAAAAATAAATAAAAACTAAAAATAAAATCTTTAACGGTTTAAGATACGGCTTTTGTTCTGATGTTTTTTCATCGCAGATATTTTTCATAGTTTATATTATATATCAAAAATTAATCAAAATATTCTGTCGAAAAATAAATGAACTTTCTCAAAACTTTCGATAAGTTGTTCTTTTCTCTTGGTGTAGCCGATTTGATTATAAATTATATTTTTCCACAAGTTTTTTTGAAACCATATCCCACGCAAACTCGTTCGGGTGAGCGTCAGAAGGAGAAATGTAATATTTTTCCTGAAACATATTTTGCGAGGTCAAATCGTTGACAGAAATAACCTCAATGCCCGCATTATTAAATTCTCTGACACAAGGAAAATTCTCAGTCTGAAATTCAGAATAATTCAATATGATAAATTTAATATTGCCGTTTTTCTTTTTCAATTGTTGATAAGATTGCAAAACGACATTGCGAAACACCTCATTAGCATACTTTCCGTTTTTGTAATAAAGAGGAAAAACAGATTCAAATTCTCGGTAAATAAAAGAATTTCTTTGAAAAAAATTCGGATATTCAATTTTTAATTCATTATTTTTGCCCAATTTATATTTCGGGACAACATAATCCAAATGCGGAGCACATCTAAATTTGCAACTTCTAAATTCGTGATCGACAAAAAATACATAAATATAAGTATCAATATTATCGGCAACTTTACCTTTTTCAATTGCATAATACATCATTTGCGGTCCGACGCCTTGAACAGAGTAATTATAAACAGAGCGATTTGTTAATTTTGACAAATCGTTTGCAAATAAATTTTTATCCCCGCCATATCCGAAAGAACAGCCAAATATAGCAATGGCAGGCTTTTTAGAGTTTTTTACAAGAACTGGTTTGTGAATATAATTTTCATAATTTTCATCTTTAAAATTCTGAACTTTTAAAAGGTAACTCAAACCGCCAAAATTCTTGATATCTTCTCTCATTCCCTCGGGAGAACTGAAATATAAGTAACCGCAGGCAAAAATTTCCAGAAAAAGATAAAACAGGAAATAAACCAAAATTAACAAACTAATTTTTTTTAATTTTGACATTTGCGTCACGAAAAAAACCTCAAAATATTACGCTAAAATAGTATAATAAAACATTGTTTTTAACAATAAAATTTTGTCATTACTCAAAAATTGTAATATAATAAAATCAAAAGGAGCAAAATATGTACAGAGTTTTAATAGAAACGGCTTCAAGTTTTTCACCGAAACTTCTCGGCGAATTTGAAGACCTCGATATGGCTGAAGAAAAAGCATTTGCAGCAAAAAAAGAAGACCCGTCAACAACTTGGATTATTGAAGAAACAAGCGGCGGATTTAACAGTTACGGCGAACTTCTTTATCAAGAAATAGAACGTGGTTAATTTATCATCACAAAAAATTAAAATAGCGTGAATATTCAATCACCGCAATGATTTCAAGCAAATCAAAAGACAAATTGACGATGATTAAAAGCACAAAATTTTTCACAAAAAAAAGAACGCATGCTCTCGGGCATGCGTTTTTTTGAGGAAAACCGATACAATTTACAGATATACGTTGTTTGTTTCGGTCAAAAACTTGATAAAAGTATCTTTGGACAGCCAAAGAGTGTATTTTTTCTTTTTCTTTTCGTCAGGGTCAATAC
>CAKVJR010000179.1 GCA_934754855.1 uncultured Candidatus Melainabacteria bacterium
GCCTAAAATATTGTGAATACCAAGTCTTGTTTTGATATAACAACCGTGTTTTGTCAGAATTTTTTGAATTTCATCAGCGGTTTCAATTCGATTTGCTGTTTTTACTCCTAAAATTACCGTCATTATTCTCTAATCTCGATTTTCTTTTGTTTCTCATCTTCTTTTACGGTTTTTTCAAGTTCGACCGTCAAAATCCCGTTTTTCAAAGAGGCATCACATTTTTCCATATCGACTTCGAGCGGAAAATATAATGTTCTGCAATAATCTCCGTAACGAAATTCACTTTTGTGATATTTTTTCTTACTGTCATTTTCTTCGTTTTCGATTTTTTTCGATGCAGAAATTTTTAATGAATTTTTGTGTAAATCAAGCGTGATATCCTCTCTGTTAATCCCCGGCATTTCAACCTTTACGACATATTTGTCCTCATATTCTTTTATGTCAACAGGCATTGCCATGCCTTTCATTTCTTGCTCAAAAACGTACTCGGGAAATAAATTATCGAAACTTTTGTGCAAAATTGAGTTGATATCATCGTTTAACATGCTCAAAAATGTATCGGGTTTTTTAATTAAATATTTCATTTCAGACTCCTTGTTCACTAAACAAGGACAATATCAGGCAAAAAAACGGTACTCACATTACCCATGAGTACCGTTTACGAAAGGTTAGTTATTTTGTTGACAAATTGCCCCTAATCGGGCAATTGCTCGAATTTTACGCTTCTTCAGCGTCCATTTCTTCCAATTGTTTTTTCTTGAGGTTGTAAAGAACCATATCTGCCAACAAATCAAATGATGCAGAGTCTTTAATATCTGCTGAAAATTCTTTTACCAATGATTCACGAACCATTTTTTGTAAGTACAATTCAGTCGCTTCAACATTGTTTTCTTTTTCTCCGCAAATCAAATCAAAATATTCTGAACTTGCTTTTGCATCTGAAAACATTGACATAGACCATTTTAACTTGTCTGCAACATTTCCGAGTTCTCTAACTACTTTTAAATTCTTCAAATTAAACATATTACACTTACCTTTCGTATTATCTTACCTTTTTTTGATAATTTAAACATTATCTTTTGGGATTGTTTTTTTCATCACACTTTTGATACTTCTATAATGTTTCTGAAAATCGAAAATTTACTTTTTTTTGATTGCTCTGTAACATTTCTTAATGTTTAAAAACAAAAATCAATCTATTATTGCTTTTTCGGAGCGAATATCATACAATTGGAGGATAAGGAAGGACTTGGTTTTATGGGCAAATGCAAGAGAAGAAACGGGAATAAGCCTGTTCTTGAGCATACATTGACGAGAGAAAACGTAATAGCCGAGGTGGTTT
Source organism: uncultured Candidatus Melainabacteria bacterium (assembly GCA_934754855.1). Classification (GTDB taxonomy): domain Bacteria; phylum Cyanobacteriota; class Vampirovibrionia; order Gastranaerophilales; family Gastranaerophilaceae; genus RUG841. The sequence continues at coordinate 1,343 of CAKVJR010000179.1, forward strand.
ATCGGTTAAAAAACAACTCTGTCGATGATGAGATAAAAAATATGCTTTTGCTTTTTGGAATTTCCGGAGATGAACTGACAGAGGCGGGTGCGACGTATGAAGAAGTTGTCAGTTTGAAGAAAGTTTAGCATGGATAAATTAAATATCGGGGTTGTGAATTTCCCGACTTGTTGGGGAAATAGGGAAAAAAATTTAGAAAATATTGAAAAATATTGTGTTGAAGCAGGAGAAAAAGGCGTCGAGATGATTGTTTTTCCCGAAACATGCCTTTGCGGATATGATTTTGACAATGAGGACGATGTTCACGAAAAACTTGCCGAAAGCATTGATGGGGAGAGCGTTTCTCGGGTTAAAAAACTTGCTGTAAAATATAACATGTATGTTGTATTCGGATTTGCGGAACTTGTTGATAATACTGTGTATAATTCGGCTGCGATTGTGTTTCCGAGCGGTGAAGCAGATGTTTATCGAAAAATTCATCTTCCTTTTGATGAAAAAAAATGGGCTGTTTGCGGAAATGAACCTAAACTTTTTGATACAAAATGGGGCAAAATCGGCGTAACTATTTGTTATGACACGTATTGTTTCCCCGAACTCATCAGATACTATCGTGCGATGGGAGCGAGATTGGTTTTGAATGTTACGGCATGTCCTGATAATGCTTGTACAATGGGGGCTGCAACCTTGTCGTTGCCCTCTTATTCCTTTGTAAATTATGTTTATATTGCGTCGGCAAATTTGTGCGGACAGGAAAAATTCAGTCATTTTTCAGGCGGAAGTTGCGTTGTTATGCCCGATGAAACAAAAGGCGGCGTAAAGACAGTTGTGGGAACATTTTTTGGAGAAGACGGAAGCGATAAGGTCGGATTGTATAGCGGAATAATTGATTTGTCGCTTGCGGATAAAAATACCGATATTCCAATATTTAGCGGTGATTTCAGAGCAAAACTTTATTCAGATTTGTATAATAAAATTTCACAAAAGAATTAAATCGCACAATTCTGCTTATTTGTATTAAAATATAGGTATTGATTTATTTTAAGGAGAAAATAATGCGAGAAGAAATCTTATCCGTTTTGGAAAAGAACAGCAAAATTGATATAAAAGAATTGGCGATAATGCTTGGAACCAATGAAGAAACGGTTTTCAACGAAATTACCGCAATGGAAAGAGAAGGTATCATTTGCGGATACCACACGTTAATTGATTGGGACAAAATTGACAACGAAAAAGTTACGGCTTTGATTGAAGTTAGGGT
>CAKVJR010000180.1 GCA_934754855.1 uncultured Candidatus Melainabacteria bacterium
ACAGGGCTTTGCATTGAGTGCATCTGCCGCTGCTCTCGGTATTATGCTCGGTTCGCCTTTGAGCGGTTTGATTACGGGATTGTCCTCGTGGCATTGGATTTTCCTGATAAATGTTCCTGTCGGAATATTTATTGTTGATTTGATTTTGCACGATAATGATGTTTTCGTTGAAGAGAATAATTCCGCATCAGGAGCGGGTTTTGACGTTGTCGGCTCTGTTTTGAGTTTCTTTGGAATTTTGGGGCTGACATGTTGGCTCAACAGATTAAATTCATTGGGGTTTGCAAATCCTTTTATGATTTGCCTGTTAATCGTTTCGATTGCTTTGAGTGCATTTTTTATTAAACATTGTTTGCGGGCTGAAAATCCGCTCGTTGACTTGAATTTGTTTAAAAATAAATATTTTTCTTATGCAAATATCTCAATGTTTATGGTGTCGGCATTTCTTGCGGGAAATAATTTTATAATTCCGTTCTATCTCACTGAAATTAAGCATTTTAGCGAATTGCAAATCGGTTTGTATTTTATAATTTATTCTGCAAGTTATATGATTTTCAGTTTGACTTACGGCAAAATTTCAACAAATGTTTCAGCGTCGAAAGTCAGCACCGTTGCAGGACTTTTGGCTTCTTTGACCGTGTTGTTTTTCTTGCTTAATATTCATCACGAGGGAAATTTGTTTGTCGTTGCATATTTCATTTTGCTTGGAGCATCTTTTTCGTTTTTCATCACCTCGAACAACAATTTCGTGATGTTTCAGGCTACAAAGGAAAATGCGGGTGCCGTTGCGGGCTTGCACAGAATGACGGGACGATTCGGAATGCTTTTCGGCGTAGTCGTTTTCGAGTTTTTGTTCACTTTTGCCGATAAGTGCTTTGTTGACGGGTATGTGATAACTTATGTCGTTGCAATATTGATATGCCTTGTCACAACAATGTTTTCGGCAAAATGCCTCGACTACAAAAAAGAGAAAGGGGGCTAAATTTCTTTTTTCATCTCAACGTATGGAAGTCTTGAAAATCCTGACTTTTGGTAAACGTGGACGGCGTGGACGTTTTCGTCCTCAACTTCTAATCTCAGAATGGAATTTCTGTTTTCATTTTCGATTTTGGAAATAAATTTCGGAATTATGCCAAATCCCCGATATTCGGGTTTTAGGTATAAATCTTCAAGCCAGATACAGGGTTTGCCGAATTCGGTGGAAAATGATTTTGCAAGCATTGCATAGCCTAAGATTTTTCCTTCCGAAACGAACACAAAACCCTCTGCAAAAACGCAATTTTCGTCAATACAGGCGTTTATGTCCGCTTTGAAAATTTCATCGCTGCCGTTTGTGAAAACAGCAGGTGAATTGTAAAAAGTTTTCATCATAGAAAAAACTTCTTCAAAATCGGATTTTTCAAACTTTCTGATAACAAAATTCATAGATAAATAATATCACAAATCTAATCCGTGAAAAATGCGGAAATTATAGAAAATATTGTAAATTTTATTTAATAAAAGTAGCAAAAAAATCCGTATTCGGATTTTAAGCAAACGGAGATAAATCATGCAAATAACACCGATATTTTTTAATAACCAAACTTACATACCGAATGTTCAAAGAAAATCAGAAAAACCGCAACAAGAAGTTGTGACAAATCCGATTGTTCAAAACAAAGTTATGCCGTCGGCAGAATTGTTAAAATCTTATGTCGGCATTCAACCTGCAAAACAAAACGTTGAAGAGCCGAAAAATGAACAATCGAAAGAACTTTCGGCATATGATTATCTCTTGACTTTGCCGAATGTTAAGCAGGCGTTCAAAACAGAACTTGCGACTGTTGCTAAAGTTATGGAAAAAATGGACGTTGAATCCAGCAATACCGAAATGATGGTAAACCTTGTCGCTGAGGGAAAACTTTGGCGTGGGGTTTTGAGATATTTTTGTGAACACGGCAAAATGTCAAAAAATATGGAAAATGATATCGATTTGATTTATAACGCTTATGCTGAGGGTAGAGAGCCTATCGATGATTATGTTCCGACTGTTGACAGCAAGCAAGACGGTATCAACTCGGTAAAAGTCGGCGATACTTTTGAAGTTGAGGGCGAAAAAAATATCTATTTTAAAGATGGTGACAATAATGCCCGTCAATTGAAGGTTTCCAAGGAAATTTTCGGTCAATTATTCCCGCCTGCCGAAAGATTTTCAGGTACGCAAGGTGCTCCCGGTGATTGCTATTTGCTCGCAACTTTGAACACATTGATTGAAAACCCCGTTAAAAGAGGCGTTTTGTATGATATGTTTGAAGAAACAGACGATTCTGTTAACGTAAAAATTCCGACAGGTGAAAAAGTTTACTCCGCACCTAAATCAGACCTCAGACAAGGTATCGACAAGTGGCAACACATGCAGGGTGCAACGGGTATGATTTTGGCGGAACACGCTTATGGTGAGGAATTGCAGTATCGACTCGAAAACGAATTTCATACTTTTATGAATGATGAAATTTCGAGATTAGAAAAAGAAGAACCTCAAAATACCGATAAAATCAACGGTTATAAGCAAAGACTTGCTGATTTTGATGAAAAATCAAAAGACCCAGAATTTAAAGC
>CAKVJR010000181.1 GCA_934754855.1 uncultured Candidatus Melainabacteria bacterium
GCTCAGTATGACAGTTACTGCTTTAAGTTTAAGGTTATTGTTATTAATGTGTAATTTTTCACAAAGAATTATATTTTAAAAAATCATTTGCTATGTTAAAATATTTTTGCAATGTCCTAAAAAAACGGTGGAATTTTATGAAAAAATTATCTTTAGCCTTTGTTTGGCATCTTCATCAACCCAATTACAGAACGCCTAATGACGATGTTATGCTTATGCCTTGGACGAGGTTGAATGCTGTTCAGACGTATTCGGGAATGTTGAGTTTTTTGGATAATTTTCCGTCATTGAAGTTGAATTTTGACATTTCGCCGACTCTTTTGGACGCAATCGAAGGTTATGCAAATGGACAAATCAGCGATATTCACTCAAATTTGACCCTTACTCCCGTTGAAGAACTTTCTTCCGACGATATGGAGTTTATTTTAAATTATTTCTTCGATTTGGATTATAACAAATATATCGCAAAATACCCCCGTTACGAGGATTTGTACAAACGCAGATTTTCAAAAGAAGAAATTGATGTTGATGAATTTTCGATGTCGGGTTATTCCGATATTATGACGATGTTCAACCTTGTTTGGTTTAGAGATGAGCAAATTACCGAATATCCCGAGGTTGAAGAAATTGCCAGAAAAGGCAAGCATTACACGAATAAACACCGTGAAACGCTTATTGATGCTCAAAGAGATATTATCAGCAAAATTATCCCGAATTTTAAAAAATATTTTTCGGAAAAAAAAATCGAGATTTTGACATGTCCTTATTATCACCCGATTTTGCCGATTGTTTCGGACATGGACAATGCAAAAACTCCGAATTTGCGAACACCGCTCCCCGGCAGTGATATCAAAATGCCTGATTGTGCAAAAGCACAAATTGAAGCGGGTATGAAACGTACGGAAGAAGTTTTCGGTATTAAGCCGAAAGGTATGTGGCTGCCAGAACAGGGTATCAGCCGTGAAGTTGCAGAAATGATTGCAGATAGCGGACTTGAGTGGACTATTTCCGACGAAACGGTGCTTTCAAGCACTATTCAAAAAGATATTGTTCGTGACTTTAAAGGTTTCCACCAAGACCCGTTCGACCTTTGCCAAACTTATTCTCTTAATTTTGCCAAGGATTTGAAAATTGTCTTTAGAGATTCCGTTTTACCGAATTTAATTTCGTTTGAATATCCCAATTACGATGCGAAAGTTGCGGCTCATGACCTTTATGACAGAATTAAAGTTGTTTATTCAAAATTTCTCAACGCACCGTCAAGAAATCATTTGCTCACGATTGCCATGGACGGCGAAAATGCTTGGCATAACTACCGTGACGGCGGCAAGGAATTTTTGACGGAATTGTATGCCTTAATCGAAAAAGACCCGACATTGGAAACGGTTTTGCTTAGCGACTATGTTGAAAACGTTGACCACATTCAAAAACTCGACAACATCAAAGCAGGGTCAGGCGTGAACAGTGATTTCAGATTTTGGACGGCTGAACCCATTAAAAATATGGCTTGGCGATATCTTTTTAACACTTATGAAGATTTGAAAAAGGCGGAAAGTGAACGTCCCGAAGGGGATTTGGGCATAAAACAAGCCTATGAACATTTATATACCGCCCAAGGCAGTGACTGGTTTTGGTGGTTTGGCGAACCGAATGATTCGGGACAAGACCATTTGTTCGATTTTCTGTTCAGAGAACATTTAAAAGAGGTCTATTCTTTAATAGGCATGCCTGCTCCGGAGAATTTGGACAAACCTTTGGCATCATTTTCGGGAAAACCGTCAAGAATACCGAAAGGCTTAATTTCTCCGTCTTTGACAGGAAAAAGAGGCTATGAGGAAGAATGGAGAAATGCAGGTTGCATCGACATTTCGTCCTCTCCGTTAATGCAGGAAAATAAACTTTTCAACAAAATTTATTTCGGTTCCGATTATGATAATCTTTATTTGCTTTTTGATGTAAACCCTTATGTTTACAATATTACGGAGAGCGAAGAACCGATTTATCAGGCATATGTTTATATCAAAACGAACAAAGATGAGTTCCAATACACCGCCCCCGTGCGTCCTTTAAATAAAAACGAAAATGTTTGCCAACTCATCAAAAACGCCTATACTCACGAAGTCAAAATAACGTTTATGCAGAAAAAATTGTTCCCGTTGTTTTTTTCAAAAGCAATGAAGAATAATCTTTGGGTTATGGATAAAAATAATTCGATACAATGCGTCTATGACGACGTCGTTATGTTGAAAATCCCGTTTGATGACCTTAATATCCGCCGTGGTGAAAAAATCGATTTCTTCATTATTAACGGTACATTCGGCAGAATTGAGGACATTTATCCGCAAGACTTGTGGCTAACTATCAAACGCCCTGAATAAGTAATAATTATTGAAAACAGTAACGACACACGTTAAAACTTAAAGCTGTAAACGTCGTATTGAGGGGCTTGTCCCCGAAATATCTGTTTTCATCAATAGTTGAAAATTAACAGATTCTTCGCTACGCTCAGAATGACATGATTTTTTTGATGAATTGAATTATTCGGGTAGTCGTTTTCCTCGATTTCGCTCTGTGCTTTG
>CAKVJR010000182.1 GCA_934754855.1 uncultured Candidatus Melainabacteria bacterium
AGGCTGCTTTTCCCTTTCAGAAAACCGACAAAGCTGGATACGCTCATTTTCGGCGGGATTTCAACCAGCATATGCACACGATCGAAACCGACATCCACTTCCAGCACGTTTACTTCTTTTTATTTGCACACGTTCTCGGCATCTGCCCGATTTCATAATATTTATCACTCAAAAATACTTTATTACTTCATTTCTGCATAAAACTTATATAATATTTTCATCAAAAAATCGAATATAATGATATACATACTGCATCATTCGATTACTTCCTTAACATCAAAAAAATGTAGTCCACAAAACTGAAGAAGCTTGTTTCATCAATACATATAGGTGCAATATTTTTATCTGCCTCACGTCGGGCGTGAAAAAATTAATATATAAAAAATAAAATCCCAATAGATTAAAAGTTGACAATTTTTCTATTTTTTGTATCATAACATTCGGTTGCCACATCGCATAAAATATATACAAAAAGGAGTAACTCATGTTTAAAACGATAAAAATCAATAATTTCCGCATATTAAAAAATAAAACCATAGATCTAGGAAAATATATTACAGTATTTTCCGGCTGGAATGCCACTGGAAAGTCTACATTATTAGCATTATTAGCAAATTCATCCGAATTAAAAGTGACAGATGGACGGACATACTCAGGAGGACAATTCAGAGCGGAATTCAGTGAAATAATCAAAGGAAGTCCAAAGTACGATCAATCAAAACAAGGGGTATTAGAAATTGAAGCTTGTATTAATGGAGAAGATAAAAAGAAAATTTTCCGAACAGCATGGCAGGAAGAAAATACCAGATTTAGAGTAATACCGAAAGAATTTGATAAAAATGGAAAAATGTCAAATGAAGCGAAATTTTCTTTACCTGTATTATATTTAGGGCTATCACGTTTATATCCGATCGGAGAATTTTCTGATAGTATATTGTCATCACAAGAACAACCTTTTAGCTGCGAAGATAAACAGTGGTTTATTGAAAAATACAATTGCATTTTATCTAAACAGGAAGAGATACAATCCATTACAGATATTAATGTTAAAATTGCTCAAAAGGAAAAAATGGGCATAAATACAAATAATTACGATTGGCGTACAAATTCCGCCGGACAAGATAATGTCAGCCAAATTTTAAAAGCCGTTTTATCATTCAAAAAATTAAAAAGAGAGCTGGGAACAAAATTTAATGGCGGATTGCTAATTATTGACGAATTAGAAGCGTCGCTGCATCCTAAAGCTCAAGAAAAAATATTTAATGAAGTTTTGTTGAAAAGCGCGCGCGAAATCGGCATTCAGGTTGTTTTTACAACCCACAGCTTAACTTTAATTAAAAAAATTTGCGAAAAAGTAAATGACGACACCATCATTTCTCATTATTTTACATTTGAGAATCATGAATTAAAAATAAAGAAAAATGCCGAGTATGATTTCATTGAAAAAGATCTTCTTGTTTCTCCGATAAATACGGAATGCGAAAAGAAGCCAAAAATAACCGTCTATAGCGAAGACGAGGAAGCGAGATGGTTTATTAAAAAATTATTGTACGGTTATAATAATAAGATTGAATTCCGAAATATCAATATTGGTTGCAACTGTTTAGTTGATTTAATGAACTGCGAGCCCAGCTTTAAAAATTATATCGTTATTTTTGACGGCGATTTCGACCAAACAAAAAGAATAACGAAGAACAAGGATAATTATCTTATCTTGCCAACAAACGAGAAACAAAAATCATCCCCTGAAAAAGTATTTCACGATTTTTTGTTCTCAAAAGAAGCCGATAAATACTTTGAAAACGGCCTAAAAAAGAACCCGCTGTTAAAAAGAGAGTATTTTGAGGAACATGATGTTTCCAAAGAGAACAACGAAAACGAGCGCGTTCGATACAAAAAATGGTTTAAAGAACATCGCTCTTTATTTGAAAAAACTCATCTATTTAACTATTGGAAAGAAGCAAACAAAAAAGAAGCCGAAGAATTCAAAAATAACTTTTCAGAAAAAATGGAAAGAATTGCTAAAAATATTGATAAAAAATAACCCCAAAAAGGCCTTGGTTGCCAAATTGGGTAAAAAGAAAACGCAGCTGCGCCTTGTCAGGGAAAAAAGCGCGCCGTCCCCTTGGGAAACCTTTCCGGAAAAGGAATTTCGCGAATATTACTTCAACCGCCGTTTTATCATGACGGACACGGAAAAATCCTTTTTCCTTGATATCATTCACGCCGTTCCGGAACTTTACGTTTTCCCGCAAGTGTCTTTTCTGGCACTTTTGGAACCGCTTGGTCAAGCTTCTTTGGGAAAAATTCAAAGCAAACGGGTTGATTTTGTTGTCTGCGACATCAAAACCAACCGTTATTGCGTCATCGAATTGGACGATCGATCCCATATCGGTAAACAGGGCAAGGATCTGGAACGGGACGGATTCTTCGATTCGGCCGGTATTCACTCCTTGCGTTACAAAATAAACAACAAACCCTCCGCCGAAGCTTTGAGAGAGGATATTTTCTCAAATCTTTCTTGAAAAACAACGGAAAGAATGCCATTATAATTACATC
>CAKVJR010000183.1 GCA_934754855.1 uncultured Candidatus Melainabacteria bacterium
GGGTAACACCTTGCTCTTTTTTATGCCGTGAATTGTTCGGTTATATACTCTACGGCAACACCTTTGCGAGTATCCGCAATATGGGTTTGTTTTGCGGTGTTCGGCAATTCGATATATCCGATAAAACGGTAATATATCACAATTCGCTGCGTTCGGTTTTTGCCCGTTCCCTCTGTTTCAAACACATCAATATGGTCAATAAGTTCTCGAAGCAGCGGTGATGTCAGATTATCCATTTGCATAAACCTGCGAATTGCCGATATGAATTTTTCATATTCCGAATTGTTGTTTTTCAACTCTTCGATTTTGTATCGAGTATCCGCAATTTTGGCTTTTAAGTCCATACGCTCTTTTTCGTATTTATGAGATAACTCAACAAACCACTCATCGCTGACTTTTCCGATAACATTATCCTCATATAGCTTTTCATAAAGTTGCGATACCGTATTGCTGCGTGCAATTGCTTTTTGCAGTTCCGACTCCAAAAACTTTTTGTCCTTTTCTCTTTCTTCGTCATTTTTCCGCAAAAGCAGTTGTGCAAAATATGACTCGTCAATTTCCAACATTTCAACAAGTCGCCTTAATTCAAGTTTTACAACTTCTTCAAGGGCGTCTGCTCTGACATAATGTCTTCCCGGGCACTTTCCTCGGTAATCCACTTTGTTATCAGAACAAGTGAAATAGTGAATTTCTTTATTCGAGGTGCTTGTGTGGTACCTCATTTTACTGTGGCAATCTCCGCAATATATCAATCCGTTAAATATACTCCGTTCTCCGTTTTCTTTTTTCGGAGCCCGACGCTTCGTTTTTGAAATAAATTTCTGTACGGTTTCAAATGTTTCTCGGTCGATTATCGGCTCATTAACATCCTTGAATACAGCCCAATTTTCTTTGGAGTTTTCAATACGTCTTTTGTTTTTGAATGACTTGGAATATGTTTTGAAATTGATAATATCTCCACAATACTCTTGTTGAGAAAGAATTTTTTGAACAGTTGTCTTACACCATTTGTACGGATTGGTCTGTGTCTTCTTTCCGCCTCTGTTCAATCCTTTTGACCGCCAATAAGCCATAGGTATAAGCACTTTGTTTTCCTGCAATTCTCTTGCAATGGTTTCATTGCCTTTACCGTCGAGACACATTTTGAATATGCTTTTCACAACGGTTGCGGCTTCCAGGTCAATTATCCATTTCTTTTTGTTTTCCGGAGATTTCATATATCCGTAAGGCGGTTGCGATAGCGGCTCTCCCATACTGCCTCTGAGCCTATGGGATGAACGAATCTTTTTTGAAATGTCTCTTGCATACATTTCGTTTAAGATATTCTTGAACGGTGCAATTTCGCTTTCTCCCTCATCGCTGTCAATGGCGTCGTTTACTGCAATAAAACGAATATTATGTTCGGGGAAATAGCTGTCGGTATAATTACCTACCGAAACATAATCACGACCCAGGCGGGATAAATCTTTAACCATTACGGCAGAAACAAGTCCGATTTCAATATCGTCGATAAGTTGTTGAAATCCGGGACGGTTGAAATTTGTTCCGGTATATCCGTCATCCACATAATATTTTGTATCCGTTAAACCCATTTCTTTTGCTTTTTGTGATAACAGCTTCTTTTGATTGCCTATGGAGTTACTCTCGCTTTCCGTTCCGTCATCACGGGACAAACGACAATAAAGAGCCGTTATCCCTATTTGATTTTTGTTTTTCGACTGCATTTAATCCTCCTTTCCGACAGTCGAACAATCATATTCATCTGTCATTTTATCATGGATGCTGTCAACAGACAATTCTGCGAAATCGCTCGTGAGATATTTTTTCAATCTGTTATTCAAATGATTGCTGTCGCTATATTTTTTAATGTTAAAATCCTCAAATTTGCCGCAAACGATATATCTTACTCCGTTTATCATATATTCACCTGTACCCAATCTGAAATTTGTTATTTGCTTTTTCATATCATCTCTCCCTATCACGCTGTCGGATTAAATATTTTCTGTAATGCTCGCAAGCTTTAATTATGAAATCTTCGGTCTTTTGTTTATCCAAACCTTTTGGCAAGACATCACGCAACTTATCTGCGGATATTCGCACTTGCTCTTTTTGATTTGGCTTTTCTTCATTGAGAACGGCGAAAACCGTATCAAGGAAAAAGTTGCCGTCTTTACTGAACTTCCTTAATCTTTGTGCTTGTGACAATGAAGGTGTAGCGTCTGTAAATTCGATTTGTTCAAGCAATATTTGTTGTTCATATTCCGACAGATATGAGATTTCAACCGCAGGAGTAAAGGCTATCCTTTCTTCGTCAACAAATTTAAGTAATTCGGGTATTAAGTATGTCAGGCGGATATATCGCTGTATTTGTCTTGCACTGTCATCGACGGTTTCTGCAATCTTTTCATCTGTTCTTGACTTTGTGCTAAGTTGGCACGAAGTTTTCCCTTGATGTTTCAAAGCCTCTGATTTCATTTTGTATGCAAAGGCTTTTTCGCTCGGTAAAATATGTTCACGGTGTATGTTTGAATCCACCATTTGCACAATTGCCTCATCTTT
>CAKVJR010000184.1 GCA_934754855.1 uncultured Candidatus Melainabacteria bacterium
GTGTAACACCGTCACTGTGGCTGATTGTTGTGAAATCTTGAATATCAAACATATTTTCTCCCGCGTCGATTTTAAAATAATCTTCGAAGAATTTCATAAGTTGCCAGATGTAATATAAAATAAGAGTAAACGTAATCGTTGATTTTGTTATCTTTTGCATTTTTTTCCTCCTTAATTTATGAGCGTGAAAGAATCAGCGGTTGCAGTGTATCCGCAACGTCGAATATTTCTTTTGTTGACAAAATCGTATTTGCGAATGTTGATGTTGTCAAAGCGTACCCCCGCCAAACGAAAATCAGAATGTATCAGGGCATCGCGAAGGTCTTGAATTTTTAGTGCCGTAGAGGGGGTGGCTGGTATTTTTACATTCATTGTGTCGGCAGTGCCGTCAAGAGCAACGCAAAGGGTGTAAGAAGAAGCGGCATCGGTTTTTTTGATTTTTCCATTGATGCTGTACCCTTCGCAGATCGCTATATCGGAATGTGTCGGAGAAAGTTGTTCCATTGCTAGTCGCATACGGAAAACACCTCCCCTTCGAATGTCAACGATGGTGTGAGCCAGATTTGTTCCAGTTCAATGAAACAAGCTGGTTCGGTTCGAAGCATTGTTTTTAATTTCTCATATTCCTCGAGATTATATGAAGTTTCTGGAAAAATAACGTTTATAACTTTAAAACAACTGATGATTTTGCAACTAATTTTATGGTTGCGCTTGTGTGCGTCAAAGCATACAAAGAACGCGTTTCCATGTTCGCTTACCGATTTTACAGAAAGCGGCAGGCGTTTTTGCGTGAAATTGATCATGATTTTTCCTTTCCGGCGGGGGCGTTGCCCCGCCTGTGTTTTTAAACATCGAGATCGTCGAGATCGTCTAAATCCGGTTGTTCAATCGAAACGATTTCAATTTTTTCTGCGTTCGCTGTGATGCCCTGAATAACTCGACCGCCTGATTCCATAGCGTAAAATCGAGCACGGAACGTGGACGGTGTGCCAAAGGATACGGAAACGAAAGCGTCGTGGTCTAAAGCCTCTTTAATTTTTTTGATCTGTGGTTCGACGTCTTTCGGCAGTTTTACAGTTTGAGAACCAGAGCTCAGAGCATAGAATGTCAAATTGTAACCGTCGATACTGTCGGGAATGGGTTTGTGAGTTCCTTTATCATATTGTGGTCGAACAGAAACGCTTTGCACGGTGACTGTTTTGTCCGATGATTTTGGTGCAATGTTGCACAACTTTAAAGTAATGAATTTTGGGTTGATAGATGCCATATTTTTTTTCCCTCCGTAATTTTTTATACAAGAAAGCGCGCTTTGTTTTGTATGAGTTAACTATAACAAAAAATGCTGTACGATTTTCGTTTTGACGATAATCGTAATTGATGATTGAAGTTTAACAACCATTAGCTTCATAAATATCGCAAATATAACAAAAACATATACGACGTATGATTCGGCAGAGGTTACCGTGACTAAGGTTACATTCAGCTTCAATTTGTCCATGACTTTTGTTTTCGAAAAAATATAGTTCATATATTTTCTTATCAATGTCATTTAATGATTCGAATTCATTGCTACAACAAATTTGGATTTTGAGTTCAGCAATTTCGTCAATAATTTCTTTCACTTCTGTTTTTGCATTTAAATAGGAAAGTTTACGAAAATCCGTTTTTTCCTTCTTTAAAACATGACTACAATTATTTAATATTGATTTTGCATCTTTGAGTTCCTGACAAAGAGCCTGATATTTTTTGCCTTCTGCATATAAACGTATCATAATTTGATAATTTAGAGCCGAATTCGTTTAGTGCCACACTCGTTTCTCCTTGAATTTATTTCGCTTGACGTCTCGTGATGGGGATACAATAACACAAGTTGAAAGAGGATGCTTCACAAAGATTTGGGGTGAAAAATGAGACCAAAAAAACACCTATCGGTTTTAAACCAGACGTCTATTAAATCAAAAAATAATGCCTATCATTTTTTTTAGATGTCGTTGTTTGTGCAATATGACGAAAAATATTTAAAAAATATTGAATATTTAATTATGAAATAGAAAAATGGGATTCAAATTGTGAGATGGGATTTTGTGATGTCCCAAATTTTGAAGCTGAAAGCCTTGAAAATAGCGGATTTGAGAAAAATGTTAAAATGTTTTGACTGGTGGGTAATAGTAAGCCACCAGTTCCCCCTTGCGGGATATGGCACAGTGGCACTCGCGAATAACGCCGCCCATCGCATTTACCGTTCGCCTTAGTCTCCGACAACGGCTTCACGGCGGCATGACGAGGACGGCTATCGCTTTCGTGCTGTGGTGCAATAGAAGAGTGCTACAACGCCTGAGGGTATTGGAGAGCCGTTAGGTTTAATAAGACCTAAACATTCAGTTTAGAACCCTTATTTTACAAACTAATGCTTATCTAATAAAAAATATTTTTTATTTTATATATTGAAATGTAAGTGCTTAT
>CAKVJR010000185.1 GCA_934754855.1 uncultured Candidatus Melainabacteria bacterium
GCTTTATACCAATTCTGCCCTAAATCTGTATGCTTCAAAGGTATCCGAGAACCATTCGGGGGTGAGTCCCGCTTTTTCTTTTAATGAATTGAGAAAATCTTTTTTGTCGGGAAGTTGTTTCCAAACTTCGGGGAGGTAAACCGCCTGTCTGCCTGCATCTCTGATGATTAAGCCATCAACATCGGGGACAATTTTTTCAAGCAAATCTTCTTCGTCCTTAAATTCAATCTTCTCAGGTCTTGTGAGCAAAGAAATCGAGAAGTGCAATTTTTCAAATTCATTTGCTTGAACAGGGGTGAAACGAGGGTCTTTAAACGCTGCGTTTCTTGCATTTTGGCAAATATCAACAACCAAAGGTTGATGTGCGGCGATTGAGCCGATGCAGCCTCTTAAAATGCCGTTTTCCATCAATGTAACAAACGATGCAAGTATTGTTTCCAATGCTCTCGGGCAGTTTTCAACACGCAAATTGAGATTATCCAATTGAGATTTTATGCTCAAAACTGCAAGTTTTCTCAATACTTCTTGGAAATTTTCTCTCAAAAACTTAGTTTTTTCTTCTTCTGCAAGGTACCAAGAACCGTATCCTACAACGCTTGACGGGTCTTTTGTCGTTTCTGATGAGTCAGTTACGCCGACTCTGATAAGTGAGTAATCTCTTGATTTTGCAAATTCAATTAAGCCTGCAACTGCCTTATAACCGCATGCCTGTTCGGGCAAGAGGTTTTCTGAAACGTTATTTTCAATCATATCCGCCGTCACAAAATCAATTCTTTGTGCCTCTTCTTTCGGTCTGAAGTGGCTCAAATCCGATGAAATTACAAAGCCGATTTTATCGTTATCCCAATATTTGCCGATAATTTCTGCAATCTTATGTTGATCGGCACCGCCGACTAAAATCGGGGTGATTTTTGCGTTTTCTGCAAAAGTTCTGATGAATGGCAATTGAACCTCAATGGCGTGTTCGTTCAAAAAAGCATCATCGTTTTCAACACAGCCCAATTCTTTTAATTCTTCGTTAATTGCTTTATTTACTTCGATGTTGCCAATAGGGGTTTCAAAGTCGTCTGCCGTTGAAATTGCCAACGATTCAACGTAAACTCTATGGCAAGGTGCGAACACGATGACGGTGTCCAAGTCTTTTTTCAAATACTGAAAACCTTTTGCTGCCAAGGCTCCCGAGAATTTGTGTCCTGCGTGAGGAACGATGATTGCTCTTGAAAAATAATCGCATTCTTTTTGCAAATTTTCTGTATAAATTTTGATTTCTTCTCTCAATTCATTTTCATCGGCAGGGTAAAATTGACCTGCTACATTTGCTTTTTTCGTTGTCATATACATCTCCATTTGTAAAAAACCATGATTTACATGTATAATTATACTATAAATTTATGGAAAATATTGTTTCTGAAAATACTAAAATACGTTGTGAAATTTGCCCGAGAAATTGCTCTCTTTCTGTCGGTCAATTCGGTTTTTGCAAGATAAGATTTAATGACGGTGAAAAAATTGTTTGTCAGGCGGACGGCTTCTCTTCAGGCTTTGCAATCGACCCGATAGAAAAGAAGCCTTTATATCATTTTTATCCAACCTCAAAAGCCTTATCATTCGGCACTTTTGGCTGCAATATGGGTTGCCGTTTTTGTCAAAATTACAACATCTCAAAAATCGGTTTTGACCCTCGAAAATCTGTCAAGGTTTCTCCCGAGCAAATAGTAAATTCGGCATTGTCTTATGGTTGCAAAAGTATTGCTTACACCTACAACGACCCGATTATCTCGTTTGAAAATACAATTAAAATCGCAAAAATAGCAAAAGAGTACGACGTCAAAAACGTCGCAGTCACGGCAGGGTATATTTCAGAAAAATATCGCCCGAAATTCTTTGAAAATATAGATGGTGCAAATATCGACCTCAAGGCTTTTTCGGAGGAATTTTATGCAAAAAATTGTTTGGCTCATCTTGATACAGTTTTAGAAACAATAAAATTTGTTTGGCATGAAACGCCCGTCGAACTTGAGTTAACGACTCTTTTAATTCCTGATGAAAATGACTCTCCCGATGAACTCAAACGGGAGTTCGATTGGATTGCAAATAACCTCTCAATCGACGTCCCCGTGCATATTTCGGCTTTTCACCCCGCATACAAAATGCTTGATAAAGAGCGAACTTCTGTCGAAAAAATATTTTCGGCTTACAACATCGCAAAAGAATGCGGTTTGAAGTTCGTTTACAGCGGAAACATCGCTGACGAGTTGACTTCGACGACTTCATGCCCGAAGTGCAAAATGAAATTAATAGAAAGAAACGGCTACAACGTTAAAATTTTGACCGAAATTCTCTCGACTTGTCCGAATTGCGGTGAAAAAATTTACGGAAGATTTTGATTCCACGCCTACCTACTGGGATGTGGTAACAGACACTGGCGTAATGGGTGACGCCAC
>CAKVJR010000186.1 GCA_934754855.1 uncultured Candidatus Melainabacteria bacterium
GCGTAATGAGAACCGAATCCGTCGCAATGTGGGTGCCTGTTTTGGTACTTGCCGTTCCGATTGTTGATATCACATTCGCTTCCGTCAGAAGAATTTTGAGCGGAAAATCACCGTTTGTGGCAGATGCGGCTCACATTCACCACAGACTTTTAAATGCAGGTTTTTCACAAAATAAAACCGTATTGATTTTGGCGGTTGCATCAGTAATTTTCGGTGCAATCGGCGTTTTGTGCATCAATGTTTCTATTATGAAATATTTTGTTTACGCAATGGCACTTGCAGTTGTAATGCTAATTTTGAATTTTCAAGCAAGAAAGTAGGAAAAGATGTCAATCAGAAAAATTGTAAAATATGGCGATCCGATATTACGACAAAAATCGAAGGAAATTTCTAAAGTTTCAAAGAAAATAAAAATTTTAGCGGAAGATATGATTGATACAATGTATGCAAACCACGGCGTAGGGCTTGCGGCAGTACAAGTCGGAGAACTTTTGAGAATGTTTGTCATCGATGTTTCAGACCCGAATGAAAGATACAATCCGATTGTTTTGATTAACCCGAAACTCATCAAGAAAGACACTCCTGTTGCTTGCAGCGAGGGTTGTTTGAGTTTTCCAGAAGTTTTCACGGACGTAAGAAGATATGCAAATGTTACGTTTAAAGCACTCGATATGCACGGAAAACCGTTCATTATCGAAGGAAAAGACGGTGAACTTTTGGCAAGAGCCTTGCAACATGAATATGACCACCTCGATGGAATTATGTTCATTGACCACGTAAGAAACAGATTTGATGCTGATGAAAAATTGGCAGAAAAAGGCTTGCCGCCTGTTCAACCCGAATATTTGCTTGATGAATCGGCAATGGAAGATGTAATCATCGCAAACGGCAACAAAGTTATCGACAAAGTTGACGAAAACGAAGAAAGTGCCGAAAGTGAGGAAAAATAATGATAAAAGTCGTATTCCTCGCAACTCCGGAAATTGCGGTTAAATCGCTCGAATATCTTGCAACAAAAGAAGATATTGATGTTCAAGCAATCGTGACAATGCCTGACAGACCGGCAGGAAGAGGGTGCAAAATCCAAGAACCGCCCGTAAAAGTTGCCGCAAAAAATCACGAAATAAAAATTCTTCAAACTCCGTCAATTTCAAAAACTCCCGAAATGATTGAAGAATTAAAAGCAATGGAACCAGATTTCTTTGTGACATTTGCGTTTGGACAACTTTTGTCGCAAGAAGTTTTGGATATTCCAAAATTCTGCACAATTAATCTTCACGCCTCTCTTTTGCCAAAATACAGAGGTGCAAACCCCATTCAATGGTGCATAATCAACGGGGATAAGGAAACAGGCATAACGACAATGAAAACCGTCAAAAAAATGGACGCCGGAGATATTTGTCAAACCGATAAAATTCAAATTTCTGAAAATATGACTGTTCCCGAGTTGGTACAAGCGATTTCGGAAAAATCACCCGAGTTAATATACGACACATTAAAAAAAATCTACAACGGTGAATTGACATCAATTGCCCAAAACGAGGACGAGGTAACGTTTGCACCGAAATTTACAAAAGAGGACGGACAAATCGACTTTGACCTGACAGCAGGCGAATTTCACAATAAAGTCAGAGGTTTGCAGCCTTGGCCCAATGCGTATTTGTGCCGTGACGGAAAAAATATCCAAATTTTGGAAACAAATTTGAGCAATATACCGATAAGCGGTGCAAAAACAGGCGAAATTCTTTGCATAAACAAAGACGGGCTAACTGTTGCCTGTGCCGACAGAACAATTCTGATAAAAACCGTAAAACCCGAAAGCAAAGGCAAAATGTGTGCTTGCGACTTTGCAAACGGGAAAAGATTAAAAAAAGGTGACATTTTATGATAAGAGCAATTCGAGGAGCAATTACGGTCGAAAACGACACTATTGAAGAGATTAAGGCTGCCACGGTTGAGATGTTGTCAAAAATTGTCGAACTTAACGATTTAAACACAGAGGATTTTGCGTTTGCGGAATTTACAGTGACGGAAGATTTGAAAAGCACCACTCCTGCCAAGTTTGCTCGGACGGAATTAGGCTGGAATACAGTACCGTTAATGGTTTACCGTGAATTTGAATTTGAGGGTGGACTAAAAAAATGTATTCGGGTTTTGGTTGTCACAAATTCAGAAAAATCTCAAAAAGAAATTAAGCACGTTTATTTGAGGAACGCCGAAAAACTGCGTCCTGACTTAAAATTGAGGTAGTTTTATTTTATTTTTTTCGTAGTATAATTAACCTATGAATATTTTAATCGTAGGTTCAGATGCAAATGCTTATTCAATAGCAAAAGAAATGAGTAAAAACGAAAATGTCGATTTGATTTTCGTCGCTTCGGGTAACGAAAAAATCGCAAAATTCGCACAGTGTACGGA
>CAKVJR010000187.1 GCA_934754855.1 uncultured Candidatus Melainabacteria bacterium
CTATTACGATAATGCACTCGCCGAATATGCCAAGGCGGATAAATTAAACCCCGCATTGTTGACTTCTAAGGTCAATGCGTCGGTTTTGTATTATGACCAAAAAAAATATAAAGAATCCGTTGAATCGGCGAACAATGCACTTTTGATTGACCCGAAAAACGTCAAGGCTCGCTTGCAAAAGGCAAAATGTTTCCAAGCACTCAGCATGTGGGAAAATGCGACGGAAGAATATAAAAATGTTTTGAAATATGATAAAGCAAACTCTGAGGCTCAATTCGGGCTTGCTGATATTTATTCCAAAAATATGCCGGCAGAAGATGCAATTTCGACAATTCAGTCCGAGGGTATCGAACTTTCTCCTGAATTTTATGCACAAGCGGCATATACGGCACATAAAAACAAGGATATTCCAAAGGCTATCAAATTCTATAAACTTGCAATTGATTCAAACTCAAACGATGCGTCGCTTTATTTGAATTTGGGACAAATTTATAACGGTCAGGAAAAATACCCCGAAGCCCTTGCTATTGCTGAGGCTGCTAAACAAAAATTTCCGAACGATACGCAGGTTCAACAATTGTATAATTCGATTAAGGCTCGCTATACGGGTTCGATTTATGATGCGGCGGCTGAGTTTGCTCAAAAAGGTGATTATGCGGCTGCAATCGAGAAATATCAACAAATTACGCCTCAAGGTTACGACACTTACGTCGGAATTGCGAGCGTTTATCAAATGCAAAAAGATTATCCCCGTGCTTTAGAATATTATAAAAAAGCACTTGAGAAAAAACCGAATGATGAGGCTGTATTGATTACTGCGGCAGGTATTTGCATTCAACAGGATAATTTGACGGAAGCACAAAATTATTTGAATAAAATTTCCAATAAAAATTCCGAAAAATATAAGGAAATGCAAAATTATATCTCTGCTCAAAATACAGATGCCGAACTCAATCGTGCTATTCAAAAATATGAAGCACAAGATTATAAAAGTGCTGAGGCGATTTTGACCCCTCTTATTAACAAAAAAGTCGGCGGATATATGCCTCATTATTACCGTGCAATGGTTTATGATGCTTTGGGCAATTACCAAAAAGCGGTTGCCGATTATGAGGCAGTTGTTGCGAAAGATTCCTCAATTGCACTTGTTTACTACTCTTTGGGTGTAGATTATGACAGTTTGGGCAATTTCGCACGTGCAGTACAAAATTATAAAAAATTCTTAGAATTATCAAAAGGTGTCGATGATTATACAAAATACGCAAGACAAAGAATTCAACAATCTAAATAGCATTTCGATTGGAAATGTCAAAATCAATTCAAAAGTTGTGTCCGCTCCGATGGCGGGGATAACTGATTATGTTTTGCGAAAGTTAATTCGTAAATATTCAAAGGATTGCCTTTTGACAACAGAGATGATTAGTTCGGAAGCCCTTGTGCAGCGTGAAGATTGCCATATCGTTAAAACTGATGATGAGGAAATTCCCGTTTCTTTTCAAATTTCGGGGCATAAACCGTCGTTGGTTGCGAAATCGGCACAAATTCTCTCTGATAAGGCAACAATTATTGATATAAATATGGGCTGCCCTGTGAATAAAGTCATGAAAGCGACAGACGGTTGTGCTTTGATGAAGTCGCCTGATGTTGCGGCAAGCCTTATTCGTGCGGTAAAGGAAGTCGTTGATTTGCCCGTAACGTGTAAGTTTCGGCTCGGAATTAACCAAAATTGTATAAATTTTGTTGATTTTGCGGTCAAAATGCAGGAAGCAGGAGCGGCGGCGATTTGTGTTCATGCAAGAACAAGAGTTCAGATGTACTCGGGAGTTGCCGATTGGAAAAGGGTTTCGGCTCTTCGTGGTGAAATTGATATTCCTTATTTTATCAATGGGGATATTGTTTCTGTTGAAACGGCTGAACAGGCGATGAATGACTCTTTGGCGGACGGACTTGCCGTAGGCAGAGGACTTTTGGGCAATCCGTGGTTGCCTGCTCAAATTGATGAGTACTTGAAATTTGGCAAAAAACCTGAAGAAAAATCAATTTATGAAAAATTGGCGGTTTTAAAAGAACATCTTGATGCGGAAATTGCTTTTCGTGGTGAATTGAACGGTATAAAATTTTTCAGAAAGTTCTACCCCTACTATATCAAGGGATTGCGAGGTGCGTCGGAGTTTCGTGGTCGCCTTGTGACGGAAGAAAATTACGAAAAAATCATTTCGATTTTGCAAGAGATTAAAAATGCCTGACAAAAAATATTATGTCTATTTGCTTTTAATCGAAAACGGCAGTTATTATTGCGGTTACACTGATGATGTCGAGAAAAGGTTTCAGAAACATTTGTCAGGAAAAGGGGCAAAATATACCCGTGCCAACAAACCGTTGAAAGTCGCTTG
>CAKVJR010000188.1 GCA_934754855.1 uncultured Candidatus Melainabacteria bacterium
GATTCTTCGCTTACGTTCAGAATGACAAGGAATGAAGAATTGTTTTGGTCGACTAAAGTCGACCCTACACTGCTAAAGAAAATTTTTTATTTTTCGATTAATGTGAAATCTTCAGGCAGCAATGCTTCAACTTTTGCAATCAAATCAGATAATTTAATGCCTAAAGATTCACTAATAGTACATAAAGATATTATTTTAGGCTCATTTGTTGCTGACTCTATTCTACTTAACATTGATTTTTGAAAATCAAATTCATCAGCCAATATTCTTTGAGATTTGTTTTGTTTCAATCTCTCTTCCTTGATTACAAACCCTAAAACTTTCAAAAATATTTGTGCTTTTTTAGTATTTAAGTGTTGCATATATAGAATTTTATGAAATAATAGATACAAACAGTGTCTATATATAGAACCGAGGTTATATATGAGAAAAACATTGCTTATAGATTTGGACGGGGTTTTGAATGATTATGTCGGGAATTATGACAAAAATTTTATTCCGCCGATAAAGGTTGGGGCGAAAGAGTTTTTAGAAGATTTATCAAAAAATTATCAGGTGAAAATTTTTACGACACGAGATAAAAATCTTGCATCAAAATGGATTTCCGAAAATGGTTTGAGTGAACTGATTGTTGGTATTACAAATGTTAAAGAGCCTTGTTGGGTGTATGTTGACGACAGATGTATAACTTTCGGCGGAAACTTTGAGGATTTAATCGACAAAATAGATAATTTCAAACCGTATTATAAATGTTAGTTATACAGATTCTTCGATTTTTGCAAAACCTCAGAATGACGGGGAATGTATAAAGTTTTCCAATTAATGAGTAAACTATGGATTGTTTCGTCGTTATACTCCTCGCAATGACGGTTAAATTTTTTCATTTACCGTCATATTGAGCGTAGCGAAATATCTGTTTTCTAAATGCCTGTGAGCATTGAGAGTTCGTAAACTTCTTCGTTGAAAATTTCCGCAACTTTTTCGTTCGTGATTTTTCCGTTGTAGGTCAAAACGCCCGAAACAAGTTCCTGACAGTCCATCAAGGCATATATCATATCTTTGTTTGAAACAACGGGAATGATGAATTTCGACAAAATTCCTGACATTGCCGCTGCTATCGTTTTTGCTGCCAATGATGCAAGGTCGGGGGCTGAAAAATACAACAATCCGTCTTTTTCACAAATCGGGTTCTCCAATGTCGTAACCGTGTCAAGCGTTTCTACGACAGTGTTTCCCGAGGCAATGCCTGCGTCAATAATCATGCTTCCTTTTTTCATCTGAGCAACCATATCTGCCGTAATAATCGGGGTTTCAAACGGATTTTCTCTTACCGCACAAATCAAAAAGTCCGTATCTTTTAACAAATTAGTAAGGTTCATTTCGCTTGCATAATAAGTTTTTATGCCTAATTCATTCGAGATGTTTTTGAGTGCATCAAAATTTATATCCAATACAGAAACGTCCGCACCGATTGCTTTTGCGGTTTTTGCGGCATTTGTGCCAACAACACCCGCTCCGACAATTGTAACTTTCATTGGGGCGATACCGCTTGCACCGCCTAATATTCCGCCGCCCATTTGCTTTTGGGCAACAATTGAACATTCTCTGATAATTGCTTTTCCGACAATCTCTGAACCAGCCTCAATGAATGGCTTTTTGCCGTTTGAATCGCTTATTTCCGAATAACTGATTGTTGTGATTTTTTTCTCAAGGACAGTTTCCATAAGTGCATTTTTGTCCGAGTATTTGAAAAATGCAAAAATGATTTGATTTTCTTTCAAAAGGTCGTATTCATCTGATAATGGCGGATTTATTTTGATTATAACATCTGATTCAGAATAAATTTCTTTCGCTGAATCAACAATTTCAGCACCTTGATTTTTATACTCAATATCTTTGTAGCCCGCTGTTTTGCCAAAGTTTTTTTGAACAAGAACTTTGTGTCCCAAAGAGGTCAAAGTCTGTGTTAAATCAGGCGTTAACGCAATTTTCTTTTCGTATTTTTTAATCTCTGACGGTGCACCTATAATCATTTTAAGAAATCCTCTTTTACTTGTTGACGACATTGAGCAACGGCTTCTTCGATTTCGTTAATAATCAATTTTGCCGCCGCAACAGGGTTATCGTGCGATGTAATCGGTCGTCCGATAATCATATAATCTACGCCTGCCTTAACCGCTTCAGACGGTGTAACAACCCTCAATTGGTCGTTTACAACCGACCATGACGGACGTACCGCAGGACACATAATGATAAATTCTTCACCTATTTCTTTGCGAATTTTGACCGCTTCCGCCGCTGATGCAACAACGCCGTCCATTTCGCTC
>CAKVJR010000189.1 GCA_934754855.1 uncultured Candidatus Melainabacteria bacterium
GTCATTATGGAATATGACACAATCCAAAATCTTATGAAAGATGCAACAATGCAAGAGCAGTATCTCAAAGATATCAATGCTATTTCTAAGAAAATTCAACAAATGATTAAATAATTAAAAGGACCTCGAAAGAGGTCTTTTTTTGCTCGTAAAAATAAAATTTCTTTATGTAAAATTAATATCTAAAAATTATTTGTTATTGTATAATTTACTAATAGACATTACACAGGAGATTTTGGCATGTGCGGTATAGTTGGATATATTGGTAAGAGAAATGTTGTTGATGTATTAATCAAAGGGCTTGAAACTCTTGAATATCGTGGATATGACTCGGCAGGTATTGCTGTTAATTCGGATAGTGAAATTAAAGTTTACAAGAAAATCGGCAAATTGATTAATTTGAAAAATTTGCTTGAAGAAAAGAAAAATGAATTAACAAATGTGACAATGGGTATCGGACACATTCGTTGGGCAACTCACGGCGGTGCAACTGATATTAATGCTCATCCGCACACTTGTACTTGCGGAAAATTGGTCGTTGTTCACAACGGTATTATTGAAAACTTCAAGGAACTCAAAGAAGAATTAATCAAAAAAGGTTGCGTATTCCGTTCTCAAACCGATACTGAAACTATCGCTCACCTTTTTGCTCACGAATACGGCAAAACTCACGACTTGACTCTCGCAGTTAAAAAAGGTTTGGATAAAATCAAAGGTGCTTATGCAATTTGCGTTATGCACAAGGACGAACCCGATAAAATTATTGCATCAAGAAAGAATGCACCGCTCGTAATCGGTGTCGGCGAAGGCGAAAACTTTATCGGAAGTGACATTCCCGCTTTTATTGAATACACAAAAAAAGCAATTTACCTTGAAGATGGCGAAATTGCTATCGTTAAAGAAAATTCACTCGAATTTTTTGACTCCGAATTAAACAAAATCGAAAAGAAAATCGAGCAACTTCCTTGGGAACCTGTTGCTCTAAGTAAATTGGGCTTTAAGCACTTTATGCTCAAGGAAATTCACGAACAACCCGATGTTATCAGAAACGTTTTGAACGGCAAATTGTTTGATATTGACGAACCGATTGTTCTTGATGAGGTCAAAATCGATAAAGAACAACTCAAGGAACTTAACAGAATTGAGGTAATTGCCTGCGGTACTTCGTTGCACGCTGCAATGGTCGGTAAGTTTTTGATTGAAGATTTTACGGGAATTGCAGTCGATGTTGAGGCTTCAAGTGAGTATATTTACCGTAAAACCGTTACGAACGACAAAACACTTGTTATCGGTGTTTCTCAATCGGGCGAAACGGCCGATACAATTACTGCAATCAGACAGGCAAAGGATAAAGGTGCACACGTCTTGATTATCACGAACCGTCCTGACTCAAGCATGGCTCGTTATGCAGACAGTTTGATTTCTGTCAGTGCAGGTATTGAAATTTCTGTTGCCGCAACAAAATCTTATACGGCTCAAGTCCTTTCGTTCTATCTTTTAGCTATTAAACTTGCTGAAATTAAGGGTACTTTGTCCTCTGAATATTTGAAAAATCTTAAACACGAATTGATACAAGTTCCTGTTAAATTGGAAGAAATTTTGAATAATAAAGAACAAATCCAAAAGGTTGCCCAAAAGTTTGCAAACTTCAGAAACTTTATTTTTATCGCAAGAGGAATTAACTTGCCAACAGCGTTGGAAGGTGCCTTGAAACTCAAAGAAATCAGTTATATCAACGCAACAGGCTATTCGGCAGGCGAACTTAAACACGGTCCGATTGCAATGCTTGATGAAACTATGCCTGTTTTGTCGATTATGATTCCGGGCGGAATTACTTATGATAAAATTTTGTCCAACAGTGAAGAGGCAAAAGCAAGAAACGCAAGACTTATTGCGTTAACATCATCAAAAGATGAAAATCTTAAAGATATTTTCGAGGATATTATAACAATTCCCGAAATCCCCGAAATGCTTTCCCCGATTGTTGCAAACGTTCCCTGCCAACTTCTTGCATATTATATTGCAGAATTTTTGGGCAAAGACGTTGACCAACCGAGAAACCTCGCAAAGTCCGTTACCGTTGAGTAAGGCTTGAGATGATATCTACAAGACAGATTGTTATTAAGAAAAAATTACCGTTTGACGCAAAATACGTTGAGGAAGAATTTGAAAAACAAAACCTCAATGTCTTGCGTTGGGCTGTTGTCGAGGTTTCTGACGACAACTTTGTCATTGATGCCGCAATTGAGGATTGAGGAAATATTGGTTTATTTATTATCAGTCATTCTGAGCCTTTAGGCGAAGAATCTGTGGAATGA
>CAKVJR010000190.1 GCA_934754855.1 uncultured Candidatus Melainabacteria bacterium
GCACGATTTCATTCTTGGGGGTCGGCACGAGAAACATTCACTTGGAACGATTTAATTGATGTCAAAATCCCCATTCCAGATATAACAATCCAAAAGTCAATCGCAGAGATGTACACGGTATACAACAAACGCAAAGAAATCAACGAACAGCTGAAAACACAAATCAAAAATATTTGCCCAATTTTAATTAAAGGATCGTTGGAGGAAAACTGATTTTTTCATTTTCTTATTCATTGTAAGAAAGGATATATAAAATGGACATAAAAAGCGAATTACTTGACTACATAAATTGCAACGAAAATACCGGTGCTCTACTTTTGACAGGACCTTGGGGATGCGGAAAATCTTTCTTAGTGAAACAAATTGCCAAAGAATTAAATGACGAAAAGTTTGCGGCGGTTGCTGTTATTTCGCTCTTTGGATTAGATAGTGTTTCCGCCATAAATAAGAGCGTAAAAGATGAGTATACTTCTCTGAAATTGGGAACAATCGGAAATGCTACAAGAAAAATATCAAAAAAATTAAGCACGCTGATCAAAGATGGATTGGAGGTTGCTTCAATTGCTTCTTCGGAAACAACAGGCTTATCAGCGGTTTCTCACGGGCTGTCAACCGCCCTTAGCTATGATCTTTTCAGCTATATTGATGTTCAAAACTCAATAGGAACTGATGATAATAAAAGAAAATTTGTAATTGTTTTTGACGATCTTGAGAGGTGTGGTATAAACAGCAATAAAGATCTCTTAGGTTCAATCAATAATTTCATTGAAAACAAACAGATTAAGGTTATAATTATCGCTGATGAAGAAAAAATCAGCAAACCTGATTATAGCGAATACAAAGAAAAGCTTATTTCACGTACGCTTTATATGTCTGCCGATTATGAATCAATTATAGAAAATATAGTGCACAACTATAAAGAGGTAAGTAATGGATATCAAAGTTTCTTGGTTGATAATATTAGTTTGTTAAAAAGTGTGTTTTTTGAAAGTGATACATTTAACATACGAATACTTAAGTCCATACTCGCTGACTTTGAAAGGGTGTATACCGCTTGGAAAAAGTCCGGCATTGCCACAGATTATATGAAGTTTGCATTATATACATTTGGAGCAGAAGTATATTCATCGAAAGCTCATAAAAGAGATGAAGAATTCTCTGTAAAGCAAGAATTTACATTTTTTACAAACGAAAAGGAGAAGCAATATCCAAACGAAGGAAAGCACCGTAGCAGTTTTAGCTCTATTAGGGATTGGATGAAATTCGGCGTTTGGGACGAAGATCGGTTTACCAAAGAGCTCAGACAAAAATACTCTGAAAAAGATGAAACTCCTCTTTATCGTTTTTTGACATATAAGTTTTGGGATTTACAACAAAAAGACATAGACGAAGGACTCCCACAAGCAGTTGCACTTGCATATAATGGTGAGCTTTCAAAAGATCAAATGATAAGTTTGATAGGGAATCTCCATGTTTTGAAAGAAAATGACATTGTGATTCCTGTGACTGTCGATTATCAAAGGATGGAAAAAGGACTTGATAAAAGGTTGTTAAAGATTCAAAATGGTGATATTGAAGAACCAAACTCGCACACGTTCATTAAAGAAAGCGATGTTGACGAGGAAGCGAAGAATCTACACAAAGCCTTAGAAAAATTCGATAATCGAATAGTAGCCGCAAAAAACAAAGAGAAATTCAAGCTTTATATAAATTGTGATGATTCAATCCCGAGTTACCCGTTAAAACACTTATATCTTGAAGAATTTGATGATGATTTGCTTTACCTGTTTGAATCCAAATACAGTTTATCTGATAACACCACAAGACGAAAAATGGCATTGGCTTTATTAGATTCGTCATTTGATCATCCTGAATTTTCAAACGCAGAAAATCAACGACATACAAAAGAAAACTTTGAAAAGCTGATAAACTATTTGAAATCGCTTGATGACACGGATTCAATTACGAAACTAATAAATAAATCTTTTATTGAAAATGTGTCGAAAAAAATCTGAACATTTGAAAACGAATAATTGGGGGACAAATTATGTCTAAATTACAAGAATACAACGGGCGCTTTTGCGAGTCGGAATATGAATATGCCTTCATTACCCTTTTGGAAAAAGAAGGCTGGCAGTATTTACAGGGGAATAAAATAAATCGTCAGACTCGCAGTGATGTTTTGTATTCTGATGATTTAGAAAATTT
>CAKVJR010000191.1 GCA_934754855.1 uncultured Candidatus Melainabacteria bacterium
CTGCTGATGGGTGGTTTTTTGATGAATAAGGAAATAATTGATTGCCTTGGTCGGCTAAAGCCAACCCTACTTCGCTGCCACGGGCAAAGCCCTCGCAGTTACAGTAAATGCTTGATGTTATACGGTTTTGCATTTTGCTCGCTCGTTCTCGCAATGACAGGGAATGAAGAAATGCCTAAGTGTAATTTTGTTTTTAATGGTAATAAATTTGATGTTATAAATCAATAAACGTAATTCGACGGGGTTTCGGGGACGGCGGTGACAAGTGTTGTCACGTTTGTTATGCCCTTTTCCTCAAAAACTTTCAAAATTTCCTTAATCGTTGTTCCCGTTGTTGAAATGTCGTCAATCAACAAAATCGGTTGTTTCAACTCTGTTTTTGTTACAGAAAAAGCATTTTTAAGGTTTTTCTCCCTTTCCTTACTCGAAAGTTTATATTGTGGGGCGGTTTCACGATTTCTGATGAGCGATTTGAGGTCATAATCATAGCCCGTAAGTTTACAGAACTCTTCGCAAACCAAGTCCATGTGGTTATATTTACGCTTTCTCGCTTTGGAATAAAACATCGGAACAGGCATAACGAGGAAGTTCTCGCCTGCAATGTCCAAATTTTTCCAATATTCATACATCAATTTTGCCTGATAGAAAGCCAAATCTTTTTTGTTATGATATTTGACCGCTCGTATTAACTTTTGTGTAACATCTTTATAATATGTTACGGCATAAAGTTCGACGCCGTTAATTTTTTTAAACGGTTTACTTTGGAAAAAATCCACGCTATTGTAACATTTTGAGCAAAATATGGAATTTTCTTTTGACGAGTGACAAAAGTAGCAATTGTTTTCGTAAATAAAATCGAGTAGTTTTTTTAATATATTTATCATAAAATTATTATATAAGAAATGGAGAAATTAAGTGAACATTATCATAATGATTTTGTTAATAAGTCTTCTGGTTATGGTGCATGAATTGGGGCATTTTTTTGCCGCAAAAGCATTCAAAATCAGAGTTGATAAATTCGGATTCGGGCTTCCTGTCGGTCCGACTTTATTCAAAAAACAAATCGGTGAAACGGAATTTTTGGTTCACGCATTGCTTTTGGGCGGTTATGTTTCGTTCCCTGACGACGATGCTAATTCCGAACTTGCGGCTGATTCACCCGAAAGATTTGCAAACAAGCCTATTTGGCAGCGTTTAATCGTAATTGTTGCCGGCGTTTTTGCAAACTTTTTAACGGCAATATTTTTGGTAATGTTTGCAGCAGGTGTTTGGCATAAATTGCCCTCAAATACCTTTGAAACAACCTTTGAAGAACTTACTCCGACGGCTGTTCAGTCGGTTCGTGAAGCAAAATTCCAAAAAGGCGATGTTTTCTATGAAATTAACGGCACAAAGGTTACTTTGCCCAATATTTTGACGCAATATCTCTATTTGAGCAGAGAAAAAGACGGTTTTGTTTCTCAAGAAAGAGTTGATAAAAAAATTGCGGAAATCAAAAAACTTAACCCCAATATTAGCCCCGACAAAGTCATCGACAAAGGCGTAACGGTTAAGTTGCCCGCATTTGACGACGAAGAAATGATTAAATTGACTCAGGACCAAGTTATGGGCTTTGAACGTTATGTTTCTGACGAAGTCGAACTTACGGAAAGTCAAAAGGCTGTTCGTGACAATATTTGGGGCAAAACTGTTTACAAGGTCAAACTCCCTGTGACTATTGAAGATTTGGCATTTTCTTTGGCGGATACAAGACACCCCGTTAATATTACGGTTATGAGAAATGAAAAAGAAGTCAAAATGCCGACGATTTATCCTGACAAAGATGGCATGATGGGCATTAAAAAAGGCGTTACGGAGGTTGTTTACCCCGTCAGAAATATCGCCGAAAATATCGAGTATTCTTATAAATACATCAAAACAAATTCCGATATGATGCTCTACGGTTTGGCAAAATTATTCACGGGAAGTATTCCGATGGAAGAAATGCACGGTATTGTTGCGGTTACGAAAATCGGTTCGGATATTATCGAATATCAGGGTTTCTTTAAAGGTTTGCTTTTGACTGCAATTATCAGTTTGAACCTTGCGTATTTGAACTTGCTTCCGATACCCGCTCTCGACGGTGGTCACGTGCTTTTCCTTTTGATTGAAAAAATACAGGGTAAGCC
>CAKVJR010000192.1 GCA_934754855.1 uncultured Candidatus Melainabacteria bacterium
TTATTGTTTACGCATATTTAGGTTTCGATGCACTCGGAACGACGGCAGGTGAGGCGAAAAATCCGCAAAAAGACTTGCCGATAGGGATTATCGGTACACTTTTGATTGCGGCATTGGTTTATGCGGGCGTTGCGGCGGTATTTACGGGAATCATTCCTGTTTCTGATTATGCTACGGTCAATATCCATGCACCTTTAGCTTATGTTTCAAGATTAATTCATCAGGATTGGATTGCGGGTTGGATTTCATTGGGTGCTTTGGCGGGCTTAACTTCGGTGCTTTTGGTCTTGCAGTATGCAAATTCAAGAATTTTGTATGCAATGGCAAAAGATAATTTCTTGCCGAAAATTTTGAAAAAACGTCACCCGAAATACAAAACACCTGCCGTAATTATTTGGCTTTCGGCAATTGTCATAATCGTTTCGGGCATGTTTATCGATATGAGTGTTGCCACACAACTCGCTATTTGCGGAACATTGACTTGTTTTGTGTTGGTTTGTTTGGAAATTATTATTTTGAGAAAAACACACCCTCACATTAACAGACCGTTCAAAGTTCCTTTTTATCCGTGGTTCCCGATTTTGGGAATTGTTGTCAGTGCATTGTTAATGATTCAGTCACTTCCTCAACTTGAAAAAGCGTCGTTTCTTTTCCCGTTGTGGTTGCTTGGCGGGGCGTTGATTTACACTGTTTACGGATACAGACAACACAGAAATGCAGAAGAAAAAGATAAGATGTTAATGCAAAGATTTATAGAAAAGACACAAGGAGAAGAAAATGGCGGACAGTAAGGTAAAGACATTTTTTTCAAATTTGTGCAAAACAGTAAAGACGGAAGATTTGGTCGCAAAGGCACAAAGTAATACGTTCAATAAAACGTTGAGTGCATTTGACCTTATTGTTCTTGGAATCGGTGCGATTATCGGTTGCGGAATTTTCGTTATGATAGGACCTGCGGTTTGTGGCAGTCATGGAAATATCGGAGCGGGACCGTCGGTTGTTTTATCGATTTTGCTTGCGGCATCGGTTTGTATTTGTCCGGCACTTTGTTATGCAGAATTTGCTTCAATGATACCTGTTTCGGGAAGTGCTTATACATACACTTACGCAACAATGGGTGAGTTTGCGGCTTGGATAATGGGCTGGATTTTGATGCTTGAATATGCAATCGGCGACATTACGATAGCGGTCAGTTGGACAGAGTATTTGCTCCAATTCTTGCAAGGTTTTGACAAGTATCTTCCGACTTGGGTTACAAATCCGCCAATATGGTTAATCAATGATATTCCGAGTGCTTTGGAAAAGTGTAAGGAATTAAATCTTGACCCTCATACTCAACTTCCGTATATTTTTGGAATGCCTTTCAGTATGAATTTGCCTGCGGTATTTATCGTTTTCGTTTTGGGCTTGATTTTGTTGAAAGGTATGAAAGAATCGACCAAGGCAACGGCTTTGATGGTTGTTATTAAACTTGCCGTTATATTTATATTCGTGTCGGTCGGTATGTGCTTTGTAAATCCTGCAAATTGGGGCATTTCAATGAGTGGCATTGATATGAAAACAGTTGCTCCCGGAGGATTTGACAGCATTGTTTTAAGTGCATTTATTATTTTCTATGCGTATATAGGTTTTGATACAATTTCGACGGCTGCAGAGGAAACAAAAAATCCGCAAAAGAACTTGCCGATAGGGCTTTTGGGTTCTTTAATCGTATGTTCGATTTTGTATGGTTTGGTTGCAATCGTATTTACGGGAATTATTCCCGTTTCGCAATACGGAGAGGTGGATATCCTTGCCCCTATTGCACATGCGGTAAGATTGATTAATCAACCTTGGATTGCAACTTGGATTTCGTTAGGTGCTTTGGCGGGATTGACGTCGGCGTTATTGGTTTTCCAATATGGAAACACAAGAATTTTGTATGCGATGACGAGAGATAATTTCTTGCCGAAATCGTTGCAAAAAATTCACCCTGTTCACAAGACACCTCACGTTACGACTTGGATAACGACGATTGTTGTTATGTTGGGTTGTATTTTTATGGACGCACACGTTGCAGCAGAACTTTGTATTTTCGGAACTTTGGCTTGCTTTATTATGGTAAGCGTCGGGGTCTCGAGACAATGAGAATAACGG
>CAKVJR010000193.1 GCA_934754855.1 uncultured Candidatus Melainabacteria bacterium
TTTTGAAACATTGGATTTCTTGAATAAACAAAACCTTCTTCAAACCTTTTCAAAAGCCAATCTGAATAATATTGAACCGTATCTGTTCTTGAGCCTGTGTTGATTATCATTTTATACTTTTATTCCTGATGAAAAAGGGGCAAGATTGCCCCTTGCAATTTTAGCACAATTCAGCATCGCCAAGTCCAAATTGTTCCAAACTATTAGATTTTGCTTGAACACAGATATATTCCAAATCAGTTTTTGATTCCATTGTTCTTACGGCGTTTGGAAGAACTTTTACGCAAGTTCCTTCCTTAACCTCAACAACTTCATTATCTAGTGTCATTGAACCTTCACCCTTTAAGAAAATATAAACTTCTTCATTCTGTTTGTGCTTGTGATTGAATGGCAATTTTATTCCGGCAGGCATTGCACTAACTGAAATTTCACAGCTTGTTAATTCTAGCAAATCATGCAAAAATGCTTTACCATTTTCATAATTTTTGCCTACTTCACTAAGTTTTCCGATTTCTTCTTTTTTAAAGTTTGTCATAATGTTTCCTCCTTTTTTTTGTTAGATATCTAACTATTATTGTAAAAATTTTTATTTTATTACTTTTCTTAAAAGTTTTTCTATTAATTCAGACTCTTCTGGAGATAAATTTTTGTATAACATTTTATTCAATTCATTTGAAATTTTTTCAAATATCACTTTAAAATCTACACCTTTTTGAGTCAAAACTATATTTGTAGAGCGACTATCTTCATCAGAATCTTCTCTTTTTAAATATCCTAGTTTTTCTAGTTTATCAATCAAGACCGTAACCGTTGGTTTTGTTCTATGAATGCTATTTGCAATATCTTTCATCGTCATTTTACCGTTTTTATAAAGACAAACAAGAATATCACCGTGGCTCGGTACAAGTCCTTCTGCACCGTTATTTTTTAATTCTTCAATGATAAAACGATTACCTTTTTCATGAATTTTTGATACTAAAGATAGCATTTCTTTCATATAATTATATTATAGTTAGATATCTAACTTTGTCAAGAGTTTTTTACATTATTACATTTTTTAGATATGGAAGCGACAGAAGACTTAATAATACGAACATTTTCCCAAATAACTTACCTTTACATATTTATAAATCTATCCTTCTCTTTATAAAAATATTTTTCAAGATTAATATTCACCCAAAAAATCCATCAACATTTTTCTCTGTTTCCGTGACAAAGTCATTTGGAGTTTAAAGTCAGGGGCGTCAATTTCAAAAACAAATGTGAGGTAAGAGCCTAAAAACTGATAGTCATTGAATTTGCTGTCAAATACAAATTCTCTTTTCCCTTTCGTAACAACCACAAATTCCGGATACATATCCATAAATACTGTTTTGCTTTTGTTTACGGGAATTGAATGCCAACAAGTTTGTGACGCAAAATGTGCCTGCGGTTTACCGTATTTTCTAAGGATTTTCGTCGACGGACGTGAATTTTTGTAATAAATAAAGTATACTATCAAAAACCAAAGCGAAAATACTATAATCGGGGTGTATGAACTTAAATCGGGCATTTCAAAACCTTATCTTTCTTGGATAATTATATAATATCTCTTCGGTTTTGTAAAATTTTTATGACGGGGTGCTGATAATAAATATACGTGAAACAGATACTTCGCCTACGGCTCTGACGATGAAAGTATAAATTTTCCAATCACCGGATTGCTTCACTACGTTTGCAATGACAGTGAACGATTGAAGTTATACGTTTTCCGTCATTCTGAGCGGAGCGAAGAATCTATATTGCATTAAAACAGATTCTTCGGGATAAATCCCTCAGAATGACAATGAATGAAATATTTTCACTATTTGCTGCCAACGGCACTCTGCTCACAGGTCGCTCAAACCAATACAAGCCTTCGGCTTGCAGTTCTCGTTCATTAATTTCTCTTAAATTCATGTTTCAAAAATTTTGCATTAAAAAAGAGGCTTTCGCCTCAGTCTTTTTTTAATGGTGGGAAGCAATGGACTCGAACCATCGACCTCACGCTTATCAGGCGTGCGCTCTAACCACCTG
>CAKVJR010000194.1 GCA_934754855.1 uncultured Candidatus Melainabacteria bacterium
AATTAAAATTTTGCCTTATTTTAAGGCTTCCCCCCGGGGGGAAGCTGTCGCCGAAATCGACTGATGAGGGGCGTAACATATTTTTTTATCTTGAAAATATTCTTCAACTGTTTAGAACAAACGGCAGTTTCATAAACGAATTAAACCTGTTCTTTTCACGAAATTAAAATTTTACCTTATTTATAGCCTTTCCCTTAGAGGGAAGCCTTAAAATAAAGCAAGGGGAAGCCTTTTTTGTTACATAAAAAGCAGCCGCGCGGAGCGAAAATCGCTCCGCGCGGCACATTTTTATCGATTATTTTAAATTTACGTTGAATGTATAATTCGTATTATTTTCGCTCGTTTTGGGCGCGGAATATATCATATAATCAACGTCGCTCATCAGCGTAAGACTATCGCAGTTTATTTTTGCAAGTAAAGCGTTACACTTTGCTCATAAGCATTATGTTTTGCTCCGCATTTTCCTCAAAGTTTTTCTCTACGTTCTGCATTGAAAAATACTCTTGAAAAAACATTTTCAACTTGTATCCGACTTCATTTTTCTGTCTCCTTCATTTTATTTTGTTCACCGTTTGTGTTCTTACGAGTCCACGAAAGACAAATTATCTCTCTATCATATATGGACATTTGCAAGCCGTTTTGCGGGGGTGTTTCGCAAAAGTTTTTACTCCCTCACTATAATTGGAAAGTTACGAGCCGTTTGTCGGGGTGTTTCACGAAAATTTTACAAAAAATTTTTTCTACTTAACCAAGGACACGCAAATAGAAAAGTTGACCGTATCTTTAAAATTTTATTTTCCACGATAACTTTTTCCGCGAAGATTACCCCTCTATATTCCCAAGGACACGAGTTTTCGTTTTGCAACCGGTTTGTAAAATTTTCAATGAATTTTCGCAAAAAATCCGTGCGATTTCGGCTGCCTAAGTAAGCACGATCTTCGCACGGATTTCTATCCTGATTATTTAATTATTAGCCGATTTTACTCTAAAATCGTATCTCAATAAGCCAACAAGTATAAAACATTCTATCTTGTATATGCCTGCCCAATGAGTGTTTTTATTATATATTTAAAGCCCTATTCTTCTTTTAGAACATTATAAACATCTTCAAGAAATACTTGCATCAGTTCACGCTTTCGTTCATCGTTATCGAGAAGAAGAGCAAAGAAGTCTTGATTTTGCTCATATCCTTCGATAAGAGCCTCCTGAACAGCATCGAAATAAGCAAACTTAAAATCTCTAAGCGTGTTACTGCGTGCGCTATCTTTCAAATGGCCGTTTTTCAAAAGAATATCTCTCATTTGAAAAGCCGCCTTTGTCGCAACGTCAACATCAAAGTGTTTATTGTATGAAGCGTTTATTTCGTCAATGATTTCCGATAATTTTTTCTTCACTGCTTCATCAATGAAGACCGGATTAGGTTTAGGCAAAGCGACGTCGGGTTCGGACTCGACGGGAAAAGTTGCTTCGCCCGTCTTTTTTTGTTGGAAGTTAGATGCCGTGATTTTGTCTGCTATATCAAAATCGTTTCCTCCACCACCAACTTCAATTTCTTTAACAAGATATGTTAAAAAGTTATACTTTTTGTGCAAGTCCACGCTCTCAAAACATGTTGCTTGAATTAAGAAGCTATAAAATCTGATAAAGCGTTTAATCGTAGCGCGAATTTCCAACTTAACAAGGTCAGTGTTTTTATTGATTATCTGCAATGAACTATCAAGCAATGACCACATTTTTGCCTTGTCTTTTGAAGTACGCTTTTCTTGATACAAGTATTCGTTGAAATCGGTTATATCGTCATAATCAAGGAAATTATATTGGTCGATTTGCGCTTCTACGGCACGGATATCGGACGGAGTAATTGTTTCCGCAAGCACCGTTTCCGTATAATAAGGGGCAAATGCTTCTTGAATATCATCGTATTCGTTCTTAAAGTCAAGCACGAAAGTCTTTTTATCATACGGTGCGCAAATACGGTTTAAGCGAGAAAGTGTTTGTACAGCCGCAACGCCACGCAATTTTTTATCAACGTACAT
>CAKVJR010000195.1 GCA_934754855.1 uncultured Candidatus Melainabacteria bacterium
CTATTAGGCAGGCTATCCACGCTCTTTTTCTTTCTGTTATGCCGAGATACCAAATAACCTGCAAAATGTATTCTTGTGGGATTTCGTCTCCTTCCCATTCTTGCAATTTGAACGCGCTGCAAGTTTTACACTCCAATAACTCGTCAGAGCCTGTTATCAACCTGTCAACGTGCGCTCTCATATATGGATATTGCGGGTGCTGATACATCTTCGGGCTTCTTCTTACTGCTTTACCCGTAAGACGGTTGAATTTTTTTGCAACAAAATCTTCCAACTCTGTGCCGAGTTCAACGGCTTCGTTATCGGATAAATCCGGAGCAGGAGTTTTTTGTGTTTTTTCTAACCACAATTTCAACGGGGTTTTCCAACGGGACAACCCCATAATTGCGGCAATGTCAGACCCGCCGATATACTCGTGACGGTTTGTTTTTACGTCACAATGTGAAATTTTCTCTTTTATTTTAGTCATTATTCCTTTTTCCTTTCAAAACTTATGCGATATGTTTCAACTTCCACTCGTCATACATTTCGTCATAATCGGGTCCGACATCTTGTTCGACCGTCCAAGATGAATAGCATATATCTACAATTCTTATTAATTCGGTGATTAAAACTCCGTCTTCGAGCGAAACTTCTTCTGTCGGCTCGAAATTTATCGGGTCAACAACCTCGAATGTGTCGCCGAAAACGTCGATTTCCCCGTACCTGGTGACGGAATAGTCGACCTGTAATTCTGTTTCGCATTCAATTGTCTGTCCGTCGCTGAGTTTTGCTTCTATTTTTCCAAGACCTCTGTATTTCATCATTGCGCCTCCGACCTCTAACAATATTTTCCGGAGACGAGGTTTTTCTTAGAAAATCTCTCGTAAATACTCTTTAAATCCGAGAAAGATTTAATTTGTAAATCTTTCCAAATCTGTCTCTCTTCCATAAAAGGAGGAATGTTTACGACTGATTTGGCTTGTTTACAAGCCACGTAAAAGCGGATAACGTTCTTGATTTCGGTTGTCATACCGACAATCTGTCTTTGTTGCTTGGTGTTTTTGGTCATTTTTTCGTCCCTTTCGTTAATCAATAGACAACATTTTGTGTATGGATTTACCCAAACAACGTGCTATAATGAAAGAGAACATATCAATATTCTTCTCATTTCGTGCAATTTGTTCGACTTGGGAAATTCCATATAAACAATATACAACAAAACAAATCAAAATACAACAAGTAAAATCAACAAATTTGTGTTTTATTATGAAAAGGGCGTAATAATGCTACTCAACGACAAAATATCCGCGTTACAAAACTTAATAAAGAGAAAAATTACAAACGCCGAGGTTGCCAAAGTTCTGGGTCTTGGCAGCGGACAAGCCGTCCAAAACAGGATTTCAAGAAAGCAAGCGCTAAAAGACTATGAAGTCGTTGCCCTCGACGAATATTTTTTAAACAATGCAAACAAGGCAAATCAAAATAACTTTGGAGATTCTGTTGATATTGATTATTTTACAGACGTGTTTGGAAGTTGTGGTTCGGGAACTTTTGTGTTGTCCGAAAAGACGGAAAAAATAAACGTTCCTAAAAAGTTATTGCTTAACTACACAAAAACAAAACAATATTCTGTAATTAATGCTTACGGTGATTCTATGTATCCGTATATACAAGACAAGGATTTGTTGATTGTTGAGCACTTTGGACAAGGTGAGCAAATAAGAGACAACAGGGTTTATGTATTCAGATACGGAGAGAATATTTTCGTAAAAAGGCTCGTTTTGAATGTTAATCAAATTATCATCAAGTCCGATAACAAGGAATATTCTCCAATAACAATAAAAGCAGATGACGATTTTCAGGTAATTGGGCGGATAATTGGCTTGATGAGAAGTGCGGAATAGATTAAAAGGTTCTATGTAATGCCATTCAATATTGATAAATATACAAATAATCAAGTTAAAACTAATTTTAAACTACCTGTAATATGGAAATTTATTATTGGTTATATCTTGTTACAATTTTCTTTCAACTTGTTTTTGCACGGAATAA
>CAKVJR010000196.1 GCA_934754855.1 uncultured Candidatus Melainabacteria bacterium
CTTGCCGTGAAGGCACGTTTATGGCGAGCGTAGCGAATGAAAGAATAATGGGTACGAATAATAGTATTTATCAAATAATTACAAGAATTTTTAATAAATGAGTAAACAATGGATTACCACGGTCGAAGCCCCTTACCAAGAAATATCTTTGCGGAGGTAATCCCAATAATAACAAGCGTTATCAACACTTCTGCCAACGTAAATCCCTGAAAATTTTTCATCATTCATTCCTCACTCAAGCAAAAAGTTCACATGTGTGAAGATTTTTTAAAAAATGACAAACAAAGACTTTAATAAAATATTGTGCAAACGAATAGCAGAGTTAAGGAAAGCCCGAAAGATAACCTTGGAGAAACTCGCATACGAGAGTGAAATTTCAAAGGGCGGTTTGAGCGAGATTGAAAGAAACATGAAGGAGCCGAGGGCATATACGATTTTCAAAATCTGCAAGGGGCTTGGCATTTCGATGAAAGAATTTTTTAATTTTGAAGAAATGAACGAGTTTTTGAATAAAGAATAATTTTCTGTCGAAATTTTGATTTTAAAAATTTTTTTGTGCAAAAATAGTCTTATAGGAGAAAAAATGTTAAAACTTTTGGCGATTTTTACAGGCGGCGGAATCGGTGCAGTATTAAGGTTTTTGGTCGGTTTTTTGTGCAAAAACCATAACTTGACGCTCCCGATTGCAACTTTTTTCGTCAATATCATCGGAAGTTTTATAATCGGCTTCGTTTTGGCATATAGTGTACTGAAAACGGACTTTTCTCCGACGACAAAATTATTTTTGACTGTCGGATTTTGCGGCGGATTAACAACATTTTCAACCTTTTCTGCCGAATGCTTAGACTATTTGGCAAGCGGAAAAATCATAGAATTTTTCATCTATACTCTTTTAAGCGTAGCGGTTTGCGTAGTTGCCGCAGGATTGGGTGCTTACGGTGCAAAACTTCTTTAAGAAAAAAATTCTCTTGGTCGGAATGCCTGATATGGTCTTGATTTGTATGGCAAAATTGGTTGCCGAACACGTCAACATCGTCGGTTGCGTTCCCCCGCCGAAAAATGACAGTACATATAAACTTTTTTGCGATTTTGCAAACCGACTCGGTATGAACGTAATCAATTACGACAATTCCGTTCTTGACGAAAATTTTGTACAAAAAATCAAAGCCTTAGAACCCGATTTGGGCATAGTTTGTTCCTATTGCAAACTTTTACCTATGGAGTTTTTAAATATTCCAAAAGACGGATTTATAAACACCCACCCGTCATTATTGCCTAAATACAGAGGCGGAAACCCTTACTCTCACGTGATTATCAACGGAGAAAAAGAAACGGGCGTAACACTTCATATTATGGACGAACATTTCGACACGGGAGATATCGTTGCTCAACAAAAAGTCAAAGTCTTTAACACTGACACGATGGGAACGGTTTTTAACCGACTGAATTTTTTGGCAGCAGACATGATTTTGCGTTTTCTGATAAAATATGAAAAGGGTGAAAAAATAATCGGAACGCCCCAACCGCAAGGCGATTTTGTCAAAGCACCGTCTATAAAATCAGCAACCGAGGACGTTTTAATTAATTGGAATCAACCCGCTGTCGAAATCGACCGCTTCATAAGAGCCTTAAACCCTTTCATCAACGCAGGTACAAGGTACCGTCAAAATTATCTGAAAGTCCACACCGCCTACATCGAAAACCGTGACAGCGGATTTTACCCCGG
Organism: uncultured Candidatus Melainabacteria bacterium; assembly: GCA_934754855.1. Classification (GTDB taxonomy): domain Bacteria; phylum Cyanobacteriota; class Vampirovibrionia; order Gastranaerophilales; family Gastranaerophilaceae; genus RUG841. Next base: position 1,727 of record CAKVJR010000196.1, read on the forward strand.
AACAATCGTTTCAACAGACGGCGACCTCGGTGTGGCAACAAAAAAAGGAATAATTCACATTACCGTCTTGCAAGCAGGTTCATACTTTATCGGCGAAGCAAGCGAATTTATTAAATTATCAAACTGTAAAATCGGAGAAATACTCGAATAATGAACGAATTGAAATTTTTAACCGCAGGCATGCCCCTCTCAATCAAGGGCAAAGGCTACAAAAACGCTTTCAAAAAATTAAACGACCTCAACCTCGACGGACTTGAAGTCGAATTTGTCCACGGAGTGAGGATTAACACAGATAG
>CAKVJR010000197.1 GCA_934754855.1 uncultured Candidatus Melainabacteria bacterium
TTACCCTTCACTTGCGGTCGACCGCACCAAAAAAAATGACTTGTACATTCATTGTGCAAGTCTTTTTTTACGTATCTCAATAAAACTTCGCTTGAACTTTTTATGATACCGTTTGTTTGGTTTTCACAAAATTCTTAAACTGCTCTTCCGTCAATGTTGTCTCATCCCCGTCCATTAATCGCGTTATATACCAAATATCGTTTTTTAAAACAGGAAGATAAAAAATGTATCCAGTAAGCAATGACGATTGCTTGTAACATTTTTTCAATTCCTCAAGTTTTAATTTATATTCCATGCCGTTAAAATCAGCAGGTGCCGCATTTGAGATATTGACGCTTTTTACTTCAAACAAATGTACTCTATCAAAACAATCCTTCAAAATAAAGTCAGGGTATGACGAGTGTACCCCGTTGAGACAATACTCGAATTTTATATCCGAATTAACGAGGTAGTTTTTACCCCATAAGTATTTGTTTGCCGGATCAATTTTAGCAGGCTTTGTTTCGCCAAATAAATCGACCTCCGCATTGACTCCCGCATCGGGATTGTTTTTACCGACCAAAACCCTTTTCGCAACGCGTCTTGGCTCAATCTCGTTTGTGTCATCGGCTGCAAGGTCTTTAATTATGCTTGCCCAGATTCTTTCCGCATCGCTATCAAAAGCAAATTTTGTTTGCCCATCTTTTCTGCGCCACACCCAGTCACCTATATTTATATAGTTTCCGTTGTCCGTATATTGAGATTCCACCGGGAAAGAAACGGTTTTTGGCGTTCCGTTTTCATTGCTCGCAATTTCCATACTTTTCATGTAATCGCAAACATATTTATTGTTTTCGTTTATAATCCCGTCGATATTATCGGTAAATGCGAACCATTTATCCGTATCGTCGGCATAATCATAACACATTTTAACAATTGAATTGTCAGACTTTTTTAACTTTTTATATAAATAAAAAATATTTTCATACGAAGAAATCGCAGGTTGCGCGGCGATATAATCCGTCACATTAAAATCGTCTTTTTTGTCAAGCGGTCTCAACCTCGTTGTGTGCAACTGCAAATTCTCGGTTATATCGCCGGGCTCGTCCCATAACTTTACACGGAAGACTTTTTTTCCTTTATCTTCCGGCATAATCCCCCATATCCACGCTGTCATTGCTAATTTTTGCGCAGCTTCAGACAGCGTTTCAAAATCAAGTAAACGTGGATTACGGCGGACTCTTCCCATAACTTGTTCATCAAGTTGCTTGCTTTTTGTATCTCTTATTTGATACAGCATACAAGCGCGCGGAATATCCCAGCCTTCCGAAATAACCATTTTAAAAATAATAATATCAATCGTAGCCGTATTTTCTTTTGCGTAATCCTTCCATCTTGAAACAGGGATTTTCTTTGCTTTCAGAACATCGTTGGTATCGCACTTTTTATCGTCGTCGACTATAAGCATCCACTTCAAGTCCTGATGCGACGCTTTGTTTAATTCAGGCAGTATGACATTATTCCATTCGTATTCGGCTTTGTCTTTGTTTGAAATTTGTATAATCAAACAAGGATTTACTCCCAACAAATTACGATAATCCTCTTTAATGTTTTCAAATTTAACAATAGCATCCGCAATAGTATCATCGTCGTTACCAATCTCGATTTGCTTTATCAACTTAGCCGCAACGGCTTCGTCATCCGTTATCTCAACATCGGGGTTTTGCCCGCGTTTCAAGTTCGGCGTGGCGGAAAAATTCATAATTTTCGTAAAAAACTTTTCAGAAAGCGTATCGAGATTATTTGTTGCGACGTGACATTCGTCTTTTATAAGATAAATTTCCTTTCCGCAACCGCCGATTAACTTATCAAGAGTCAGATTTTCCAAAAAACTGCCCATCGCTCCTTGCATAAGTCTGCCGCTGGCTTTGTATAAATCGCGTGGCAACAAATAAACATTGTAATCCGTTGGGACAAACAACCGTTCTTCGCCCGC
>CAKVJR010000198.1 GCA_934754855.1 uncultured Candidatus Melainabacteria bacterium
GTCCTTTCGTGAAAATTGTTGTTTGTTATAAAGTCGTTAGATACAACCGTATCAGTCAGTCGCACATAAGGGGCTTGAGGAACACCCCCTAAGTGCTTTGTGACAGCCTAGACGCTAGGCGTTGTGCGGACAAAGGAATGGCTAAAATGGCAAGCTTTCGTCTGCTGGCAGAAAACCGTCACGATCTCCGAGCGCCTTTTGTTTCAAATCATCATAATTGCGGTACTGATCGCCGGGAAGTTCGAAAGTACAGTACACGTTATTTTTTTTATAATGGAAGACGATCGTTGTAATTCGACGTAAAAGCTGATTGAGCGAATCGATGGTAGCATCTTGCACGTCATTTAAATTTTTGTAAAGCAATTCCGGTGGAAAAACACTGGATAAGTGAATTTCGTCATACACGGCAAAAACATTTGAGTAACGGGCGTGGATCTCACAGCGGTATTTATCCAAAATTTGAAGCAGGAATGAATACGGCATTGAGGATGGCTTTACTTCATCAACAAATACAATTTTCTGACAACAATAGTTATCAAAAAGGGATTTACAATTTCCGAGCATATCGCTTGCCAGATACACTTCATTCGGAAATTCTTCCGACAACTGCGTATATACATGCGTTTTGCCACTCCCAGCTTCTCCAACGTGATAAACTACTCGAACATCGCGTGCAACAGGTGTTTGCCGAAATCTTTTTTTGATAAAGGCTTTGCGAATGACTGTTTCGTAATCGACAAAGATTGCGTGTTGCGCCATGATTTCGTCTGGAGTCATGCCGTCTTCAATCATTCGGTGAATTTGCTCAAGCATTTCTGCGCGTTTGTTTGAAATGTAAAACGTTGGTATTTCCCCTTCTTCGTAAAAAGTATTTGGCAGGTTAGTTTCTTTTTTTTCAGCGTTTTTTTTGCCCTCTTTTTTGATGTAAGCAACGACTTCCTGTGCAGTACCGCGTACCTCGGTTTCGATGTGTGCGTGTGGAAACGCGTTTTGAACAGCAGACCAGCGCTTTTTTTTCGTTATCATAATGAAAATATGGGTGTGGTAAGTGCCGCTTTCACCGATTTCGTCACACAAGCAAAAATAGATGATCCCTTGTTTTGCAAATGCCGAATGAATCGCCTCAATAATTTTTTCGTGCGACATTTCGTATTTTTCTGGATTGTTGATTGTAAGCATGAACCGTCTGCGCTGAATATCATCGCTGGCTTTTTTATTTTTTTCATCCATAAGTGTTTCTCCCCTCGTTTTTTCTTTTTTGTTACAAGTTAATTGAAATTGATTTTTTTACCCGCACTGCGTATATGTTTCACAGGAGTAGAAAAAATTCGTATTTTTTAACTTATGAGATAATTATGCGGATATAGGGAGTACGCATTGCGTAAAAATTGTATAAAACTGAATTTACAAGTGTACCGCTTTATAAGTTTACAGGGGCAGATAATAGGAAAAAACAGTTATAACAATATCTGTGCCATCTGGTACAGCATCAAGCACGTACATACCTTTTATAATGAAAGGATATAAAGCAAGGGCAGTGTCAAAACCATATTGCGATACCGTTTGTTGCTGGAACGTGTAAATGTCCGTATTCATGTTGTTACACATTTTTTTGAGCAGACAGCGGGCGGGTATCTGTGTCGCGGATAAACGGTAATAAAAAATGTACCAGTTATTTTTGAAAGAATATCCGGCAGGGCGTATATTTTGAACTGCACGGAAGGATTGCAAAAACGGATAGTTACCGTATTGGAGAGAGATAAAAAGGGATTCCTGCATCCAAAATGAAATTTGTTGCAGGCTCCGAAGAGCCTGCTGTTGTTGCTGTGCAACATAGTTCTGATGTTTTCTATCGAACAGTTCGACAAAAAACCGTTTAATCATTTGTTTAAAACTCATAGTTATCACCTCGAATTATGCTAAAATTTTATGAAAAAGTTCCTGTTTTGCAAGTCCATAGGCGATG
>CAKVJR010000199.1 GCA_934754855.1 uncultured Candidatus Melainabacteria bacterium
TTGAACAGTCGGAACAATTCTCGGGTCGGCGGTATAAATTCCGTCAACGTCAGTGTAAATGTCGCATCTGTCTGCATTTAATGCAGCAGCAATCGCAACTGCGGAAGTGTCGCTTCCGCCTCTGCCCAATGTTGTAATTTCTCCGTCGGGAGTGATTCCTTGGAAACCTGCGATTACAACAATTCTGCCTTTTTCAAGGTTTTTTGTAATTTTTTCTGTTTTAACGTCCAAAATCCTTGCCATGCCGTGTACCGATTCGGTAATTATACCGACTTGCGTAGCATTCATACTAATCGCTTTGCCGCCTTCGGCTTGTATTGCCATGGACAAAAGTGCGATGGAAACCTGTTCGCCTGTTGAGAGAAGCATATCCATTTCTCTCGCTGACGGGTTTTGTGTAACTTCTTTTGCAAGACTTACCAAATAATCTGTTGTGTGTCCCATTGCCGAAACAACGACTACAACTTGATTTCCGTTCTTTTGTTCTTTAAGTGCGGCTTTCGCAACATTGTGGATTTTTTGAGGATCGGCGACTGATGTTCCGCCGAATTTTTGTACTATAATACCCACTGTTATTCGTCCTTAATTGTCTTTAGTGATTCTGTCAATCGATGAAGTAAATCGTCCATCTTAAATTCTGTCGAATATTTATCAGTTAAACGATTACAAAATTCGATTGCTTTGTTTATATTGTATTGCGTAGGTGATTGTTGGGCAATATTGTCATAAGAAATTGTGCCGATGTACAAGAAATCTCTTGTATCATGAAGTTCTTGCGGCAATGATTGCAACACTCCTATCGCTTCTTTCGGTTTGTTTATAGAATTTAAAACTTCTGCTTTTGTAAACACTGCTTCATAATATTTCGGGTCAATCGTCAAAAGTTTATCCAATTTTTCGATTGCGTCGTAATACATTTCTGATTTTACCAAAACTCTTGCATAGAGTGCAATTACATCAAATGCATCAGGTGCTTTTTTATATGCTGCACGGATTTTTCTGAGTGCTTCTTTTGTATTTCCTTTCAAAATCAAAAGGTTTGTATATCCCGTGTATGCCTCGATTAAGTCGGGATTGTAGTCGATAGCCTTAATATAATAAGATTCGCTCGCAGTAAAATCTTCCAAATAATAATAACATTTTGCAATTTTATTATATAAATGTGTGTGCTTTCTCGAAACTTTAATTCCGTTCATATAATAGTTGATTGCACCTTTGTAATCGCCTTTTCGGTATAAAATATCGCCGATTTTTTCGTGTGCAACCGCATTGTTGTTGTTTTTTTCAACAATTTTTATATACAATTGTAAAGCAGGCGTCGAATTGCCCTCTTTGATGTAGTTTTCAGCAAGATAAAAAAGATTGTACTCATCTTCACGATTGAGTTCAAAGGCTTGCAAGAATTTTTCCTTCGCCTCTGCATAACGACCGAAAACCTGAAGTGAAATACCCCAATATGTATAGTATTGTGCGTTTGTTTCCTGACCTTTTTCGTTTGCGGAAAAACAGGAAATACACTCAGCCTCTTTGCCGATTTTGGCAAGTGCAACCCCTTTAATCATCATACAATCCGAATAATTTGGTCTGAGTTCGAGTGCTTTTTCAACCAATTCCAAGCATTCTTGAGGTTTTTCGAGTCTGAATTTGCAAACTGCAAGGTAAAAATAAGTTACGGGGTTTCCACTCTCAACTTTTAAAGCCTTTTCAAGCGTTTCTCCTGCATCTTCAAATTTGCCCAATTCGCAATAAATTAAGCCCATATAATGCAATGCTTCAAAATTATTTTCCTGAATTTTCAAAGCCGCTTTATAAATTTCTAATGCCTTGTAACGTTTGCCTTTTTGAGCAAGTGCAGTTGCGTAATTTGTGTGAATTTGCGGATTATTCGGTCCTGATTTGCATGCTTTTTTGTAATAATTTTCCCCTTCTCTGAATTCATCTTGGAGAA
>CAKVJR010000200.1 GCA_934754855.1 uncultured Candidatus Melainabacteria bacterium
AATCGTTTCGGAAACTCCGCATAACAAATAAAGGGCGTGATCCGCAAGCGGTTTAGCGCGGAAACGCCTTTTGTTTGCGCCCGAACGAGTCTGTCGGTCGGTCAAAATACGCGACACCTTGCTACCGCGCGCAACGCGCGCGGCTCGTATTATAGCAAGGTGTCGCGTATTGCTCTCAACATTCAAATCGTTGAGTAAATAGTATGTTTTTTTCGTCAAATCAATAGCGTTGTTCGTATGAAAAAAAAGAGTCATTAGACTCTTTTAGGATATTTGCTTAATATTCGTTCCATTGTTGATTCTATATCATCAATGTCTTTTGATTCTAAAATTTCGACTTTTAATCCTTTACTTTGGTAAATTTTATTTGCATATCCTTTTTGACTTAAATAATTTTTATTAGTCAATCCGTTAAATTCAATATATAAGTCGTAGTCTTTTAAGTAAAAATCGGGGTGCAATTCTTTTTCTTCGCCGTTATCGTTTGTATATGGGATTGTTTTTTCATAAACTACGCGTATGAAGTTGTCGAAAAAATAATCGAGAATAATTTTTTCTGAAAGACTACGGACAAATCTTCCGTCTTTCGCTTTTTTTGTTTTGTTTCCATATTCATCCAAAATTTGAACAACATTGCAATGTGTTATTCTAATGTCAATGGCTTTATCTTTATATTTGTTCCAACATTTATAGCAAAAATGCCTTCCATTTGAAGGCTGACCGCAAATAATACAAGTCAATTCATTTTCTTGTTTTTCGGATTCGGCTTGCTTTTCTTGTTTGCAATCGCAGGCTTCGTTCGTTTTGTGCCATTTCCCACAATCGGGACATTGTTCAATAAGTCCTTTGTTTGCCATTGCTCCGTGTGTTTTGCAAAGTTTGTCTTTTCTTGGGTTTCCAAAGTATACGAATGTCGGTTCGCCACATATTGGGCATTTATTTTCTTCATTATAACTTGACATAGTTGATTACCCCCTTTTGTAATGGGCTAATTTTATCATTTTTCAATTTTTTTTGCAATATAACAAGCGAAATATGGTTGCTATTTTGCGTAGATTTGCTTATTTTTGTATTGATTGACGAAATAGAGGGGGTGATTTTATGAAAAAGAAAGGAACGAAAAATTTAACATTTACACAACGTTTGCAGTTGGAAACGCTTTTGAATGAGGGTTTGCATAAAAAGGTTATCGCCGAACGACTCGGTGTGTGCCTTGCAACAATTTATAACGAATTAAAACGCGGATATTATCAGCATAAAAAATATAGGTACACTGACTGGTTTGGCGATAAGCATTACAAGAACGTCGATTCGTACAGCGCAAACATTGCGGAAGATAGGTATCGACTCAATCAAACTGCCCACGGTGCGCCGATTAAACTCGGCAACGACTATGAATTTGTCGAATACGTCGAAAGGCGTGTGCTTAAAGATAAATTATCGCCGTGTGCCGTTCTCGGTGAAATTAAACGTTTCAAGTTATTCAAGACGAATATAAGCAAGACGACGTTGTATCGATACATAGAACAAGGCGTGTTCCTTCATTTGAAAATGAGTGACTTGCCACTCTACAAGCGGAAGAAAAAGTATCGCAAGACAGTTATCAAGCGTGCGCCACGCGGTACGAGTATCGAGAAACGTCCGATTGAAATATTTAATCGAAACACGTTCGGCAATTGGGAAATGGACTGCGTTGTCGGGAAAAAATTTTCTCGCGACGTTCTTTTGGTTCTCTCGGAACGATTGACACGCTACGAAATCATCGTGAAAATGCCAAACCGCAAGTCTGACACGGTTGTTAAAACGCTCAATAGGCTTGAACGTAGGTTCGGGCGTGACTTTCGTAAGATATTCAAGAGTATAACCGTGGATAATGGCGTTGAATTTTCGGATTTCAAAGGGTTGGAAACGTCGATATATCGCGGAAAGCGTACAAGTG
>CAKVJR010000201.1 GCA_934754855.1 uncultured Candidatus Melainabacteria bacterium
CTCAACTTGCATACCCCGAAAAGAGTCTCGCCTCTTTCGTTAAAGCAATGCCTGTTTGGTTGAATACAAAACTTCACATGCCAAAAACTATTGATAAAAGTTTTGAAAACAGATTAAAATGCCCGATATATTTTTCAACACACCACGGTGCTCATGCAGCGAGTGCTTTTTACCCGTCACCGTTTGAAAATGCAGCGTTTATCTGTCTTGACGGTGTAGGAGAATGGACGACTTCATCTTGGGGCGTCGGTTATAACAATGAAATTCACTTTGAACAAGTTATGGAATTTCCTCACTCGCTCGGTCTTTTATATTCCGCATTTACGGGGTATTTGGGATTTCGAGTAAACTCGGGTGAATACAAAGTTATGGGTCTTGCTCCTTATGGTGAGGATAAATATTCGGATATTATTCGGGAAAATCTCGTTGATATCAAAGATGACGGCTCTTTTTGGCTCAATCAGGAATATTTCGACTATTGCACCGGAACAAGAATGTATAATTCAAAATTTGAAGATTTGTTCGGCTTAAAAGCAAGAAAAGCGGAATCGGAACTCACAAGCAAACACATGGATATTGCGAAGAGTTTGCAGGTTGTAACTGAAGAAATTATCTTAAAAATAGCAAGAAACGTCCGCAAAGTTTCAGGCGAAAAAAATCTTTGCCTTGCAGGCGGTTGTGCATTAAATTGTGTTGCTAACGGCAAAATTTTAAAAGAAAATATTTTTGACAATATTTGGATTCAACCAGCATCAGGCGATGCCGGAGGTGCTTTGGGTGCGGCTCTTTGGGCATATTATGAAGCATTGGACAACGAAAGGAAAATTATACTCCCCGACGCTCAAAAAGGAAGCCTTTTGGGAAGCGAATTTACAGAAGATGAAATTCAAAAATCACTCGATAAAATCGGAGCAAAATACCGCAAAATAGATGATGAATTTGGCGAATTGACACCATTAATCGCAAAATACATCTCAGAGGGCAAAAGTATCGGTCACATGAACGGACGTGCGGAATTTGGACCGAGAGCATTGGGAAACAGAAGTATTTTGGCTGATGCAAGAAATACGGAAATGCAACGCAAATTGAACCTTGCCGTCAAAAAACGTGAATCGTTCAGACCATTTGCACCGACTTGTCTTGAAGAAGATGCAAGCAAATTTTTTGACGTAAAAGAAGGTTTGACAAGCCCTTATATGTTATTGACCGTCGAAGTTGCGGAAAGCGTCCGTGTTCCTTTGACAGAGGACGATTCAAACCTTTTCGGTATCGACAAATTGAATGTTGTTCGCTCAAAAATTCCCGCCGTAACTCACGTGGATTACTCGGCAAGACTTCAAACCGTCAACAAAGACACAAACCCCCGTTATTACTCGATTATAGACGAGTTTAAAAAACTTACGGGTTGTTCTGTTGTCGTCAACACATCATTCAACGTTCGTGGCGAACCGCTCGTAAATTCGCCCGAAGATGCTTATCGTTGCTTTATGTTCACGGATATTGACATTCTCGTTATCGGCAATTTCATCTTGTTAAAAGAAGACCAACCGCCGCTTGAGGGTTATCGTGAATATTTGAAAACATTGATTTCCGATTAGTTGAGATGACTTTTTGTTTCGGTTAAAATGACCGTGTTATGAAAAAAAGTTTATTGTTAATTGACGGGCATGCACTCGCATATCGATATTATTTTGCACTTGAACGTTCAGGAATGAAAACTGCGGACGGACGTCCGATTTGGGCGGTATTCGGATTTTTCAAGTGTATGTTTGACTTGTTACAGGAATCGAAAGTCAATCCTGATTTAATTGCCGTAACATTTGACGTGGCAAGGGTTACATTCAGGTGCGAACTTTATCCCGAATACAAAGCAAATCGGGAATCAATGCC
>CAKVJR010000202.1 GCA_934754855.1 uncultured Candidatus Melainabacteria bacterium
GATGGAGCGACAAGTGCAAAGCACAGAGCGAAATCGAGGAAAACGACTACCCGAATAATTCAATTCATCAAAAAAATTTAAACAAAAATGTCATATTGAGCGAAGCAAAATATCTGTTTTAATCATCATTACATAGATTCTTCGCTACGCTCAGAATGACGGTTTCATACATCTGCTCGCTTGTTTCTCAATATAAAAGTAATGTTCGACTAAAGTCGACCCTACTTTGGCGATGAATGAGAAAAACAGATACTTCAACTAAAGGCTCAGTATGACAGTTTCATACATTTGCCCGCTCCTCAATATAACAGTTGCGGAGGGGTAGGTTACAAGGTCAATTTGCAACCGCATAAATTTTGATTTAAAATTATCAATATGTCGATAGATGTTGAAAAAATCACGGATAATTTTGAAATTTTCGGAAAAATCAAGGCTTTAACGACAAGCGGTAAATCCTTTGCAATTTCTTGCGTAAGTCCGCTCGGCAAGACGTTTTTCATCAATTCGATATCAAAATTCAAAAAACTTCTTCTCGTCGTTGACAGCGAACAAACCGCCCTAAAATACAAAAACGATTTGCAATTATTATTTAATCAAAAATCCGTCGTTTTCCCTTATCAGGAAAGCGGTTTATACGATGCCAACGTCCCAAACATTTACAAATATGCCGAACAAATTTCGATTTTAGAAAATTTTTCCGACGAAAAAATTATCATTTTACCGCTCAGGGCAGGGTTTGAAAAATTCCCGACACCAAAATTTTTCTTGGAAAATTCAATCGATTTAAACGTTGACGAAGACATCAACATCAAAGAATTATCAAAAAAACTAATCTCTTTCGGATACAAAAAAGTCGTAACCGTTACTGACGTCGGCGAATTCAGCGTTCGAGGCGACACAACCGACATATATTCTTTGAGCAAAAATCCCCTGCGAATTGAACTTTGGGGCGACACAATCACCGATTTGAGATTTTTTGATTCAGAAACACAAAGAAGCATCGAAAAAGTTAAAAACGCAACAATCATGCCCGTCAGCAAGTTTTTACGCAACGAAAAAACAGAGGTATTATTTGAAAAAGCCTGTTCAAAATCATTAAAAAAATTCTTAAAAACCACAACTGACGAAGAAAAAGAGTTTTTTGAAAACAAATTCAACGAATTATCAGAACAATTAAAACAGACCCTCGATTTCGACGGAATTGACTATTACGAGGGGATTTTGAACCCCGAACTAAAAACGATTTTTGAACTTTTGCCCTCAGATTTTACGATACTTTTTGACGAATACAATGAAATTAAGTCGAAATATCGTCAAATTGACGAAAATTTCAAAAAACATTATTCCGAAAACTTAAAATTGCCGCAAACATTACCGTTGTCGGATTTTTCGCACCCGCAATTTGAAAATTTCACAAAAACGATTGCGGATAAAAACAAAATTTATTTTGAAAATTTACTCTCGGAAGAAACTGAAAACGTAAAATTTATCGAAACGAAAACCGAGTTAGTTCCTATGTTTTCAGGCAATTTGGTCGAAATGACCGACTACATAATCAAAAAACGGGAAGAAAATTTCAAAATCATTATCGCAACCGATTATCAGGCTCGTGTAGAAGAAATTTTAAACGAATTTGAAATACCTGTTTCATCAGATTTTGAGCGGATTTCGGACGTATTTTTGACAGACAACACCACATTTGGCGGCAGTGTCATAAATTCTTTTAAATTAGTAATTTTGACCGACAAAGAACTTTTTAACAAACGTTCTGCCGACGTAACCGTTGCAAAGCGAAAATACAGACGGGAAAAGCGTGCCGAGGATTTCAGCGACATAAAAATTGACGATTTTGTCGTTCACGAAATTCACGGTATCGGAA
>CAKVJR010000203.1 GCA_934754855.1 uncultured Candidatus Melainabacteria bacterium
AAGTGCAATAATTCCATCTACTTTGTGTTTCAAGAGGTAATGACCTGCCGTTCCTGTCAAATCGAGTTCGTTAGCCCAATATCTGATTTCGCCAAGTTCAGTTATCGCTTTTTCAGCATCATCTGCCGTAACATTAAGCCCTGTGTAGGCTTTGACGTTCATTTGTTCCAATTTTTTGAGCAAATTCAAAGAAATTCTTTCGTCGAAAAGATTGTAACCGTGAGCCATAACGACAACAGAAACCTCGTAATCTTTAGTCTTGATGAGCATTTCAGGTTCTTTGTTATTGATTACGCAATCAAGGGCTTGCTCATAAGAGTGACCTTGATGTGTTAAATCTAAAAATTTATCGTAATATGACCATGCTTCTTGTAATGCTTGAGCAATAAGACTTTCGTCATAAATACCGAGTTGGGTTGCAGTGTCTTTGCAAAAGTCTTTTATACCGAGGTTTTCAGTCTTATCTAAAGTCGGTTCAATCATAGTAAATTCTTCATTGATGACGTTTCTGATAATTTCAGGAAGTCCTCTAACCTTACTGCAATTATTGATTTTGAAATCAACTGATTGAATAGAGGGGACAAAGATAGTTTTGATGCCCTTTTCGAGTAAATTAACCAAGTGACCGACATAGACTTTTATCGGAAAGCAGGTGTCTGAAACGAGGTATTTTGAGCCATTATTGATTATTGAGGTTGTCGTTTTATCGGACAAAACAACCTCGTAGCCCAAAGCCTTGAAAAATCCATAATAGAAAGGAAAATTATTATAATATGAAATAGCCCTCGGGATACCGATAACTTTATTATTCGATTTTATATTGTTTAATGCACTGTCCACTGCTTTATTCGATATGTTTTTGTAACTTTGAAATTTTAAAAATAGTTTACATTGAGCAAAAAATTTTTTCAATAAATGTGTATTTATATTATAATTTTTTTATTAATAATTAAAATTTGCATTTCTAGGGAAAATGAGAAGAATCATATCAAGATCAGTAATTTTAATGTTTTTGTTTGATATGTTGGCGATTGCGTCTGCATCTTATTTTTCGTACCGTTATTTCGGCTTGCCGCAAAGATTTCATATCCCGACTGTCGTCTTGACGACTGTTTTGGGGGCAATCGTTCTTTATTTGAAATCACAATATAAAATCAGAGAATTCAACGTCACAAAGAGAAACTACTATTTGTTGTTTGAGGGTGTGATATTCTTTAATATCCTGCCTTTTGCACTTTTGTTCTTCTTTGTTCCCAAAATGTCTCTCGTTTGTTATTATGCGTTAACAATGCTCTTAACCTATGTGGCACTTGAGTTATACAGGTTTTTGTTCCATTATTATCTTTTTAACTTCAAAAAAGTCAAAAACGTTTTGATAATTGGTTCTGACAACAATGCGAAAATTATTGCTGAAGAAATTATCAATAAAAAAGCACTGAGAATGAAGGTTGCTGGCTTTTTTACAGATGTTGAAGATGAAAATTATCAGTTTGTCGAAGATTGCGGAATTCCGATTTATTTAAACCCGTACGATTTGGCAAAAGTTATTAGAAAACAAAGAATTTCAGTGGTTATTATCGCTGTAAAACGTCGTATGGAGGAACAATGGCTTACTCACATGGTAAAAAGTATCCCAGAAGGCGTGAAGGTCTATAAAATGCCGGAATTTTATGAGATGATAACCGGAAAATATTTTGTAAGCAAAATGTCAATAAATTGGTTGTTTTACGACTATATGAACAAAAGGTCGATGTTGTATGATGCTTGCAAAAGAATATATGACGT
>CAKVJR010000204.1 GCA_934754855.1 uncultured Candidatus Melainabacteria bacterium
CCGAAATGATCAATATGTATTGGCAAATCGGTAAATATCTGTCCGGACTTTGCGAAAATTCGTCTTTCGGAGATAAAGTCGTTGACGAAGTTGCCGCGTATATAGCAAAAGAAAATCCGGATATCAAAGGATTTAATTGCCGCGGACTTTATAGAATGAAACAGTTTTACGAACTTTATAAGGACGATAAATTTGTGACACCACTGGTGACACAAATAAATTGGACGAATCATTTGCTTATAATGTCCGGAGCAAAATCGGCGGAAGAACGGCATTTTTATATGCAAGCGTGTATTAAAGAACGCTATTCGAAACGTGAACTTGAAAGACAAATGGATAGCGCGTTATATCAGAGATATATGCTTTCCTCTAAAAGGGCTTTGCCGAAAAGTGTTCTTGCCGCCGCTCGCGAAAGTATTCTCGATTCTTACGTTCTCGAATTTCTCGATCTGCCGGAACAGTATTCCGAAAATAATCTTAAAAAGGCAATCATCGGCAATCTGAAGAAGTTTATATTGGAGTTTGGCAAAGATTTTACTTTTGTCGGAGAAGAATATCGCGTTCAGGTAGGCGGACAAGATTTTTACATTGACTTATTGTTTTATAATCACGCACTTTCCTGTCTTGTGCCGATATAATTAAAAATAGGAAAATTCAAACCCGAACATATAGGACAAATCAATTTTTATCTCGAAGCACTCGATCGCGACGTTAAAAAGCCAAACGAAAACCCAAGCGTGGGTGTAATTCTCTGTGCGTCGAAAGACGATGCTGTCGTAGAATATGCATTAAGTCGTAGCCTGTCGCCTACAATGGTCGCAGACTATACCTTACAACTTCCCGATAAAAAGTTACTCGAAGAAAAGTTGCGAGAAATTACGCTTTTAACCGAAGACGAAGGAAAATAATAATATTTATTATTCAAGAGTAAAATGATTGGGTGTAAAATTCGTTTTAAGTTGATTATATTTGGGTGGTACAAATAGTGAAAGAAATAAAAGTTGACAATGAAAAGTTATATGAAGATGCTAAAAAATATTTTGAAAATTCAAAAGATACGATTGAAGTGCCAAAAGACAGCAGGCGACTGAATAGTGTAAGCGGAAATATTTACGGCATTTATGTGAATGATCAAATTAAATATATTGGCGAAAGGCAAAGTGGGAAAATAACAACGCGTCTAAATCAACATTTTCATCGGTGTTCTGAAAAAACTCAGTCTAAATTAAAAGAAGTTGAATGTGCATTTGCAGCAGGGGAAAAAGTTTCCTATAAAACATTGTTGATAGTACCAGATTATGAGCGTTATGCTTTGGAAACATATTTAATACAAAATATCGATAATTTGGAGTGGAATATAAAAGAGAAAGGAAAAATGAAAACTATAAAAAGCGTGGAAATATCATCAGATGAAAATATTGAATTTGTTTTGACAAATAATGAATAGTATTTAGTAAAACATGGCCACCAAAGGTAGCCATGTTTTTTGCATCGGTTGTTTTATATCTAACCATTTGGTACAATTTATTTGTAAATCGCCGTGTACCTTTGGCGCATTTTGATAAAGTATTCATATACTGTTGCTTGCGCACGAGATAAAACTCTGCCTATTTCGGGATAACTTAAGCCGTTTTGGCGGCATTCCAAAGCAATACGCATATTTTCGGTCAAATTTAGGCTTGAAACGATTTTTTCGTATAAAGTATAATCTTGTGTGATTTCTTCTTTTATTTCGTATGACGGTTCGCTTACGAGCGTTAAAGCCTCAAGAC
>CAKVJR010000205.1 GCA_934754855.1 uncultured Candidatus Melainabacteria bacterium
CAGAACTGCAGTTAAAGAAATGGTTATGCACAAAATGCGTGACGTTCTTGGTACAGCAGGTCACGCTGACGACTAATTTTCAACTAAGTCAAATATTTGAAGAACCGTCCTTTGGGGCGGTTCTTTTTTTTATAAAAATTTCATTTTTAACAAAAATTGATTAAGATTTGTACAAACTTGACATAGTATTTAATACGAGATACTATAATAAAAAATACCATAAGTATTACATTTTAATTGTAGATGAATTGTAGGTGAGTTGTGGGATATGTCGTAATTGATACCAAAAAGTGCAAATCTTGCTATTATTGCATAGATGCCTGTCCTAAAGGATTAATCAAAAAAAGCGATAAAACTGGTTTTACGGGTAATTTAACAGTTGAGTTTAAGGACGAAAATAAAGAATGTATCAGTTGCAAATGTTGTGCAATTTCATGTCCCGACTTAGCGATAACAGAGGTTTATAAGTAATGGCAAAAACACTAATAACAGGAAATAAAGCCATAGCACAAGCGGCGTTTGATGCTGGTTGCGATTGTTATTTCAGTTATCCGATTACTCCGCAAACGGCAATCGGTGAATATTTGAGTGAAATAATGCCAAAAGCAAACAGAGGCTATGTTTGTGCGGAAAGTGAAATTGCTTCGATTAATATGGTAATCGGGGCGGCTGCTACGGGGGCAAAGGCGATGACATCTTCGTCCTCGTGTGCAATTTCACTTATGCAAGAGGGCTTGTCTTATGCAGTCGGTGACCAACTTCCGTTGGTTTTGATTAGTGTTATGCGTGCAGGTCCGGGGCTTGGATATATTTATCCGTCACAATGTGATTACAATCAGGCTGTAACGGGTGGCGGCAACGGCGATTATCAAATTCCCGTACTTGCTCCTTCGACGGTTCAGGAATGTATTGATTTGACTCATAGAGCGTTTTATCTTGCTCAAAAATATCGAAACCCTGTTATTCTGCTCTCAGACGGACTTTTGGGGCAAATGATGGAGCCTGCCGAATTTGTTAAATATCCTTATCCTGAGGTTGATAATTCGGATTGGATTTTGACGGGTGCAAAAGGTCGTCCGCCGAGAAAAATCCGCTCATTAGAAATTAATGAAGAAAAACATAATGAAAATCTTAAAAACATGTTTGCAAAATATGCAGAGATGGAAGAAAAAGAAGTTATGTATGAGGAGCATAATGTCGAAGATGCAGATGTTTTGCTTGTCGCATTCGGAACAATGGGCAGAAATATCAAAGCGGCTATGAACGAAGGACGTGCAAAAGGTTTGAAAATAGGTACGTTCAGACCGATTACGCTTTTCCCGTTTCCGAATAAACGTTTGTCTGAAATTGCGGACAAAACGAAAAAAATCATTGTTGCCGAAATGAATATGGGGCAAATGATTAAAGATGTCAAAATTGCCGTAAACGGTAAGGCAGAGGTTGTTCACCTCGGTCGTCCCGCAGGCGAGTGGATTGATGTTGATGAAACGCTCGATGCGGTAAGAAAAATGATTGGAGCGGCAAATGCAACAAGTATTTAAACTTCCCGAATGTATAAAAAAAGATGCAAAATTTACTTTTTGCTCAGGTTGTGACCACGGTGTCGCTTTGAGATTATTGGGTGATGCGATTGATGAATTTGGCGTCAGAGAGGACACAATTGCGGCACTTTGCGTAGGTTGTTCGGTATTTTTGTATGATTTTTACGATATTGATTGCCTTGAATGTCCTCACGGCAGAGCAACCGCTGAAGCAACAGGCATTAAG
>CAKVJR010000206.1 GCA_934754855.1 uncultured Candidatus Melainabacteria bacterium
GTAGATAGCGGATTGATACAAGTATTTCCTTTGAAGGACGAGACAATTAATTTTGCCGTGAGGGTAGGGTGGGATGTAAAATGAAAAAACTTCTTACAGCATTTTTAGCTATTTTAATTTTGATGACATCATGCACAAATAATATGGAGAGCGACATGAACACAAAACACTTTTCAACTGCATATAGCGCTGAAGAATTGGACAAATTCTTTGGAGGAAAAAATGCAAATGAAGCAGTTTTTAATTCAAACACCTTTAATCTCCACTACGAAAGCGTTAATCAAACTTTTCCTATCGAAGTAACGAGAAATCCGGGGTATTCTATATTCAAAGTTTCTCAGGGCGGTTATTATTTTGTTTTTTGGTCAAAACCCGAAACAACTAATGAAAATTTGAAAGAAAACAATCCCTTTGTATATTTTACTGCATATGTTGCATCCAAAAGAGACAAAAAACAGTTTGATAATCTTGTCCCCGGGGAAAGCACTGCCGAAGATGTAAAAAAGATTGACAACTATTTCGAATTGTCTTTTCTTATGTCAAGTAAAATAGCATCCTATAGTTTGTTAGACGAAAACACCGTCCTTGAAATTGAATATGACCAAAAGGCATCCTATGGCGATTACAAAGATTTGGTGATCAAACAAATCAACACTATCAAAAGGTGCAATTCTCAATCCAAATATGGGGCTATTTTGCCATACGATATTTCTTTTTTGCAATAATGCGATTTTTGCACTTTAGAATTTGTAAATGTATCACATCGTAACGCTAATGTATCTCCTCATCTTACAATAAGCACATTAAAAGATTTCAGAGACAAAATCGAGAGCGGAAATGAAAACCGCATCATTTATACCTCTCATTTTCGTACTCCGCTTTTATATTGCCGAAACAGGCGTAATTATTGATGTAACTCTTCCCGCACTTTTTGGGGCTTTGGCAAAGGGGGTGCAAATGGTTGTCGGACAAACACAAATTAAACCCATGTATAGAAAAAATCGAAAAATGGTTTGAATATGACACGATCACTTTGCTTGACTGTGTTCTTACGGATGACGCAAACGATCCCGAATATTCGGCAAATACGGTGTTTTACCGATTGGAGCAGGTTGTAGATTATCACAATCAATACCAAAACGACGCATATGCCGATGTGTCAGACTATTTGCTCAAAAACGGATATTCGGCGAATGATGTTGAACTGCTGAATCAAAAACGCAATGAAGAAGATCGCAGACATTCGTAGATGTACTTTCAGCTATTGTGACTGCAGTATCCTTTTATCTGTCAACAGTCGATTGGGACAGTTGGCTTGGCAAAACAGAAAGGTAATATATGGTGTTAGTTAAATGATAAATATTGATTATATCATGGAGCTACTTGATTGGAGTAACAGCACGGAGAAGCAATTGCAATGTATTTTGCTTGCTCGGGAAATTAAATGTATCAATGTTTTTTTGCAGCCGGGTTTTCCATATGGAAAAAGCGTTTGGAACAATTGTGCCAAAATTTTGTCTGAGAGAACAAATGAAGAACTTTCTCCATACTTAATTGACTTAATGGAATGGTTACAGGATATGAATTGGCCGGGTGCATTTTGTATAATTGACAGTTTGAAAAGAATGATAAACGAACCGTTATATCAACATTCATACAACATTTGTCTAAAG
>CAKVJR010000207.1 GCA_934754855.1 uncultured Candidatus Melainabacteria bacterium
TAACTTTGTCATCACCGTTTGTAACAATGGTTACTCGTGAATAATCCGTATCCAAAGTCGGAGCAACGGTCAAACTTTCGATGTTATAACCTCTGCCCGAGAACAAATCACTTATTCTTGAAAGCACACCTGCTTCGTTTCTTACGAGAATTGAAATTGTATGTATCATAATTTACCTTTAACCTTTTTCGACGGGAGAATCGTTTGACATAAGAACATGGTTGAGTGAATCACCCGCAAGTACCCACGGATAAACCATTTCAAACGGTTCTACTCTGAAATCAATTAAGACGGGACGTCTTGCTTCGATAGCCTTTTTGAGCGTCGGAACAACGTCTTCTTCTCTTTCAACCAAAAATCCTAATGCTCCGTATGCTTCTGCCAATTTGACATAATCGGGTGAAGAAATTTTTGTTTGAGAATAGTGTTCCTCAAAAATTCTTTCTTGCCATTGACGAACCATTCCGAGCCAGCCGTTGTTAATAATCGCAACGATTACAGGAATATTGTAGTCAACACATGTTGCAAGTTCTTGGATATTCATTTGAATACTTCCGTCGCCTGCAACGTTAATGACGACTTTATCTTTCATTGCAATGCTTGCACCCATCGCTGCGGGGAATCCGAAGCCCATCGTTCCCAATCCGCCTGAAGTTACGAATTGACGAGGGTGAGTGAAGTTATAAAGTTGTGCTGTCCACATTTGGTGCTGACCAACTTCCGTACAAATGATTGTGTCCATATTTTTTGTAACATAATTAATATCATGAATTACATCAACAGGATTCAACAAGCCTGTATTTGCGGATTTCGGCGGTTCATGCTTTTTGCGTTCCTGAATTGTCAAGAACCATTCATCTTTCGCCTCAAGATTTATGTCGTATTTTTCTTCGTTGTATTCGTTCAACATTGCCGTAAGCACGCTCTTTGCGTCCCCTACAATCGGAATGTCAACTCTGACATTTTTTGAAATTGAACAAGGGTCGATATCAACATGAATAACTTCTGCATTCGGGGCAAATTTCTTGATGCTTCCCGTAATTCTGTCGCTGAATCTTGTTCCGATTGCAAAAAGAACATCGCAATCATAAACCGAGAGGTTTGCGGCATATTCCCCGTGCATACCCATCATTCCCAATGATAACGGATTATCTTTCGGGAAAACGCCAATGCCCATCAAGGTATTCGTTACAGGTATATGCAATTTTGTCGCAAGGTCTTTGAGTTCCTTGTGTGCATCAGAGTGAACAATACCTCCGCCTGCAATAATAACGGGCTTTTTAGCCTTGCAAAGAAGTTTTAATGCTCTTGAAATTTGTTTCGGGTGACCGTCATAAGTCGGGTTGTATCCGGGAAGTTTAACTTTTTCCGGCCAAACAAATTCTGTTTTTGATGTCAAAATATTCTTCGGCAAATCAATAACGACAGGACCCGGTTTGCCTGTTGTTGCAATGTAAAATGCCTCTTTAATAATGTGAGCCAATTGTTTAACATCTTTAACGAGGTAATTGTGTTTGCAGCAAGAACGTGTAATTCCGACAATGTCTGCTTCTTGGAAAGCATCGTTTCCGATTTGCGACAAGCCGACCTGACCCGTAAATACAACAATCGGATACGCATCATAATAAGCGTTTGCAATACCCGTAAT
>CAKVJR010000208.1 GCA_934754855.1 uncultured Candidatus Melainabacteria bacterium
GTCATTCCTCGATGAAGGCTTTGAAAGTGCCATGACCGTCATGGTGCTTCCCAAGAATTTTCGGAGATATTTCAGAACATCAAACCATATAGAACGACTGAACAAAGAGCTGAAGCGACGTTCTTCCATCATCGGAATCTTCCCGAATGAAGAATCGCTGATACGGCTGATGGATTCCGTTTTGTTGGAAAGAAACGATGCTGTGATCTCAAAGAAGGAAATATTCAGTCCGGCAAACTATACATTGATGTCCAATTCCAAGACAGTTGCTGAACTCAGAAAATTGGCGGAGAAACAACAAAAACTAAGAGCTGCGTGAGGTGTAGCACTCTTTACGAAGCTGTCAAGGGAACCTCTTCGAGGTGCGCAAAGGCGCACCCTTGACAGCTCCTTCAAAAGTGCTGGTGCGCAGACATGGATGCAATGGCATCCCTTGCACAACTAGTGCCTGGGAGAAAAAAACAATTTACACACAAATTAGGACTTGACTAACCAAAGACTGCCATTTACGGGCAAATCTCAAAAATCGCCGTTTTGCCCGTAACCCGTCTTGGCGCCATGCTTGAGCAGGCGATTCGCAGCACTGTATTAAAAAAAACAGGTTTTCATGTTTCAGAATTGAAAGAATGCCGGGTAAAATCAGTCGAATTACGACCGCTTTTGTTCGGCATTTCATTTAATTTGGGAGTGAAAAAGGAGTTTTTTTCCTAGTCTCTTGATTTTACCAAGTTACAATTTTGTCAACAAGATCCTGCTGTTCGCTCGCAGTACGGCGAAGGTATATTCGTGTCGTTTCAATACTTTCGTGTCCCATAAGGTCGGCAAGCAAGGCGATATCATTATATTTCTCAAGAAAGTTTTTTGCATAACGATGACGAAAAGAATGCGGATAAACTACCTTTTTATCAAGGCCATATTTATCTGCATAATTTTTGAGCTGTTGCGAAATACCACGGGTAGTAATTCTGTCGCCGTAACGATTTAGAAACAGATAGCCGGAGGAACGGTTTGTTTTCTCCAGCCATTCCAGAGTTTCTTTTTTTAATTTTTTTGGTATGTAAAGTCGTCGTAATTTTCCACCTTTCGTGTATAAATCAAAATAGCCGATTTCAATATGCTCAATTTTGATTTGTATCAATTCGCTTACTCTTGCTCCGGTAGCAGCCAAATACCAAACAACAAAATACCATTCCATATTTCCATCTTTTTTTAGCTGGTTTTTCAAAAAAATATAATCCGCATTACTGATAATATTTTCCAAAAAGTTCTTTTGCTGTATCTTTACAGCTTTTAATGATATTTTTTCTTTTCCTAAATATTCAAGATATTTGTTTATTGCCTGTATGCGTAAGTTTACAGTCTTAGGCTTAAAAAATTCCATTAAGTAGCCTTTATAAGCAAGTAAATTTTCTTTGTTTACCGTATCGTAATGCTCAGTAAAATAATTCACCGTCCACAGATACGATGTAATGGTATTTTCGGACAAATTACCCTTCCTTAAGTATTCTTCAAATGTTTGTTTTGTCTTCATAAAAAGACACCTCCGATATAATATTCTTGCGAGAATCTCGCTATAATATTATATCGAAGATGTTTACACTCCTCTTATTATGAGAAGATTG
>CAKVJR010000209.1 GCA_934754855.1 uncultured Candidatus Melainabacteria bacterium
GAACAAGGCGTAAAAGACGCAAGATAAGTATTATTGCTTAACAAAAAAGAATCACCGAGCAATCGGTGATTTTTTTTGTGCTTTTCTTTCGTCCTTAACCGACGTCCGTCCGCACTAGTTTTACAAGGATTATCTTGTTTAAAAGCCCACGCAAGATACTTTTGTACTTGCGTGGAGAAAAAGGCGCAAACAAGCATAAGAGTGAGCATTATCGCGCGCGATAATGCAATTTCAACAGCGCAGTTTGCGCTTATAGGTCGTCCGCATCTTGCGTGGGCGTTTCAAGCGGCTCGTACGTTTCAAAAGTCATAAGCGCGGGGAAACAGCCATACATTCCAAGCGGATCATACATATTCGGCGCAAACGCCGCCTGATTGATTTCATTTTTACTTTTCAATGATTTCATAAACCCTCCGCCCTTTATTCTGTGCAAAACGGCGGGGTTTATTCTTGTTTGTCCTTTTTTACTTCAAGCGCGGGCTTATCGCTTGCACCCGACAACTTCCGACATTCATATTCATAATCGACCAGAACGGATGTTTTTGATTGATATAACGGATGAACGGGATTTCCGTTTCTCGTTAATTTTATGATCTTTATACTTCTGTGGCATCCGTCATTTAACAAGGAAAGAATTTCTTCAAGACAATTTTTCAAATACTTACGCTTTGAAATCAAGTTACCATACGCGAGCAATACATCACTGTCGGAATAGTTTTTTGAAATATTCCTAATATGCAATAAATTACTTTGTACAAGATCCTCGTCGCATTCAATATGTAAATCGTTCGGATTTGTTGCTCTTTGCGGATATACATTAAGCATAATCCAATTTTCATAACCATTATATCTGCTGATGTTAATTATTTTTCTTATTGTATTATCAATACTTTCCGGACAAGCAGTACTGGGGTTTATACCAAAGCAAAGCAATGTTTTTCCGCTGGGGTTAAATATTTGTCCCAACGCAAACCTGACCGAATTATCTTTGTTTATCTCGTAAATCCAACGCATCCTAAAACTCCGTTAACTCGCAAATAATCACTACAAACAACATCCGGAATCGACTGCACAAGCCGCAAAACGCCTTTCGTATAAAGACAATCGGTTTCACGCATTTTACCGTCGAAAGCCTGCATTTTCAACAGGTTACAATTTGTAACCAGTTCGCTTCCTTCGTCCGAAAGACGTTTGCGTAAACCCTTCCAGTAATTCCTCGCGGCTTGATAGTCATTATCAGTCAAAACGGATACAATATCCACGACGGAAAAATACCATTCTTCTTCATCGGCGTTCCATGCCGTACGAATTTGTTTTTGCTCAAAAATTTTGATTTTGTTTTCCATACGGACCTCTTATCATCGGATTATGTTTATTATACCATTTTCTCTGCACTTTTTCAATGCGAACACAGCCAAATGTTTTGAAAATGCAAAGCCCGCCCTGAAAAGGCGGGATTAATAATTAAGCCCCACAAGTACAAAAGTATCTTGTGGGGTCCCCTAACTCTAAAAAGTCAGAATTTTGATGCCATTTAGCCCCACAAGTACAAAAG
>CAKVJR010000210.1 GCA_934754855.1 uncultured Candidatus Melainabacteria bacterium
CAGAGAAATAATCATTTGCGAAGAAAATGTAGTTATCCTCATAACAAGACATATTGGAGGAGACGTACCTAATCAAGATACGGATATCCAAACAGAACAATTCCCCTCGGCGCCTGACGCACGAAGAGAATATTATAAGCTTTGCAAAGAAAAAAATCCACAAAGGAGATAAAAATATGACAGCAGAAATTATGGAATTTATCGGCAAAACAGACAAAAACGGCAACACGGCGCGACTTCGCGTCGACGTTGCAAATCGCAAGTTTTATCGCGACTTCGTGAGCTTTTACGGAGAATCGATAAAAGTTGAAAAGTCGGCAATTAGTAAAATGGTAGAAACGTATAAAAAGAAATTGAAGAGCAAGCAATGCCGACTGACGCAATTATGGAATATCTCGGTCTCGCCGTTCCTGCATATCAAGTAGAAGCGGGTGAAATATATATCGACCACAACTTTGTGGCTTACAACGCAATCACTGGTTTACTCGTAATCGAAGTCAGAAAATCACTGAATATCTAAAAATAAAGGAGAAAATATCATGAAAGAATTTAAAGAAAATCTCAAAATCTTAAAAGTTGAAAAACTCAACAATAGTATTTACGGCAATCCTTGCCGTCGCCTCATAACACAAACAGAAGATGGCAAAATTCTCATCGGCAAAACCGCAACAAATTCAGCTCTTGGTTGGGAGGTTTCGTGGACTTGGGAAGGCGACTGGAAAGTTCTCGCTTATCATTTCACGAAGAGCGGGAATTGTATTTTTGATAGATCAACAACCTTGGAGGTAAAATAACATGACAAAACTAACAGAACTCGAAAAACAAAAAGTAATCGCCTGCGTTTATTATGCAAAAAAGACAATTGAATGCAACCGACTTGAAATTGAAATTGCATACGATAAGCTGGGGCGTTACGATGAGGAATATGACAAAAGGCTTGAACATGCGAAAGAAATGGAAGAGTTTTACTCAAATATAATTGAAAAATTGAAAGAGGTGTTATAAAATGTTTTGGTTTTGTGAAATTTTTGATTCATTAACGGCAAAAGACGGCGCGAGGCACATTATCGCAAGTAAAGGAAAATTTTTGCTCTTTAAGAGAAAAAAAGATGCTAAAAAATATCTTGACGAAGTTTTAGACTTCGGAGACGAGTATATAAGAGATTGCGTTCATTTTGAAAAAATCAGATCAGAAGAAGCAAAGAAATTTTTCAAAAATTACGAATACGAAATAATTTAAAGTTCAGGAGGTAAAATATGAACTACGAAAAAATAACAAAAACTCAGGCTCGCAAAATGCACTCGGAAGGCAAAGCGGTTTACTGCTTGCCTTGTAATGTCCGTCCCAATAATATGTGGGTTGGAATGGGAGAAATTCCGCTCGATTATGATTTTGACAAATATATCAATAATTACGCATTTTATAATTGCGGGACGAATTATTTAGGCAAAAGAATTGCGTTCTACAAAGAAGAAATTCCGTTTGAACCGAGACGAAGAACCGCGTTAGACGGAAAGGTTTGGTGGGTGGTTTATGAC